>CAXTPY010000066.1:0-11064 GCA_964246195.1 uncultured Acidobacteriaceae bacterium | reverse complement strand
GTCCCCTCAGAATGTATGGTCCGCCGTCGAACTGCAAGGGAAAAGCGTGTGACGAGAGACAAGTCTGCGCAAATGTATTCGGCCTTTGAGTGGAAACGAGTTTCCTGGCCATGATGAGTTGCGCGCGTGCCGTTCCTAATAAACGGAGCGGTCTTGGAAGACCATTTCTGACGATAGGTTTCCGGCACGCCGTTGGGACTGTTCTTTCGTCTTGACTGTTCCGATGCAGACCTTGGTGGGTAAACTTGTTCAGCCGCCGCCGTGGGGTGGGAAAGTGGAAAGGGCGAAGCGCTTTCCAAGCCGAAGGCGTCTTTTCCACCCCTGCTCTATGCGGCAGGCGAGTTTTGGAGCGCTCGATAGTCGTTGCCGGTCGACAACACAAGGAATTCGCAGCACCGGAACGCTTCCAGCGTTTCCTCAGGCAGCTCTTCTTGAAGGACTGGGTCGTCTATGCCAAGCCGTCATTCGGTGGAGCAGATCACGTCCTCAACTACCTCGCACGCTACACCCACTGCGTCGCCATCTCCAACCATCGCCTGGTCAGCTTCAAGGATGACCGTGTCTCCTTCCGCTGGAAGGATTACGCAGCTGGCAGCAAGCAGAAGATCATGACCGTTTCAGCCGACGAGTTCCTGCGACGCTTCCTCATCCACGTTCTGCCCAAGAGCCTGGTCCGCATCCGCCACTTCGGCCTCTTCGCCAACCGCAAGCGGTCCGCTTCGCTGCTGCGTTGCCGCGTGCTGCTCAACGCCGCCGCTCCACCACCACAGCCCGCGCCCACAGCTCAGATCAAGTGCCCGCTCTGTTCTGAGCTCATGCTTGTGATCGAACGCTTCACCAGTCTCCAGCTTCTGTCTGCGCCGCCGAGTACCGCACCGATCAAGCCCCGGCTCGATAGTTCCTGAACCATCATGACCAAGCCCGCTCTCAACCCGGTCTGCTCAAGCTGTGCTCACGCACGCGACGCATCCTCGCGCTCACTCATATCGAAACAGCCTCAGAACCGACCCGCTTCAGCTACCGAACAGATCCTTGCTGTGGTCACGTCGCAACATCCCATGCCTTCGAGACTTCGCAGAGCTCAGGAAAAGACGCAGTCACGGCCGGGATCGCTCATTCAAATCCCATAGCCCCTCACCGCATCCGCCACGCCACCGGCTTCCTTCAAACGACCCTATCAAAACTGCCCCGAGAGACAGCCCAGCAACTTCTAGCCTCCTCCACGGGGCAGCCCTGATAGGGTCCTAACGTTTGAACTAAGCCGCTGGCGCGGCGGATGCTGCAGTGGTGGCGGTCTGGGCGGCGACTGGGTTTAGCGTGTGGGTCATAAGGAGGATTCCCCTGTGACCCATCTTCGCCAGTTGATGCTCGACGAACTTCAACGCCGTAACTACTCTCCGAACACCGTGCGGTCTTACGTCCACGCGGTCGAGGAGTTTGCCCGGCACTTCCGTCGTTCTCCCGAACAGCTTGGACCCGACCACATACGCGACTACCAGGTCCATCTATTTCGCGATCGCAAGCTCTCCCCGCGCACCATCGAAGGACGGACAGCAGCGTTGCGATTCCTGTTCGTCAAGACGCTGCGTCGGCCTTACCTGCCCGATGCGATCCCGTTTCCGAAGCAGCACAAGCGTCTGCCGACCGTGCTCAGCCAGGAAGAAGTCGCCCGTCTAATCGACGCGACTGGCAACCTGATGCATCGCGCGATGGTGATGACGCTCTACCTGATCGCCGGATTGTCGGTGTTGATCCTGATGGCGGTGCTGTTCTCGAAGAACCCTGCCAAACCAGCGGCGAAAATGGTCCCGCCTGTGTCCACCACTCCGACGTCGGAGGCAAATCAGCGCAATATCGAACGCTTTGAGCAGGACCTGACAGCGAAACAACGGCAGGTGGAAGCACTGCGGAAAATAGCCCAAGAATCGACCGGGGATGCAGATCTCCCACCGGGCGGAAAGAATGGAACCGTCACGGCTATGGATAGATAAAGACCGATGGACACCCAGCCACCCCGCGACCCCATAGCAGATGCGGAGAAGGCGCTGGCTTTCAAGTCCCGCTTCGCCTCGAATCTCGTGACACCTGATGTCAATACGCCACATAACAGCGTCGCCCGCAGTCCGTGGGAGCAGAATCCCCGAACCAGCACGGATAGTGCTCCTGCTCCAGCAGCACTTCAGTCGCAACCGATGCGAGGCAATATGCCGAATGCTGTTCCGAATACAAAGCAGACTTCAGCAGCCACTTCGCATGCGCCCGAAGTGAATCTGAACTCCGCGCACGCCAACCGTATGTGCTATTCGAGGGAACCATTCTCGATACCGCGCTATTGAACCGGCTGGTCGGTGACTTCGCCGGGCCCGTCAAGGTCATGGTCACCAACCCCGTCTACAGCCAGGACCGACAGCATGTCCTGATTCCCGCCGGCACTTTTCTGTTGGGCGATGTCCAGAAGGTCTCGGGCTTCGGCCAGCGCAGGCTGGCCGTTAGCTTCCATCGCATGCTCATGCCCGATGGTTATTTGGTCGATCTCGACCAGTTCCACGGTCTCGATCAGGCCGGGGCCATCGTCCTATCCGATCATGTGAACAACCATTACTTGCAAATCTTCGGTGCCTCGATTGCGCTTGGCATTATCTCAGGCGCTGTCGAGGCCACAACCTATGGCAGCGGCTACAACATCAGCGGACCGTCCATGTATGAGCAGGGCGTGGCCTCCAGCCTGTCGCAGTCGGGCGCGAATGTTCTCGACCGCTTCATCAACATTCTGCCGACAATTACGATCCGCGAGGGCCATCGCATCAAGGTCTATCTGACGCAGGACATGCTGCTGCCAGCCTATGAAAACCACACCATGCCGGGAGATTTCTGATGCGCATACTTCTTGCCATTCTCTGCGCTGTCTGTCTCGCAACGGGCTGCGGGGAACCCCTGCAGCCACCGAAACCGTCGCCGTTGCATTATGCCCGCGTTGGCCCCAGGCAATGCACGTTGGGCTGCTGCCGGTGCCGACACCGGCCAGTCGTCCGCGCCGTCCCAGTCAGAAAGCACCAACCGCATTCGCAATAGCGATTGAAGGAAAGGATATTTCTTATGAAGCCAGTCAAGATTCTTTGTCTTATTTTCTCGCTTGCCACTCTGCTCGCGCCTGCGGCGCATGCGCAGTTTGCCGTCTTCGACGCCTCGAATTTCGGCGAGGCCGTCGAGGAATTCGGCGAACTCCAGCAGATGTACACCACGGCGGTCGAGACCCGCAACCAGGTCATCTCCGCGTACAACCTCGCATACCAGATGTCGCGGATGCCGCAGAATCTGGCCGTGCGCTATCAGTCGCAAGTCTCGCAATGGACGAACCTGTCCGCTCCCAACACCTACGGCAAAACCTCGGCATGGATGAATGCGCTCGATCTCGGCTCGCCTGCCCAGGCTGCGCAAGGATATCGCGATGCCGTGGTGCAAGTGCAGAGTTACCCGGGCGGCAGCCTGGCCACGCAGG
The DNA here is from genome assembly GCA_964246195.1 of uncultured Acidobacteriaceae bacterium. Classification (GTDB taxonomy): domain Bacteria; phylum Acidobacteriota; class Terriglobia; order Terriglobales; family Acidobacteriaceae; genus Edaphobacter. Next base: position 7,565 of record CAXTPY010000066.1, on the reverse strand, counting down.
ATGCCACCACGCAAGCCACCATCCAGCACCAGTACGCCACCTCCGAACTCGCGCAGGGAACGACAACCACTACGCTTGCCACCCTCGGCACGATCCGCTCGGACTCGGAGGCGCTATCGCAAAAGCTGGCGAACCTTGATGCCGATATCTATTCCACCGACCCCAGCCAACAGACTCAGAATGCGCTGCTGGGCAAGATCAATACGGCAACGCTCTTGCAGATCCATTCGCAGCAGGACACCAACCAGATTCTCGCTGCTTCGGTCCAGCAACAACTCGTCGCTCAGAAACAGCAAATCGACACCCAGAACCGGGCCATCAATGAAGCCATTTACTTTCAGCAGAATTTCCGCAACACCATGCAGCAGATCACCGGTGGGGTGAGCGATTCCTTGCACGCGACCTCACTCAGCCCGAATGGACATTGAGCCGAAGGACAGACTATGTAACCGAACCCTTTTACGTTTCTCAACCAGGCATCGGCCAGTTGCTCGCGACCAACAGTCCCGTAATTCAGACGATGGGTCTCGATATGTTTCGCGGCCTCGCCGTCATCATGATCACGGGGTTCGGCATCCAGAATGCGCTCTCAACCGCGCAGGGCTTTTACGGCAGCTTTCATTTCGGCCAGTTCGCTAACCTGCTGCTGGCGATCTCCTTCGGCCTCGGCATGCTGACGTACTACTCCGCGCCCATCCCGGGGATGGGGTACAGCTTCAGCGAGTTGATCACCCAGCAAGCCTTGCAGTCGTCCGGGCAGATCGAATCGAACCAGACGCAGGTGATCGCCGACGCGGTCACCCATGCCGAAGAACAACTCGGCCAGCCTCCCGGCGAGTTCGACTTCCATGAAACGCTGACGTTCCTGGTCATTGCGATTGCTCTGGCTGCGATGCAGGCCGTGGCCTTCGCCGTCATTGCGTATGGGCTAGTTGCCAGCGCCGTCTGCGTTCTGATTGGGCCGATCTTTATCCCATTCTTTATCGTGCCCAAGCTCGATTTCCTGTTCTGGGGATGGTTCAAGGCATTCCTTGGCTTCAGTTTCTACCAGGTCATCGCCAGCGCTTTCATTTTCATCTTCGCCAAAGTCCTGCTGGCGCTGCTCGGCGTCATCGGGCCAATCTCCATCTCGAATGCGTTCACTGTCCTGCCCGCGTTGATCGTGACCTTGTTTGTCTGCATCTTCGGGTTGTTCAAGATACCGGAGTTGACCGGGGCCATTCTGAGCGGCCGCGCCGGAACGTGGGTCAACCCGATGGGGAACTAACCATGTCAGAGAAAAACGCACTTACAATTACCGATGCCGGGCGGAAGTATCTGGAACTCTACGCCGAGCCGGTGGTGACCAACACCTAGTTCAAGCTGGCCCTGCTGGTGCTTTCGGTCGTCGCGCTCGCTTTGTTGGCGCTCTTCTACCGCACGCAGAGTGCTGCGCTTCGATTGAGGCCGCTCATCATCTCTGTATCAGATTCTGGGCGCGGCCAGGTGATGCAGTATGACGATTTCGCCAAGATTCCCATCGACCGCGTCAGCAAATATTACTCGCGCAGTGGGCTGGGTTGTACTACGGACGCAACCATGCGACCTTGCAGCGGGATTTCGCCGGGTCGTTGAGCTTCTTCTCGAACCAACTCCAGAGCGCGACGATCCAACGCTTCCAGAAGACGAAGACGCTCGAATCATTTCTGCTCGATCCCTCGCAGCCGAACATCGATATCGAAATCCACTCGGTGGTCTTGGAAGACCTGCGCCAGGCGCCCTATCGCGCCGAGATCGATTTCGACAAAATCTTCCGCGCTCCCGGCAATATCGACGAACAACGACGCGAACGTTGGACAGCAAATGTCGTGTACAGCTTCCGCGACGAAGTGCCGAACCAGATGCTGCTGACCAACCCGCTCGGTCTCGTCATCACCTACTGCCGCGAAGACCAGGCATTCGGGAACTGACACCATGCGAGCGAAAAGACCCATCCTGCTCTACTGCGCCGACCCGGAGTTGCTGTCGGCTACGGCATTCGCGCTGCGCCTGCACAATTACGATGTCGCTGCTGTCCGCGAAATACAGGATGCGATGGCTCTCGCCAGAAGCCAGAATGCCACCCTTGCCTGCTGTGTGTTGATGCACGCACAGCAAGCCGATCCAGCCGGGCGGTTGATTCATCTTCTCCTTGAAAGTGATGTGCATCATCTCCCGTTGCTTCTGGTTGACCGCGCCGGGGACCTTGCCCAGTGCGCTATGTCGATATGGTGCTCTATGGCCGCAACACCACGATGGCGCACATCCTCTCCTCCCTGCGGTTCCTCTGCCGAAAGAAGCGCGGATCGAAGGTACGGAGCGCGGCATGAAATATCTCTCCGTCTGCTCAGGCATCGAAGCGGTTTCGGTTGCGTGGCAGCCGCTGGGCTGGCAGCCCGCAATGTTTGCCGAGATCGATCCCTTCTGCTGCTGGTAGCTGCGCTCGCGCTATAGCGCCTCGCGGCCTATTTTCATGCCGAGTCGTACCATGCTGCCTCGCGCATAGGGGCAAAGCAACGCGCGGCAGCCATTCGCAATGTCATTGCTCTGCCTGCCGACGGTGCCGTCATCAACGCCGGTGACTTCACCCGCATAGGAGCGAACGATGTCGGAACAATCGACCTTCTGGCCGGAGGAACACCTTGCCAGTCTTTCTCCATCGCCGGTAAGCGAGCGGGACTGGATGATGCGCGTGGCAACCTCACCCTTGAGTTTGCTCGGCTTGCTGATCGGCTCCGCCCCCTATGGCTGGTGTGGGAGAACGTCCCCGGCGTCCTGTCGATTGACGGCGGACGGACGTTCGGAACCTACCTCGGCCTGCTGGTCGAACTCGGGTATGGGGTCGCCTACAGAGTTCTTAACGCTGAACATTTCGGAGTACCCCAGCGACGGCGTCGCGTCTTCGTTGTCGGACATCTTGGAGACTGGCGAGCTGCCGCAGCGGTACTTCTTGAGCGCGCGTGCCTGTCGGGGCATCCTCCGCCGCGCCGAGAAACGCGGCAAGGAGTTGCCGTGGGCGTTGCAGTCGGCCCTGCTGGCGGTCGCTTCACCGACACCGCAGCCACTCTCGATGCTGGATGCAAAGACGGCTTCATCCGCAATCAATTAGGAGTCGGCATTCTTTCATCCACAGACGAAATATCCCGTTGCCTGAATGCCGGTGGCATGGGACGACAGGACTTCGAAACGGAAACGATGATCGCGCATTCTCTCTGCCCCGATGGATTCGATGCCAGCGAGGATGGAACCGGGCGCGGAAGTCCTCTCATCCCCATCGCCATTTGCACGGCGCATACGCAGTCGAACGGTCATGGGTTTTCTGACAACATCGCGCACACGTTGGAGCGGACCAACAGCCAGGCCGTGGCGTTCAACCTGCGCGGACGCGAGGGCGGATCGTGGCCACACCTTTCCGACACGGCCAGCCTGTGCGCGGCCTCCGGCGGCAGCACGAACAGTTACTCGCTTTTTCCGTTAAAGATGACGGTGCAGACGCCGATGAGATCGCGCCGACGCTACGTGACATGTGCCATGACGCGAGTCACGCCAACGGCAAGGGTCAGCTTGCTGTTGCCGCTCCGTTGACGGCTTCCTATGGTAAACAGGTCGATAGCTCCGATACCAGCGACGGACCTCCAAACCTGTTGCATTCGCAGATGGCCGTGAGGCGACTCACCCCGCGCGAGTGCGAACGCCTGCAAGGGTTTCCCGACGATTACACCTTGGTCGAGTATCGCGGCAGGCTGGCAGCCGATGGTCCGCGCTACCGGGCGCTCGGCAATTCGATGGCTGTCCCGGTCATGCGCTGGATCGGGGAACGCATCTTTGCGGTCGATACCATCCTCCGTGAGACCGGCATGCGGAGGTTGCCGTGAACCGGCATGCGCAAGTTCGGAAGATGCTGGCGCATATCTCTCAACCGCAAAAGGAGCGTGGCGTCTTCGGCCATGCCGACCGAGAGCGAACGCTGTGCAACCTGTCTTCCACTCCGTCGCCCGGAAACAGGTCCTTCGCATGGCAAGGCGAAGGCGATGCGGAGATGCGGAATGTGTGGCCCATTCATTCTCTGCTTTTGCGGCCGGGAAAGTGGCAGGCGACGAAGCATGGTTCCTCTCCTGTCCGTTGGCATAGGCATCCTTTGATCGATGCCCTCCAGTCATGCGTTTCCATAGAGCGCCAATTCTCCCGTATTTTCCCTGCTCACCTCCAGTCACTCGCTCGGTGCTTGTCCCGCGCCCGGCGGCACTTCGATGTTCTGCTTCGTTCGCCACGGCGAACGCCCTTCGGGTCTGGGTTTCCAAAGAAAAATCTCCCTGCGGCTGCGGCCCTGGCGGGCGAGATTTTTTCTTCGGAGCCTCCGCAGAAAGCACATCTCGGCCTTGGGAGCGGGGCACACTCGCGTCACTTCGTGCAAGAGTGTCCCGGAGGCAATCCGGGCAAATACAAACAGGAGAAATGACATGGCACTCTACGAAAACAAAATCACTCTGAAGGGCTACATCGGCAAGGATGCCCAGAACTTTGCAACCAAACAGCAGAACACCCTCGTGGTCCTGTCGCTCGCCACCAAGTCCGGCTACAAGGACAAGCAGGCGAAGCAGTGGGTGAACCACACCGAATGGCACCGTATCGTCTGTTTTGCCAAGCCTGCCGAGTACGCGAAGAACCTGAAGAAGGGCGACTACGTCCAGATCGAAGGGGAGTTGCGCTCGACCGAATTCGATGCTGAAGTCGGCGAAGGCAAAAAGAAGGCCACGGTCAAGCGCCGGGGTTGGGAGATACGCGCCAGCATCGTCAGAAAGCTGGCGCAGCCTGAACCGAACGGCAATCCTGACGCCGATTCCGTCACGGAGGAGGACGCCGCGTAAGCGGCGTTCCTTCTTCGGAAGGAGGCGCAATCATGAACATTTTCAAAAACGTCGTCACTTTGCGCGGATTTCTCGCCAGGAATGCTGAGGCTCCCGCCCCGGACCACATCCGGCATGACTCCTTCGCGGTCCTGGTGCTGGGCATTGCGTCCGGCACCTGGAAGAAGCAGACCTGCGAATGGATGCCGCACACGGAATGGTATCGGGTTATTTGCCCCGGCCCGTTCCTCTGCGGTTTCTCGCGCGGCATGAAGCTGGGCGAATACATCGAGGTCACCGGCGAATTGCACCGCTCCGATCATGACCGCAGTATCACGGTCGCTGGCGAGCGGTTCCCAGTCACGCAATCCACCTATGAAGTCCACGCACTCACGATCCGTCGGCTAGAGATCCCATCCATCGGCGTCGACGAGGGTGAGGACGCATAGCCCGCGCTGCAAGATTTTGCGGAGAGGAGAAATCCTCTCCGCAGTTTCTCTGGAATTGCCGCTCAGCCCCTAGCGGGTTGCGGCGGAAGGGAACGTGATGATTGCCAATGCCGTCTTCGTCGCCACGCTGACCTTTCTTGCGCTCGGCTTTGGGTTGATGCACGAGCTGCGCTTCCTCGCGCCGTGGCGCAGCCTGATCGTGCATGCGTACCTGCGGCCAATCTCGCTCTACTGCGCTCTGCTGTTCGCCAACATTCTCGGTCTCACCATCTGGATCGAGCGCAAGTTTTTCCTGCGCGATACCGGCCGCAAGCTCCGGCACCTCGACCGAGAAATCCACACCGGCCAGAGCGAATTGTCGGAAGAAATTCTTCGCGCTTCGGGGAAGACGAGGAGGAATAAGCCCATGCTGCATGACGACCAATTTATGGAACGCACACCCGACCCTGTCGCCAAAATCCGCAAGCTACGAGAAGCTGCAGAAAAAGAGATGAATAAATTCACCCGTGTAGCCGACTACGACGTGCGACGCGCCGTCGGCCTGAAGCCAAAGACATCGCCAGTCTCTGAAGAAACGTCCTCGCCTTCTCCCACCGGTGAGCGCAGGAAGAAGCGCACCGCAAAGTCCGTGAGCACCCAGACTGCGATGAAATTCCCGGCTGAGATTGGGCAGCACGGCGATGACGGAGAGGTGCGTCCGTGAATTTCGATATTCCGCACGATCTTCCCCGACGCCGCGAGATCGTGCCCAGCGTGCCGAGGTTGGAGGACACAAGTGTTCCGAAGGAAGTGGAATCGCATCCGATTCTACGTCGCTTGCAAACGCTGGCGGAACGGGCCGGGCAGTACCGCCTGAATCACCAGCCGCCGCGCAGTTCACACTCCGCGCCTCTGCGCCAGGGACGGGAAGTTCCGGCACATCACCACGAAGTCCTGGACTCGCGCCAGATTTCGGACCCCAGACGCACGCAACGGAACCGCATTCCATCACAAACCATCGGTTTGCAACTCAGGCCGGAAGAACGCAGTAGCATGCTGGAGCTGGGTCGCTTCCGCGTTGTCCGCACTGCGGACATGGCCGACACCATATATGACGGCAAAGGCCGCAAGCTGGAGGAGGACCTGCGCTATCTGCGCTCGAAGGGTCTGGTCGTCACCCGCCATATCAATCTGCGCCGCGATGGGAAGCGGCGTCATATTGAACGGGTCGAAGTCGCCACGCGGACCAAAGACGGTCGCGCTTGGCTGCGAACGAGCGGCGAAGTTCCGAAGGAACAGGCCATCTATGCCGGATTCGTCAAGCCGCGCGAATTGGAGCATGCCTCGCTGATCTATTGCGCCTACCGCAAAGAGGCAGAGAAGATCGCGGAAAAGGGCGGCACAAACCTGCGGGTGAAGCTCGATTTTGAGATCAAGGCCCAGGTGCACAAAGCGATTTACGCCGAGCGCAAAGCCGACCCCAAACGCGATATCACCGACATCAGACGGCAGGTCGCGGAGCGGCTGGAGCTGCCTTTCATCAATGGCCGCATCCAGATCCCCGATGCGCGGATCGAGTTCGACCGCAAGCTGGACAACAACCAGGACCCCGACCAGGGTTCACGCACCGGCCATGAAGACATCGAAGTTTTGACCGCCGCGTATCACGCCGGTCATCTGCGCTCGAAAGCGCAGGCCGGTTTTCGCAACTACGCATCCACGTCGGACCGCGCGACCCTTACCGCAAAGATCGAAGACGACCACGACCTGATGCAGGACATTCTCGACCTCTGATGCTTAACTATGATCCTATTCCCATGTTGGAGTCTGTGGGCTACACGGAACGCGAGAGCGCGTTCCTGTACTTGGTCGCCCTGCATTCCGGCTACTTCCTGCGCCGTCAGTATGGGCGCTTCGTTCACCGGAATCGCTGGGCCATTGCGGAGCAACTCCTGCGCGGGGCCACCGCGCTTGGTCATCTGCAAAGCATTGCCTGTGGGCAGGCCCGCTTTGTTTACCATCTCGCCTCGAAAGAGGTGTACATGGCAGTCGGGCTGGCTGCTTCGCAGCACCGCCGCCTGAAGGGAGACGCGCAGATCAAGTGCCGTCTCATGGTTTTGGACTTCGTCCTCGACCATCTGGGCGACTCCATCCTCGATCCGACGGACGCGAAAGTTCGTTTCTTCACACACACTCATGGCCTGAGCGCAACGGTTCTTCCGCAGTCGTGCGCCGGGAGCGGACACTTCTTCCCGGATGAGTTCCCCATTTT
>CAXTPY010000065.1:0-11123 GCA_964246195.1 uncultured Acidobacteriaceae bacterium | reverse complement strand
GGATGAGGAGACGTTCGCGCCGGAGGGGCAGGAGAATATTCCTCTTCTTCTCTCGGAGCTGATCCCGCAGGCGACCTTCTTCACGCAGGTGGTGAATCATGGGATTTTGGGGCATTATGTGGCGACGGCGTCGTTGGCTACGGGGGCGTACGAGACGCTGAACAACTTCGCGTTGACGCCTCCGGAACATCCGACGGTGTTCGAGTACTTCCGGCGGGACCTGCGGCAGCCGGCGCGGGAGGCGTGGGTGGTGGCTCCGAGCAACGGCTTCAACTGTTTGGGGAGCAGCGACCGGCGGGGCTTCGGTCCGGGATTTGGGGCGCAGGTGATTCTGCCGAAGCAGCTGCTGGCGGCGGCTTTGAAGAGCTCCTCCGGGGTGGACTACGAGCATCTGCTGCGGGACAACTACGAGTCTCCGGTGGCCACGGAGCTGCCGGGCGGAGGGGAGGAGCTGCATCGCACGGCGGAGATATTGAAGCTGTCGGTGGAGGACTTCACCGCACATGCGAAGAGCCTGGGCAGCCCGGACGAGCTTTCCGTGTTCATCGCGCGGCGGTTGATGCAGCAGCTCTCGCCGAGGCTGTTGTGGATCACGCTGCACGATATCGACATCGCGCACTCGGGGGCTTTCTCGTTGTATTTGGAAGGCATCCGGCGCTCGGACCGGCTGTGCGCGGAGATATGGCGGGCGATCCAGTCGGATCCCGAGTACAAGGACCGGACCACACTCTTCGTGCTGCCGGATTTTGGGCGGGACTCCGACACCGATCCGGGAGGCAACGGGTTTCAGCACCATCGCACGGGGGACGCGCTGTCGCGCACCACGTGGATGATGGTGCTGGGTCCGGGCGCGCGGCAGAACGCGGTGGTGAATCGGCCGGTGGATTCGCTGGATCTGGTGCCTACGCTGGGGGCGATGCTGGGATTTTCTCCGACGTATGCGCGGGGCAGCGTGCTGCGGGAGGTGCTGTAGCCATGGCGCGGCGGAGGCTGGAGGCCTCGGAGTTCGCGAGCTATCCGCCGGAGGCGCGGGCGGCGGCTACCGGGCGCCTGGGGCTGCTCGAGCGTCTTCCGCTGCCTTACCTGCTGGTGCTTCTGCGGGAGCTGCATAGCTACGACTGGAAGATGCCGGCGGAGCGGAGGCGGCTGGACGCGCAGATGATGTATCTCGCGGGGTTACAAGATGCGGCGCTGGATGCGCTTCTGCGGAGCTTTGCGGAGCTGAAGGTGTCGGACACGCTGGAGCAGGCGGGCTGGGTGCGGAGTCCGGGGCCGGGCGTGGAGCAGATGACGGCGTGGCTGTGGAGCTCGCAGCAAATGGATGCGTTCCGCACGGCGGCGGAGGGGCTTGGAGCGGCTCTCGCGGAGGCTGTGCCGGCGCGGGCTCCGGCGCGGGCTCGACTGGTGATGATCGCGCTGGGAGCGGGGGTGGCGCGGGCTGCTTCTCCGGTGTTTCGCAAGCTGCGGCCGCATGGGTTGTATATGAGCCGTGTTCAGGCCGATGGCGGGTTCGATATCCTGCTCGCCGAGGCGCGGGCGCGGGCCGCTGCGGGCTCTCCCGACGCTGCGGGCTCTCCCGACGCTGCGGGCTCTGCCGACGCTGCGGGCTCCGCCGACGCTGCGGGCTCCGCGGGCTCTGCCGACTCTGCGGGCTCTGCGGGCTCTGCGGGCTCTGCGGAGGGGAGCTTCCTGCACTGGTACATCGATGGAGGGGCCGCCTTGAACGCGGGGCGTCTGAAGCTGGTGTCCTACTCGGCTTTGGCGGCGGCGCGGCAGGCGTGGCTGAGGCGGACCCAGCAGGCGATACGGTCCGGCAGCATGGGGCCGGAGGGATTGCGTACGCTGGTGGCGCAGATGCAGCCGGAGGATATCGGCCTGGGTTCTTCGCCGGGGCCGGAGCCGACGACGGGGGGGCGGAGGGACAGGGCGACGCTGAACCACTTTCAGATGAGCCTGCTGACGGAGGGCTCGGGGACGCAGATCTTCAGCACGACGTTCGTGCAGTGGGCGGCGCGCGAGGCGCTGCGGCGGGCGGAGCCGGAGACCATGCTGCTGCGGTATGCGCCGCGCCAGCAGCAACAGCCGATGAACGCGATGCTGATGGGCGGAGCGGAGGGTGCGCCCGATGCAGAGGGGTCGCTGGTGGACGCGGATATGGGCGCGTACTACACGTGGATCAACCTACGGCGATTGGCGGGGGCGGAGGAGGCTCGGTTCGTGGCGTGGTTCGAGGGGCACGGCGAGGCGGTCGCGATCGGGCCGGGGATTCCGGCAGGCACCAGTTCCGACACTTCGATGGACATGCGCGGGGTGCTGAAGCTGCTGGGGTGAGCGCCGCTACTTGGGCAGCGAGAGCACGGCCACGCCGTAGACGGGAAGGTCGACCGCGGCGACGGAGCCTCCGTGCAGCAGGTCCTGCATGGAGGCGGGCAGCTTGACGGCCTGCTGCGTCTTGGCGAAGTTGACGAGGATGTAGACGGTGCCGTGCTCGCCTTCGCGGGGGTAGACGTCGACTCCTTCGGGCACGGGTCCGAGCTTCGGCCGCACGTTGCCGATGCCGGTCATCCACGAGGCCGCGCGCCGCATGCTGGCATCGTCCAGCCAGGCTCCGATGTAGGTGATGCTGCCGCGGCCTACTTTGCGGGTGATTGCGGCGGGCTGGCCGTCGAGCCAGCCATTGCTCTTGCCGTAGCGCATGAGGACCCTGGTGTTGGGGTCGTTCGCGGTCAGCAGTTCGGCCCATTCCTTGCTTGTGCCACTCCCCCAGTCGCCGCTTACGGGTACGGGATGGACGAGGGCGTAGAACTGTTCGACGCGGCCTCCGAGCAGAGGCGCGAGGGGGCCGGGCTGGCGCTGGGGCTGGAGTCCGTTGTCGGCGTTCTTCATGGCGCTGCGCTGGCCGAGGACGAGATTTCCGCCACCCTGGACGTAGTCGATCAGGTTCTTGGCTTCGGCATCGGAGAGGACGTTGAGGGCGGGCGCCACCACCAGCTTGTAGCGCGAGAGGGGCGCGTTGGGGTTGACGATATCGACCGACTGCGCGAGGTTGCGAAGGGGCTTGTAGAAGCTGACTAGCTGGTCGATGGGATCGTAGTCGGCGTTGTGACGCTGCCAGTCGATGGCCCAGCGGCTGTCGTAGCTGTGCAGGATGGCAACGTCGGACTGCACCGAGGTTCCGGCCAGAGCGGGGGCGGCCTTCTCGAACTCCGCGCCCACCTGCGCCACCTCGGAGTAGAGGGGCTCGGGGGTGCCATCGGCGCCGACGAGCGTACCGTGGTACTCCTCCTGGCCGTTGAGGGCGCTGCGCCACTGCCAGTAGCTGACGGCGTCCGCGCCGTGCCCTACGTCGTGCCAGGCCATGGCGCGGACCTCTCCCTTGTCGAGCCCGTTATTGATCTTGGCCCAGTTTACCGAACCAGGCTGGGTCTCCATGACCCAGAAGTTCTTGCGCAGAAATCCGCGGGTGAGGTCGTGGGCGGCGCCGTTGCGGTAGGGGTCGAGCTGGCCCTCGCCTACGTAGTCGTCCCATGAAGCGAGCGTCAGGTCTTGGCTGACGGTGTAGTGGTCGTAGCCGTCGAACCAACCCATCATGTTGGTGGTGATGAACTGGCGCGGATCGGAGTTCGCGCGGATGACGTCGAGCTGGTTTTTTTGGTAGCTGCGCCAGGTGTCGCTGACGAAGCGCTTCCAGCTGAGCAGGAGGCCGGGGTTGCCGGGCTTGGTCTCGATGGGAATCTGGTTCCAGTCGGTGTAGGTCTGGCTCCAGTAAGAGGTGGTCCAACGTGCGTTGAGCTGGTCGAGGGTGCCGTAGCGGGCCTTGAGCCAGGCCTGGAATTGCGCTCGGGTGGAGGGTCCGTAGGACTCCTGCGCGTATTCGTTGTCGATCTGCCAGCCGATCACGTAGGGGTTGTGGCCGAAGCGATGGGCGAGCTGCTGGGCGATGGCGCGGGAGAGCTCGCGGTACTTGGGATCGGACCAATCGAACTGCTGACGGTTGCCGTGCTCGGCCTTGCGGCCGTCGGGGGTTGTGCGCAGGGTCTCGGGATATTTCTGGGTGAGCCAGGCGGGCGGGGCGGCGCTCGGCGTACCGATGACGGTATAGATGCCGCGCCGGCCGGCGGCGGCGATGGCGCGGTCGAGCCAGTCGAGGTCGTAGAGTCCCTCTTGGGGCTCCATGCGGCTCCAGGCAAATTCGCCGACGCGCACCATGTGGATGTGGGCCTTCTGCATGAGGTCGAGATCGGCGTCCCAGCGCGACTCGGGCCACTGCTCGGGATACCATGCGGTGCCCAGGACGAGAGGCGGAGGTGGGGGTGATTGGGAGCCGGCCGCGGTCTGGGCAGAGACGCTGGAGAGTAAGGCGGCGAGGGCGAGCAGGACGTAGGAGGCCCGCGCGGCGAGGAGGCGGATATGGTTCATTGGGCAGGCTCCAGAGGCGCTTCTCGAGGTGGGATGTAACTGCTTACATTGGCTGCGGGAGATTGGCTCGCGCGGGACGCCTTTGAACGCTATCCTCCTGCTCGAGCTATGTCAATGCGTTCGAGGTGGGGGCGGTTTGGAGGGGTCTGGACGGGTCTGGACGGGTCTGGCGCAAGAGCATGCGCGGGTTGTTGGCGCTTCGCTTTGGTCCCTCGGCTGAAGGCATGGGGGTGGGTGGAGGCGATGTAACGCTTTACATCCCGGCGCTTTTGTCGTTTAGTGAATACGGCTGTGAGTCCCTCGCGGGACTCGACGCCAACGCTGTAGCTCCAGACCGCCGCCTTGGGAGTTTCTGTGAGAGTGTTCTCCGCCAAACGCTTTTTCGCCACATCGGCTCTTGCCGCGATCGGCGCGCTCGCTGCCGCGCTCACGTTGCCGGCTCAGGAGCTTCCCCGCATCGAGCAGAAGGATGGGCGCTACGCTTTGCTGGTGGATGGCAAGCCCTTTCTCCTGCTGGGCGCGCAGATCAACAACTCGAGCTCCTGGCCGTCGGCGCTCGCGACCGCATGGCCTGCGCTCGAAGCGATGCATGTCAACACGGTGGAGGCGCCCGTTTATTGGGAGACGATGGAGCCGGCTCCGGGCAAGTTCGACTTTTCGACGGTCGATCTCCTGGTCCAGGGGGCGCGCGCGCACCACCTGCATCTTGTCCTACTCTGGTTCGGCACTTGGAAGAACGGGCAGAACCACTACGTGCCGGAGTGGATGAAGACCGACCCGACGAGGTACCCGCGCCAGGTGAGCGCGTACGGCAAACTGCTCGACGTGATGAGCCCTAACGCGCCCTCCAATCTGGACGCGGACAAGCACGCCTTCGCGGCGCTGATGCGCCACATCCACGAGACGGACGGGACGCAGCATACCGTGATCATGATGCAGGTGGAGAATGAATCTGGAGGCATAGGCTCGGTGCGCGACTACTCGGCCGCAGCGCAAGAGCTCTTCGCGTCGAGCGTACCCGCGTCGCTCGTCTCCGCGCTGCACGGCAAGCCGGGGACCTGGGAGCAGGTGTTTGGGGCGGATGCCGACGAACGGTTCGCGGCTTGGTCCACATCGAGCTACATCAACGAGGTGGCGAAGGCAGGCAAGGCCGAGTATCCGATTCCTATGTACTGCAACGCGTGGATCACCTACCCGGTGCATGCGCTCGAGAACCGCGACCACGGAAGTCCGGGCCAGGAGTATCCGAGCGGAGGAGCGCAGCAGCAGAATATCGCGGTGTGGAAGGCGGGGGCACCGGCCATCGACCTTCTTGCGCCCGACTTTTATTCGAGCGATGTCGCTTTCTTCCACACCGTGGTCGCTGCGTATGCGCGTCCGGACAACGCGCTGTTCATCCCGGAGACGGGGCTGGACAAGAACAACCTGGGGCCGTATTTCTTCTACGCGCTGGGCCACGGCGCGATCGGCTTCTCGCCTTTTGGCGTGGACTACACGGACTGGAGCCGGCTCGACGGGAAGATGCCGGACTGGCTCTCGCAGAACAATGCGCTCTTCGGCCCGATCGAGGAGCAGGTGGCCGAGTGGAATCTCGAAGGCAAGCTTCAGACGGCGGTGGAGGAGAAGGGCATGGCACGGAAGAGGTTACATTTTGGGGGGCTCGACGCTGTGGTCTCCTTCGGGTTTCCGCAGCACGATGGGGAGCTACCGCCGGGAACGCCGGAGGCGCAGGGCCGCGCCATGATCGCGCAGACCGGCGCGATGGAGTTCGTGGTCACGGGATTCGCGGCGAGTGTGAGCTTCGTCGCGGCGGAGGGGAGGGCCCCGATGCAGCAGGCAGAGATCCTGCGCGCGGAAGAGGGGGAGTACGTAAACGGCACGTGGCAGACGACGCGGATCTGGAACGGGGACCAGACCGACCGCGGCTTGAACTTTCGCGGGAGCAGCCCGCAGCTAGTCCGCATCCGGCTGCACGAGATTCCGCTGCTTGAGCCGGGCCGATGAGGGGCGCGGGGACACAGAACTCCAGGAGAGAGGTCTTGAAGCTAAGGTGAAACGATCGCCGCTTATATTCGCTCTGCACGTTTTCGCTGTGTTCGCGAGCCTGGGCATGTTCGTTGCAACGGGCTTGGCGCAGGGTGTACACGCGCCGCCCGCTGCGGGCGCTCCGGTCTCCGATACGGTGCTCTACGGGGCCGCGTATTACAACGAGTACATGCCCTACGAGCGGCTGGAGAAAGACGTCGCGCTGATGAAGGCGGCAGACATCACGGTGGTGCGCATGGGTGAATCGACATGGAGCCTGTGGGAGCCGGAGGACGGCCACTTCGACTACGCCTGGATGGATCGGGTGGTGGATGCGATGACCAAGGCGGGGATCAAGGTGGTGATGGGGACGCCGACGTACTCCATCCCGACGTGGATGGCGCACGATCATCCGGAGGTGCTCGCGCGTCCGCTGGGGGGAGCTCCGGCGTTTTACGGGATGCGGCAGAATATGGACACCAGCAACCCGACCTATCGATTTTACGCACAGCGGCTGATTCGCAATCTGGTCACGCACTACCGCGGCAATGCCAACGTGATCGGCTGGCAGATCGATAACGAGACGTCCTCCTACGGGGCGTCGAACGCGGATGTTTTCGCGGGGTTCGTCCAGCACCTGAAGCGGAAGTTCGGTACGACGGAGGAGCTGAACAAGGCATGGGGGTTGAACTACTGGGGGCAGGACGTGAACGGCTGGGAGAACATGCCGCAGCGCGACAGCACGATCAGTACGGGTTACAAATTGGAGTGGGCGCGCTGGGAGCAGATGCGGGTGACGGACTTTCTGGACTGGCAGGCGGCTTTGGTGCGGGAGTACGGCGGGCCGGGTCAGTTCGTCACGACGGACTTCGGCGGGATGATGAAGCGGGATGTGAACGAGTACGAGGTGGCGAAGGCGCTGGACATCGTGGCCGACAACATTTATCACGGGACGCAGGACCACATGGACGGGCAGGCGCAGGCGGAGCAGGGGGACTTTTCGCGCTCGCTGAAGCACGCGAATTATCTGGTGACGGAGACCAATGCGCAGACGACGGACTGGTCTTCGGCGTACCAGTATCCGCCCTACGACGGGCAGCTTCGGCTGGATGTTTATACGCATCTGTCGAGCGGAGCGAACATGGTGGAGTACTGGCACTGGGCGTCGATTCCCTCGGGGCAGGAGACGTATTGGAAGGGTGTACTGTCGCACGATCTGGAGCCGAACCGGGCCTACGCCGAGGTCTCCCGGACGGCGCACGAGCTGGCGAAGATCGGTCCGCATCTGGTGAATTTGAAGATTCGCAACGATGTTGCGATCCTCTACAGCGTGGATTCGGCGAATGCGCTCGACTTCATGCCGTTCGCGCTGGCGCCGGCGGCGAAGTGGCAGTTCGGCAAACCGGTAGCCGACTACAAGAGCCTGGTCGACCAGCTTCACAGCGCGTTCTACGACGCCAATGTGGGCACCGACTTCGTCTTCCCCGAAGACACGGAGTTCGGGCGCTACAAGCTGCTGGTCGTTCCTCCGCTCTACATCGCCGACGACGCTCTGCTGCAGAAGATCTCCGACTACGTGAAAGGCGGAGGGCACGTTCTGATGTGCTTCAAGAGCGGCTTCGCGAACGAGAATTCCGCGGTGCGAGCGGTACGCGCTCCGGGTCCGCTAAGCGCGGCGGCGGGCTTCACGTACCAGGAGTTCTCGAATCTAGAGAAGCCGCTGACGCTGAAGGGGGATCCTTTCCATGCGGGCGCGGGGGATCAAGCGATGTACTGGGCGGAGTTCCTGCAGCTTCAGCACGCCAAGCCGCTGGCGTTTTACGATCATCCTTTCTTCGGCCGGTGGGCGGCGGTGACACGCAACCAGTTCGGCGCGGGCTCGCTGACCTACGAGGGCACGTTCCTCTCGAACGAACTGCAGAAGAAGGTGGTGCTGGACACCCTGAACGATGCGGGCCTGAGCGCCAGTGCCAGCGGCCTGCCTCCGAGCGTTCGGGAGAAGAGCGGCGTGAACGGGCAGGGTAAGCCGCTGCACTACTTCCTCAACTACTCGAGCGCTCCGGCGACCTTCATCTACAGCGGGAGCGCGGGCACGGACCTGCTCACGGGTAAGATCATCGCAGCCTCTCAATCCGTGCAACTCGCCCCTTGGGATCTTGCCATCGTTGAAGAAAAGTAGCCTGTGCAGACAACCGTGCACAGCCATGCAGCAGGAGAAAGGCCAAGATGAAACGACGCGAATTTCTGAAGACTACGGGCACGCTGGCCGCCTCCGCGGCGCTGCCCCGCGCGGTCAGCTTCGCCGCGACGGCCGAGCCCACGGGCCGCACTATTCTGCCGTTGAACCGGGGTTGGCGGTTCCACCCTGCCAAGGTGGCCGGCGCGGAGGCGGTGGCGTTCGACGATTCCAGCTTCGCGACCGTGGTGATCCCGCACAGCAACGTGGCGCTGCCTTGGCACAACTTCGAGGACCGTGAATACGAGTTCGTCTCGACGTACAGGCGGCGGTTCAAGACTCCGGCCGCAGCCAGTGGACGCCGTGTCTTCGTCGACTTCGAAGGAGCGATGACGGCCTCGACGGTTTGGATCAACGGGACCGCGCTGGGTGAGTACAAAGGGGGCTTCACGCCATTTTCGTTCGAAGTGACGCCGCACCTGAATCCGTCGGGCGACAACGTTCTGACGGTGCAGCTCGACTCGACGGAGCGCGCGGACATTCCGCCCTTCGGCTACGAGATCGATTACATGACCTTCGGGGGGATCTACCGCGAGGTCTCGCTGCGCATCGTTCCGGAGCTTTACCTCGACAACATTTTTGCGCGTCCGCAGAAGGTCTTGACGGCGCCGGCGCTCGAGGTGGATTGCTTTCTCTCCGGCGGATCCACGCAGAAGGGCAAGCTGGCGCTGGCGGTGGAGCTCCGCGATGGCGACCAGGTGGTGGCCCGGGGCACGCAAGCAGTCGTTCTGTCGCCGGCAGGCGACCCCGGGGCGGGGAAAGACCCGGTCACGCCAGCGCCCGTCCACGCCAGCACGCAGACACAGGCCGACCCAGCGAAGCACACGGTCTCGCTCGCGAATCTCAGCGGCATTGCGCTGTGGGATCTGCAGAGCCCGAAGCTGTACAGCGTTCATGTGACGCTGCTGCGCAACGGCCAGCCGCTCGACGAGGACGCGCGGCGCATCGGGTTCCGCGAGGCGATCTTTACCGACCACGGCTTCTCGCTCAACGGCAAGATCGTGAAGCTGCGCGGCCTGGACCGGCACCAGACGTTTCCGTTTGTGGGGCAGGCGATGCCGGCGCGCGTGCAGCGGAGGGATGCGGACATTTTACGCAAGAACCTGCATTGCAATCTGGTGCGCACGTCGCATTATCCGCAGTCGCGGCATTTTCTGGACCGCTGCGACGAGATCGGGCTGCTGGTGCTCGAGGAGATTCCTGGCTGGCAGCACATTGGCCCGGAGCCATGGAAGCTGCTGGCGATCGACAACGTAGGGCGGATGATCCGGCGGGACTGGAACCACCCGTCGATTCTGCTGTGGGGGGTTCGCATCAACGAGTCGAAGGACGACCACGATTTTTATGTCCGGACCAACGCACTGGCGCATGCGCTCGATCCTACGCGGCAGACGGGGGGGATACGCAACTTCGCCGATTCGGAGCTGCTTGAAGACGTCTTCACCATCAACGACTTTGGGTTTCCGCTGCGCGAGGCCAACCACCCGCGATACCTGAACACGGAGTTCGTCGGCCACACCTACCCGGTGAAGACGACGGACAACGACGAGCTGCAGCGTGAACTTACGCTGCGGCACGCGCGCATTCACAACCAGATCGCGAGCGACCCGCGGTACGCCGGTGGGATAGGGTGGTGCGCGTTCGACTACAACACCCACGCCAATTTCGGCGCGGGCGACCGGCTGTGCTATCACGGGGTGACGGACATCTTCCGCGAGCCCAAGCCCGCGGCGGGCTTCTACAAGTCGCAGTGCGATCCCGCCGAAGAGATCGTCCTTGAACCTGCCTTCCACTGGGCGCGTGGGGACGAGCCTGTAGGTTTCTCCGAGGCGGTCGTGTGTTCGAACTGCGACCACCTCAAGTTCTATTTGCGCCCGAGCAACTTCAGCATCTCGCCGCAGGGGTTAGATACGTGGAAGCTCATCGCCGAAGTGGATCCTGACCGCGAGCAATTCGGGCATCTCGCATACCCGCCGTTTGTCCTGAAGGTGGGCAAGCTGGACCCGAAGAATCTCAGTTTTCCCTGGTGGGATCTACGCATCGACGGTTTTTTGAAGGGGCAGCAGGTCATCTCGAAGTCGCTGTCGGGCGACGGCGCCGATCACGAGTTCACCTTGTTCCCGGACGATACGACGCTGGTGGCCGACGGCGCGGATACGACACGCATCGTGCTTCGCGTGACGGACGAGTATGGCGCGATCCGAACGTACGCCGACGCGCCTATCGTCTTCACCGTGGAGGGTCCCGCTACCCTGATTGGGGAGAATCCATTCGCTCTTGTGGGAGGCACGGGCGCCATCTGGCTGCGGGCGCAGCAGCAGCCGGGCAAGGTGACGCTGACGGCCGTCCACCCCAGGCTGGGGCTGGAGAAGGTGGAGTTCGAGCTCAGCCCGGCTCCCCAGGAGGCGGTGTAGAGATCACCGGGAGGCTGTGTCCGTGGGGC
>CAXTPY010000064.1:0-11637 GCA_964246195.1 uncultured Acidobacteriaceae bacterium | reverse complement strand
GTGGCCGGGGTTGCGGCCCAGGACGACGATGCGGTCGGAGAGCAGGACCGCCTCTTCGATGTTGTGGGTGACGAGGAAGATGGCCTGGGTGGGGATGGTCTTCTTCTGCCAGAGTTCGAGGAGCTCGGAGCGGAGGTTTTCGGCGGTGAGGACGTCCAGGGCGGAGAAGGGCTCGTCCATGAAGAGGACCTCGGGCTGGACGACGAGCGCGCGGGCGAAGCCTACACGCTGGCGCATGCCTCCGGAGAGCTCCTTGGGGTAGGCGGCCTGGAAGCCGTCGAGGCCTACGGTGTCGAGGATCTTGAGCGAGTGGCGGCGGCGTTCGGGGGCGTCCATGCCGCGGGCCTTGAGCGGGGCTTCGACGTTCTCAAGCACGGTGAGCCAGGGGAAGAGGGCGAAGGATTGAAAGACGATGGAGACGTTGACGTCGGCACTGGCGATGGGGCGGTCGTGCCAGAAGACCTGGCCGGCGGAGGGTTCGGAGAGGCCGGTGAGCATGCGCAGGAGGGTGGATTTACCGGAGCCGGAGGGGCCGAGCAGGGCGACGATCTCTCCGGCGACGATGGAGAGGTCGGTGGGCGAGATGACCTGGATGCGGTTCTCGCTGGGCTGCGCGTAATATTTTTCGACGCGTTCGGCGCGTATGATCGCGTTCGGCATATATAGTCTTCTGAATGTAGGAAGCGGCCGTGGCAGAGGGTTCCGTCCATGCAGCGTAACCGCCCTGCCGCCAGCGTATCATTAGAAAACGGAGAAGACTGCAGCCGAACGAAGGCGGCTTCCTCTCTGTGTCATAAACTACTTAGACGATCTTCCGGGGACATGAGAGCATGGCAGAACAGACATCCACCACAGTGAAGCCGCGTGTTCTTGTGGCCGATGATGAACAGGTAATCGCCAACACGCTGGCAATCATTCTGAACCAGGCGGGCTTTGAGGCTCGGGCTGTCTTCAGCGGCGAAAAGGCGGTGGAGGCACTCGACGGATTTCAGCCCGACATGCTGATCAGCGACGTGATCATGACGGGCATGACGGGGATCGAGGCGGCGATCATCACGCGCGAGCGTCTGCCCAAGTGCAAGGTGCTGCTCTTCTCCGGGCAGGCCGCGACGGCAGATCTGCTCGAAAAGGCGCGAACCCAGGGGCATGAGTTTGAGATCCTGGCGAAGCCCGTGCATCCCACCGACCTATTGGCCAAGCTGCGCCGGTAGCGGCTTCAGCCGAGCTGGAACGAACTACGTCTACGCGCCGCCCGGTCTCCGGTCTCCGACCTTGACCGCGGGGACGCCAGCGTAGACGGTCCAGGGTTCGAGGTCGCGGGTGGCGACCGAGCCCAGGCCGAGCACGGCGCCCTCTCCCAGGTTCACCCCCGGCGCGACCGAGGCCCGGGCGCAGACCCAGGCGTAGCTTCCGACCTGCATCGCGTAGGCGAGCAGGGGGAAGGCGGCGTCGTTGAAGTCGTGCGTCGCGCCGCAGAGGTAGGCATCCTGCGAGAGGATGGCGTGGGAGCCGAGGCGCACGGGCGCGGGATTGTAGATCTCGGCGCCATCCGCGGCGGTGACCTGGTCGGCGCAGACGAGGTTCCAGGGAGCCCAGACGCGGGAGCGCGGGTAGAAGTGGCAGTTGCTGCCCAGGGTCGCTCCGAAGAGACGCAGCAGGGCGGAGCGCCAGGCATGGAAGGGACGCGGCGAGGGGCGGTAGAGCACGGCATGGCAGGCGTTCCAGGCGAGCCGGCGAAGGCGGTTGCCGGGCGTGAAGGCGGGGCGCAGGTAGGGGTCGGAGGCCGCCGCGGAGACCTGCTGGGCCGAGTTGTAGAAGGGCTTTGGACGCATGGGCGAACCGTTGAGCGCGATCTGCGCGAGACCCCCGCGAAACGGACGCGCGGGCTAGACTTTGCTGAACTGCGATTCGGCGAGGGCGGTATCGCCTGCGCCTTCGAAGAGGCGGATGATGGCCTTGGCGTTCTCCTGCATGTCGTAGTGCTCGTGAAAACAGCGGTACGCGCGGTGGCACATGGCCTCGCGCTCCGCGGGAGACATGGCGATCCAGCGCCGCAGCAGCCGGAGCGTGCCCTCGGGGGTGTCGGGCTCCATCAGGCCGGCGTCTTCGGCGGCGATCTCCTCGGCGATATTGACCTTGTCGGCGAGCAGGACGGCCTTGCCGCAGCCCAGGGCCTCGGCGACGGCGATGCCGAAGTTCTCCTGGTGCGAGGGCAGGATGAAGGCCTCGCAGGCGAACAGGGAGCCCCATTTGGCGTCCCCCAGCAGCATGCCGGGCCAGAAGACGCGGTCGGAGATGCGGGCGGCCGAGGCCATCTGCTTCAGCTTGGTGCTCCACTGCTGCTGATCCGGGCCGGCCATGACCAGGAAGAGATCCGGGTCCGAGGAAGCGGCCTTGGCAAAGGCCTCGATCAGCATGTCGCATCCCTTCTTGCGGTGGATGCGGCCGAGAAAGAGCAGGAAGCGCTTGCCCCGCGCCTCGGGGCAGCGGGTGAAGAACGCCTCGCGCTGGGCCGCGGCGTTGCCCTTGGGTCCGCTCGCGCCGTAGGGCACCACGTAGGCGTTCCAGCGGAAGAGGAAAAAACTCTTCTCCGCCAGCCTCTTCTCGGCCCTGGAGGTGAACAGGACGCGATAGGCGTCGCGCAGCACGCGGTACTCGAACGGGACCCAGTAGAACCACTTCTTGATGTGCTTGAAGGGAAAGGTGTAGCGGAAGTAGGGGTCGAGCATGCCGTGGGTGAAGACGACATAGGGGGTATTGCCGGCCAGGGCGCGCCAGGCTGCATAGCCGCAGTACTGCCACAGCCCGTTCACCACCACGCCGTCGAAGCGGTCGCGATTGGCGAGCAGCCAAGGCAGAAGCTTCGCGTTGAACCCGTACGTGGTGGAGGTAGGCCCCAGCGCGTGGACCGGAAAGCCGATCTCCGACAGGTAGGGCGCGTCCGGAGGATCGAGCGTGACCACCTCGCCGGTATAGCCGATGGGGCCATAGCTTAGCAGCACGCGGACGGACTCGGTCGGGCCTCCCGCCTCGGGGTTCAGCG
This sequence comes from uncultured Acidobacteriaceae bacterium, assembly GCA_964246195.1. GTDB lineage: Bacteria > Acidobacteriota > Terriglobia > Terriglobales > Acidobacteriaceae > Edaphobacter. Next base: position 8,594 of record CAXTPY010000064.1, on the reverse strand, counting down.
TTCCGATGATGTGCAGGATGCGCATGGAGTCGGTGTGCGGGAGGCTGCCGCGGAGGATCGTCTACCCGGCAGCCCGTCCCCTCCTTATAGTCCGCTTTGAGCGGCGAAGATCAACAGGCTGACGATTCCTAGTAGCGTCCCTATGCCCGCGGCCGTGGTAATCACCTTGAAGGGATCGGGCGGCAGGTAGACGACATCGTCGGCCTGCAGGATGGGATCGGCGCTGTGGCCGTACTGCACCTTCTTGATATCGACCCGGACTACGGAGCGTGAGTTGCCTTCGGTGCGAATGATGCGCAGATCGTTGTTCTTGCCCTCGTGGATGGTGCCTCCGCTGAGCGCCACCGCCTGCAGCAGCGTGAGGGGAGAGTTCTTCTGCAGGGGAATGGAGCCCGGCGTGCGAAAGGCTCCGAGCATGTAGACCACGCCCACGCGCGAGACGACGATGGTGTCGTGCGGGAAGACGGGCACGTCGGCGCGCGCGGAGTGGGCGGGGTCGGTGCCGAGGTCGAGGATGATGGGCTCATCGAGCCCGGGACGGTCGATGGTGATAACGTGGCTCGCCGTAATCGGCAGCCCTCCGCCGGCGGAGAGGACATCGAGCAGACGCTTGCTGCCGATGGTGGGAAAGACACCGTGCATCTCCCCGGTCAACGTGACGACGTCTTCGGGCGACTCGGTCAGTTGGAGGCTCACCTGCGGATCGACGTACATGCCGTCGGCGACCAGCCTGGCCGCGATCAGGCTTTCGGCCTCGTGGAGGGTGAGTCCGCTGAGCTGCACCAGGCCGATCAGCGGAAGGCGGATGGTGCCGTCGAGCGAGATGCGCACCGAAGGCGAGTAGTCCGTGGACGGATTGGCGCCGAAGATGCGAACGGCCAGCAGGTCGCCGCGCTCCAGCCGCACGTCGCGCGGTCCGGGATAGAGGATGGCGGGATCGGTGGTCAGGGGCAGCTTGCGGTTCACGTCCGTGTTCATTCCCACGGGAGGACCGCTGAACTGCGCGCTTCCCGGCAGGGCCGCCAACAGTAGCAGGAGCGGAAAAAGTCTGGTCCACAGAGGGGAGGCCGACGATCTCCTGCCCCGCCAGAAGGCCGTGAAGGCAGGCCGATGCGCGAAGCTTGTCCGGGCTTCCATCATGCCTTCTCCTTGACGGACGTCCTCTTCTTGTCGCCCACGCCGGTCCCCTCCCAGCTCTCGCCATCGATGCTGGAGTAGGAGTATCCGGAGTAGCCGTAGTAGCCATAGTACTCAGGCGAGTTCATGTCGACCGCATTCAGCACGATGCCGGTGATGCGCGCGCCGGAGCGGAGCAGCAGATCGCGCGCGCGGCGCACCACATGCTTGCTGGACTTGCCATGGCGGACGACCAGGACGACGGCATCGGCCTGCCGCGCCAGCACTACGCCATCGGTGACGGAGAGGACGGGAGGAGAGTCGATCAGCACGAAGTCGTAGAGGGCGCCGCAGCGCGCGAGCAGCTCCGTCATGGCCGGCGAGCTCAGCATCTCGGTGGGGAAGGGGGGCACCGGGCCGCTGGGCAGGATGTCGAGATTGGGCGCGTCGGGAACCTGCTGGACGGTGTCTTCGAGCTGCGTGGCTCCGGTGAGCAGGGTGGTCAGGCCGACCTTGCCGTTCAGTCCGAAGCGGTGGTGGATATTGGGCCGGCGCAGGTCGGCGTCCATCAGCAGCACGCGGCTGGAGCCTTGCGCGAGCACCACGGCGAGGTTGCTGGCGGTGGTCGTCTTGCCTTCGGACGGCGTGGCGCTGGTGAGCAGGATGAACTTCGGCTGCTTGCCGGTCGAGGACAGCAGAAGCGAGGTGCGCAGCGCGCGGAAGGCCTCGGCGAACATGCCCTTGCCCTGGGTGAGCACGGTGACGTTGCGCTGCGCCGTGGTCAGGTTGGCGGCGTCCTCGGCGGCGGATTTGCGGGCGCGCGGAATGACCGCCAACGAAGGCAGCTCCGTGATGTTCTCGATCTCGGTGATGGTGCGCAGGCCGGTATCCAGGCTCTCGAGCACGAACGACACCACCACTCCGCCCAGCAGGCTGAAGATCAGCGTGGTGATGATGATGGTGGACTGGGGCTGCAGCCTGGGGTAGGCGGGAGGAAGGGCGGGATCGATGATGTCGATCTCGAGCGACTCGAGGCCGGCCTGCACGCCGGCGGTGCGCAGGCGTTCGCGAAGGCCCTCGTAGAGCGAGCGGTTGGCGTCGAACTCGCGCTGGCGCAGCGTGTATTCCACCAGGTCGTCCTTCAGCTTGTTGGCGTTGTTCTTCTCCGTCTCGAGCGCGGCGTTGGTTTGGTCCTCGGCGGCGCGGTCGGCGATGTAGTTCTCCTTAGCCTGCAGCAGCAGCCGGTTCTGCTCGCGATCGATCTCGCGCACCACCTCCTCCGTCTGCGCCTTGAGGGCCTTGACCTGCGGGTGGTTCGGGCCCAGCGAGGAGGTCATCTCGGCGTAGCTGGACTTCAAGGTGGCGAGCTGCGCCCGCAGCGCGCTGAGCTCCCCGGGCGCGGTGCCGGGAACCAGCTCGATCGAACCCTCGATGGTATTCGGGTCCATGCCGGCCAGCACGCGGTAGCGGGACTCCGCGATGATGCGGCTGATCTTGGCCGCTCCGGCGGCCCTCGCCAGATCGTCCAGCGAGTTGCTGATCTGGTTGTGCGCGGGATCGAAGCCGAGCACGCCCAGCTTTCGCTGCAGGTCCATCAGTTGCTCCTGCGAGTCCTCCACCTGCTGCTTCAGGTCGTCGAGCGTGCCGGAGAGCCAGGAGGAGACGCGCTGCGTGGAGTCGAAGCGCGTCTGGTAGCTGCGGTGGATGTAGTCGTCCACCACCTTGTTCACGATATCGGTCGCGAGCTTGGGGCTGAGGCTGTCGTAGCTGATGCGGATGATGTCGGTCTTCGGCACCAGCTGGATGTGCAGGTTGCTCTGCAGGCGATGCACGGTGGACTGGCGAATGGCGGGGTCGTTCAGGTCGGAGTGCGGCGGGGTGCCGGACTTCATCTCGAGGAAGGTGGCGTTATTGGCCAGATCCATCTCGCGCGCGACCGTCAGCATCAGCGAGTCGCTCTGCAGGATGTTTACCTCGGTGAGCAGCTTGGTGGTGGGGTCGTCGGTGTACCCTCCGCCGGGGCTGACGCGGTACTCGTTCGCCGAACCGCTGCGCACCTGGATGCGCGCGTAGGACTCGTAGAACTTGGGCTGGGAGACGGCCTTGTAGATCCCGTACGCCAAGCCGAAGATGGCGGCGAGCACAAGCACCCAGCGCCGCTTCCGCAGCGTGATCAGCGCCTCGGACATCGTCGTGTCGGTTACGCTTGTACTGAACCCTGTCGGGACGCCTCCGGTAAGGCCTGCGCTCGGGGGTGTCTGCGTTGCTTCGGGACCCATCCCGAGTAGTTTATCCGTTCCCGGGGTTCCCGGATAGACGGAGAGACGAGGGAGGGCAGTACTTCGAGGTTGCGGGGATGCAACTATCGTGTCAGGATCGTTGTAGCTTTTATGAATGAACAGGTCCGAATTGCTGTCGTGGGGTCCGGCTATGTCGGTCTGGTCGCGGCCGTCTGTTTCGCCGAGATTGGGCACGACGTGGTGTGCGTGGACAACGATGAGCGCAAGGTCGCCAGCCTCCAGGCCGGCGAGGCGCTGATCCATGAGGAGCACCTGCCGGAGCTGCTGGCAAGGCACCGCAACCATCGCCTGCGGTTCAGCACCGACCTCGGCCAGTCGACCCGCTTCGCCGACGTCATCTTCATCGCCGTGGGCACGCCGCAAAGCGAGAGCGGAGACGCCGATCTCTCCTATGTCGAGGCGGTCGCCTGCGAGATCGCCCGCGCCATCGACAGCTACAAGGTCATCGTCGAGAAGAGCACCGTGCCCGTCCACACCAGCGAATGGATTGGGCGCGCCATGGTTCGCAACGGCGTGCCCCGGCACCTCTTCGATGTGGTGTCGAACCCGGAGTTCCTGCGCGAGGCCACGGCCATCCTGGACTTCCTCCATCCGGACCGCATCGTGGTGGGCGCCGATGAGGGCCGCGCCGCGGCCGTGCTCGAGAAGGTGTACGCGCCCCTGACCGGCGGGACCTACTACGATCGTCCGCAGGCCCTGACCGGCCGCTGCGACGCGAAGACGCCTCCTCCTCTTCTCTTGACCTCGACCCGCAGCGCCGAGATCATCAAACACGCCTCCAACGCCTTCCTCGCGGTCAAGATCTCCTTCATCAACGCCGTCTCGAACCTCTGCGAGGCGACCCACGCCAATGTGGAGCAGGTGGCCAAGGGCATGGGTCTAGACAGCCGCATCGGGCCGCGCTTCCTGCGTCCCGGCATAGGCTACGGAGGCTCCTGCTTCCCCAAGGATGTCGCCGCCTTCCGCTCGGTGGCCGAGCAGTTGGGCGTGGACTTCGCTCTGCTCTCCGAGGTGGAAAGAATCAACGTGGAGCAGCGCAGGCGCTTCCTGGCGAAGATTCGGTCCGCGCTCTGGACCCTGCGAGGAAAACGCGTCGCCGCGCTGGGCCTCAGCTTCAAGGGCGGCACGGACGATATTCGCGAGTCTCCCGCCATTCAGATGGTCCGCATGCTGCTCGCGGAGGGCTGCGTGGTCTACGCCTACGATCCCGCGGCCATGGGCCATGCCAAGCATCTGCTGGGCGCCTCCGAACGCCTCAACTTCGCCGACGATGCCTACCAGTCTGCGGAACAGGCGGATGCGGTCGTGATCCTGACCGACTGGGCGGAGTTCGGCAGCCTCGACCTGGCTCGGCTGCGGCAGACCATGCGCTATCCCATCGTGATCGACGGCCGCAACCTGTTCGACCCCGCCACCATGGCGCGGTCGGGCTTCACCTACCTCAGCGTAGGGCGGCCCGGAGCCTTTCCCGAGCATGCAGCGCCCGCCCCGGACGGCGACCCGGAACGGGAGAGAGCGCTGCCCACCTGACGCGTGCCGCGGAAGCCAGAGCGCGACCCCGCGGCCACAGGCGCGCTGGACGGTAGACATACCCAGGTCCTCTCGTTCGGCGGCCTGGCTGGAACGCAAGACAGCGTAGAGGAGAGAGGCAGGGAATGAGCGTCAAGACCATCCTGGTGACTGGAGCGGCGGGCTTTCTGGGCTCGCACCTCTGCGACGTCCTGCTCGGCGACGGACACACCGTGCTCGGTGTGGACAACCTCTGCACCGGAAGCCTGCGCAACCTCGATCACCTCGGCTCCGAGCCGCGCTTCAGCTTCCTCGAGCAGGACATCTGCCGCGCCTTCGACCCCGGCCGCGTCGGCTTCGTCTTCAACCTAGCCTCGCCCGCCAGCCCCGCGGACTATCTTCGCCTAGGCCTCGAGACCCTGCAGGTGGGTTCGGTGGGTACGGTGAACGTCCTCGAGATCGCCCGCAAGTATGGCGCCGGGCTCCTGCACGCCTCCACGTCCGAGTGCTACGGCGATCCCGAGGTGCATCCCCAGGTGGAGACCTACTGGGGCCACGTCAACCCCATCGGCCCGCGCTCCGTCTACGACGAGGCCAAGCGCTTCTCCGAGGCCACCGTCATGGCCTACCACCGCTACTGCGGCGTGAGCACCCGCATGGTGCGCATCTTCAACACCTACGGCCCTCGCCTGCAGGCCAACGACGGACGCGTGATCTCCAACCTGATGATGCAGGCTCTCCGCGGCGAGCCGCTCACCATCTACGGCGATGGCTCCCAGACCCGCAGCTTCTGCTTCGTCTCCGACCTGATCGATGGCATCGTGCGCTTGTCCCGCTCGAACGAGCCTCTGCCCATAAACATCGGCAACCCCGAAGAGTGGACCATCCTCGAGTGCGCGCGCGAGGTGCTGTCGGTTACCGGAAGCACCTGCGAGATCGCCTTCCAACCTCTGCCCCAAGACGACCCCATGCGCCGCCGTCCGGATATTACACGCGCCCGCGAGCTTCTGGGATGGGCGCCCAAGGTGCCTCTGCGAGTCGGACTGGAGCGCTCGCTCGAGTACTTCCGCTCGCGCCTGGAACTCCCCGCCGCTGTCAACGCCTAGCCCCAGCAAAGAAAGCCTCAGCGGTTGGGCTCCGCCGTGCTGTGCAACTGCGGAAACCACGTCATCTGAAACGCGAAGGTGGTGTCGCTCTGCAGCCCCGTCTTGTACAGCGGAGCCTTCCACCGTTCGTACTGCACCCAGCTGTTCAACTCCACATCCCGCGTCAGCCGCTTGACCACCTGAGCCTTGAACTGGTTTTGCGTCGTGCCCTGAACGATGAAGTCCTTCGGCGTCTTCTTGTTCAGGTATTCCAACTGCACCCACTCGTTGCCCGAGAGATGATAGGTCAGCCACGCCTGGCCGCCCTTCGCCTCCCGCCCGATCCAGTCCCCCATGATGTTGCCCTTGTTGGTGTAGCCCTGCACCTGCACGATCTCGAAGTAGGCGAACTGCCCCGCGTTGCTGCGCGAGACGCCGGGATCGGTCGTCACCGCCTCCGCCCGGAAGTCCAGCTTGGTCAGCTTCGGCACCTGCGACAGGTACAGCCCGGCGCGATACGAAGCGCGCCGCGGGGCGCTCACCGGAGTCACGTCGTCATGCGAGATCGAGTCGGTATAGAGCGTGGCGTAGTGGCTCACGAAGGGCAGCCGCCAGGAGAAGGTGAAGTCACTGAACCGCGCTCCCGGATCGTTGCGCGAGAACTTCAAGCTGGGCGTAGTGTCGTTGATGCTGAAGAAGCCTTTGAGAAAGGTATGCAGGGTGACCGGCTCATGCCCCTTGCCCCCAAAGATAATGGTCCGCTGAAACGCGAACTCGAAGTTCTTGGTCGGCCGGAACGAAAAGATCTCCGAGTGCGTCCAGTCGTCGTTGGGCGCGGTGTGGCCCTTCAAGCTGCCATAGAAGAAGTCGTACCGCAGCGGCCCCAGAACACGCGAGACAAGCGGTATATTCAGAGGCTCCACACGGTTCACCCGGAAGGAATAGATGTTCTCCGCGTTGTTCGACCACGCCATCGCCCCGCCCTGCGCAGGTCCAAGCCAAGCATCCGACTTGCCTCCCGAGATCTCGTGCCCCAGCAGGTGGAACGAGGCGTTCGCCTCCACCAGCCGGAAGGGATTCTGCGACGGCAGAGCAAGCAGCTGCGTCGGGTCCGTCGGCGAGACCCGGCCCGCGGGAATCGTGTCCTGCGGCGCATTGGGCGGAGCGTAGGGCCCCACGAGATCGAGCACGGAGAGCTGGTTCGCTAAATTGTAACTGTAACCGGTCGCACCCGGAGCATGCTGGTACTCGCCCCGTACATACAGAGAAAACCTCCCCCACTCCTCCACCGTCGAGACCCCGAGACTGTTGTTGAACCCGCCCGCGTACGGCCGCCCATAGTCGTTCACGATCGTCTGCCCCAGATGGTAGCTGTCCCGCAGCGGCGTGCCGGAGATGCCCATCACGCGGTTGTACGCCGACTCCAGGCCGTAGACCCTGCCCCGCGGAATATCCCCGCTCGGCTCCTCCGCCTGCAGGTAGACCAGAAGCGACGCCAGCGCGTCCTGCGCCTCCGTATTGTTCCCCCCCAGGATCTCGTCCTGCGAATCCAGCAGCATGTGCAGCGCGCTCTGCCTCGTCCAAGGCCGCATGCCCAGGAACATGGTGTTCAGGTATCCCATCGAGTAGAGCCTCGTCATCTGCGGATACACCCAGCTGTCGAGAGGGATATAGGTCGACCCCAGATGATTGGGCTGTATGTCCTCGTCCGGCGTCCCATACGGAGCGTAGCCGGTGTAGGGAAGCTGCTGCGGAGCGGGCGGCGGAGGCTGCGGCTGCTGCTGTTGCGCCTGCTTCGCCTTCTTCTCCGCGTATCCCGGCATCGCCGGAACCGTCTCCGGGGTCTGCACGTCCGGTTGCTGCGCGGCGGGAGCTGCTGCTGCTGTGGGAGCGGGCTCTGTGGGAGCGGCTTGGGCGCAGGCTAAGACGCCTTGCAACCCCAGCAAAGCAGCCACGACAAGAAGAGTTCTGTTCTGCACTTGCACCTCAAAAGCCCGACGGAGGACGTGCCTCCAGTGTAAACGCTCAGGGCTCCCGGGTACCTCCGGCCGCCTGCCCCCGCGCCGCTCCTGGGGCCCGCGCCGGCCGCGCCCGTCCCGCCTGCCGCAGCCTGGCCTTGAACTCCCGCTCCACCTCCGAGGTCCAGGCCTCATCCGCCGCGCCGTGGGCCAGCAGATAGCTCTTCAGCTTGGCTACGCCATCCTGCTCCGCGGCACTCTCCCCGCCTCCGCGCAGCTTGTACACGACGCACTCCAGCAGCACCGGCCCATCGCCTGCGCGCACGCGTCCCAGAGACTCCTGCGCCACGCGATACATGGCCACCGCGTCGCTGCCGTCGACCGGAATGCCGGGCACCGCGCTCTCCTGCGCCAACTGGCAAAGCCTGCCCTCGCCCGGGCCGCCCTGCTTCTTCTCCTTCGGCAAGGCGACGAAGATCACGGGAAGCCCCTGCCGCGCCGCGCAGCCGAGCGCCCTCCTCCACGCGCTCTTCTTCGCCTCGTGGCGCCCGAGACAGCCCACCACCGCCTGCTGCCGCCCCGCCGCCTTCGCCGCCGTCGCCGCGCCCAGCGCGAACGCCAGCCGG
>CAXTPY010000063.1:0-11757 GCA_964246195.1 uncultured Acidobacteriaceae bacterium | reverse complement strand
GGTACGAGGAGGGCGGCCGCGGCGGAGTCGATCGCCAGCAGGGCGGGACGGCTGGAGGCGGCGAAGGTGCAAAGTCTCCAGCCCTGGCGGTCGGCGCTGGCGTCGATCTCGCGGTCAACTTCGGCGGGGCTCGGCGTGGACGTACCCTGTGAGCGCAGCCAGTTCAGGGTGCTCTCGGCGGGGTGAATTGGGAGTGTGTTCAGGAGGAGATGGGGCACGATGCCGCGTTGCTCGATCTCGTCGAGCAGGGCGGGAGGAAAGCCCAGCAGCGCGATGGAGATGGGGAGGCGCTTGCGCGCTTCGTTCTTCAGAGCGCGGAGGGCCTCGTCGAGGGTGTTGACGGCGAAGTCGCAGGAGGCGGAGCGGAGGGCATGCTGGTGGAGAGCGGGGTCGGGTTCGAGGCTGAGGCAGAGCGCTCCGGCGATGTTGGCTGCCAGGGCGATGGCGGCTCCGTCGGGGTTTAGGCCTAGCGAGAGGATGAGGCGGCCTGCCCAGATCTGTTGCTGTTCGAAGAGGAAGGTGAAGGCGCGGAGGGTGCGTGCTTGGTGGTCGTCGCTGGGCGCTTCCATGCCGGGGTCCTTTATGGATGGCGGTGGGGCCGTTTTCCTGGGGTGTACACCCATCCTGTGTCCTGCCGGACGGGCCCACTGCTGTCCTGCCGGACGGGCCCACTGCGCGTGGGGCGGTCACTTCGTGACGCGTGTACCTGTCTTCGCCGGAATTGGCCGTTCGGGTCCTCCCGCTGGTCGGCGGGAGAGTTGGAGACCTGCAGGAGAACGGCCCTGGGCAGTTTGGCAGAGGGTGGAGAGACCGGAGACGCGAATTCCTTCGGGAAGGAGACGCCTGTTGGGGTTTACTCGCCGTAGTAGTCGAGGCCGAGGTGGGTGATGAGGTCTTCGCCCATGATGTGGCGGAGGGTGTTCTTGAGCTTCATGGACTGGATGAAGAGGTCGTGCTCGGGGTAGACGCCGGGGGCGGAGTCGGGATCTTTGAAGTAGAAGCTGAGCCATTCCTGGATGCCGAGGCTGCGCAGCGAGGGGGTGCGGGCGGCGAGGTCCATGAAGAGGCAGAGGTCGAGGGCGAGGGGGGCGGCGAGGATGGAGTCGCGGCAGAGGAAGTCGACCTTGATCTGCATGGGGTAGCCGAGCCAGCCGAAGATGTCGATGTTGTCCCAGCCCTCCTTGTTGTCGCCGCGGGGCGGGTAGTAGTTGATGCGGACTTTGTGGTAGAGGTCCTTGTAGAGGTCGGGGTGGAGGTGGGGCTGGAAGATGTGTTCGAGGACGCCGAGCTTGGAGACCTCCTTGGTTTTGAAGGAGTCGGGGTCGTCGAGGACCTCGCCGTCGCGGTTGCCGAGGATGTTGGTGGAGTACCAGCCGGAGACGCCGAGCATGCGGGTTTTGAAGGCGGGGGCGAGGACGGTTTTGAGGAAGGTCTGGCCGGTCTTGAAGTCCTTGCCGCAGATGGGCGCGTTGCTTTTGCGGGAGAGTTCGTTGAGGGCGGGGATGTCGACGGTGAGGTTGGGTGCGCCGTTGATGAAGGGGATGCCTTCCTTGAGGGCGGCCCAGGCGTAGAGCATAGAGGGGGCGATGCCGGGGTCGTCGTCGACGAGGCCTTTTTCGAAGGCGGCGAGGGTCTGGTGGACGGCGGTCTGTTCGAGGAAGATCTCGGTGGAGCCGGTCCAGATCATGACCTGGCGGTCGGTGCGGGTCTTGAATTCGGCGATGTCGTTGCGGATCTGGTTGGCGAGGTCGCACTTGTTTTTGCCGGTCTTGGAGTTCTGTGCGGTGAGGCGTTTGACGTAGTGCTGGTTGAAGGCGGCGGGGAGAGGCTCGATGGACTGGAGGAAGGGCTTGATCTCTTCGAGCTGGTCGCGGTCGAGGACTTGGGCGGTTTTGGCGGCGTCGTAGAGGTTGCCTCCGAAGATGTCCCAGCCGGTGAAGACGAGGTCGTCGAGGGGGGCGAGGGGGGCGAAGTCGCGGATGAGCGGGCTGCGGCCTTCGGTGCGCTTGCCGAGGCGGATGGTGGCCATCTGGGAGAGCGAGCCGATGGGCTTGGCCATGCCGCGGCGGACGGCCTCGACGCCGGCGATGAGGGTGGTGGCGACGGCTCCCATGCCGGGGATCATGATGCCGAGTCTTCCTGTGGCAGGCTGGATGCTGGCCGCCTGTTCGGTGGCGGCTACGGGTGTGGACATTCTGGGCGATACCCTTCTATGCGGCGAAATTCCGTGTGGTGCGGACGATTAAGTATCGCTCAGTGAAGGAGGGGGGGCAAATGAGGAGGCGTAAACCTGTGCGAACCAAGCGTCTAGGGTTCCGTGGTGGGCGGAGCCTAGGCGGAGAGGAGTGGAGTTGCCAGATAAGGTCTTCGGAGGTGGCGAATTCGCCGGTCTGCATTGCAACCGTCATTGCTGAAATCCGCCGCGACGCTCGTCATCGAATACGTCCTCTGCGCCTTCCGGATGCCGCTCTCCTCCGATACATCGCGAAACGTTCCGTCTCCATTGTTCTTATAAAGATAGTTTCGCGGCATCGGCAAGCCGCGTGGACCACAATTTACCTCCACCCCCTTGTAGTTACAGTAAGGGTTGGCCCCAGGCTTCGGGAGACGATCCATATGCAGGTCCACATAATTCGCTACAAAAAGGTCGAGATGACCGTCCCGGTCGTAGTCGACAAAGGTACAACCAGATCCCCAGCGTGTAGTGCCCTCATACAACAAGCCAGCCTGCTTCGTAACTTCAGTGAACGTTCCATCTCCATTGTTCTTATAAAGAACATTTTGCCCATAATAAGTCACGAAGATATCTTCTCGGGCGAACCGCTCTACCGCTTCGGCGATGGACTCAGCTATACCACCTTCGCCTACGGCGGCCTCAAACTGCCTTCCGCCAACGTCAAGGCCGGCGAGCCCGTCACCATCGAAGGCGAGGTCAAGAACACCGGCAGCAGCGCCGGAGACGAGGTCGTCGAGCTCTACCTCACCCCACCGAAAGGCTTCGAGACGCCCTTGCGCCTCCTCGCCGGCTTTTCCAGGATTCACCTCGCAGCCGGCCAGTCCAGCCCCATCCACATCACCCTCGATCCCCGCTCCTTGGGCCAAGTCGACGCTGAGGGCAACCGCCTTATTCTCCCCGGCGAGTACACCGTCTCCCTCGGCGGCAGACAACCGCGCAACGACGCACCCACCGTCACTGGCACCTTCACCATCGCCGGCCAATCGGAGCTCCCCAAGTAGCCGGCTCATCACCACCCAACAAACCCAGGTGCTTTGGCTTCATCGTCGCTAGGAAGGGACTCGTCCGCGGAAGCGAACGGACTCCGTTTTACCGGATCGAAAGCTCCAGCACCTGAATTGAAAACGGCGGCATAGTATGGCTGAAGCTGGTCCCGGCCCCGTTCAGGGTCGTCCTCACTGGCACCACGCGCTTCGGGTCCGTAAGGGTATTTGTCTCGGCGCCATTGGTCCCCGTGAGCGTTTCGAGCCCACCCTCCGCGGCGACCTTCCCTCCCTTCAAATGCAGTTGCACCGCCTGAGGCAGGGATGACCCATTCACCAGCTTCAGGTACAGCTTTCCCTTCGCTCTGTCTGTCGTCGCCGAGTAGAAGAACCGCTCCCCGGCCTGGGACGCCGACGAGGCCGGAACCTCATCGCCCAGGAAGTGCGAGAACAGCAGCTGGGCATAGTACGAAGGCGAGCCGTAGCTGGTCATCGCGTCATACCCAATCAGGTCGCTCTCCCACTGCATCCCCCCCGGATTCACATTCACGAAGAGCGGAGCATACGAAGCCATCACGATCAGGTCGCTGTTCCGCTCAAAGCTCGTCATCAACGCCGCGTCCCCCAACGCAGCGTTCAGGTTTGGCGTCGGAGAGCCCTCGCGCGTAGCCCACTCTCCCACGAAGATCTTCGGTCCACTGCGATCCGCGTTGTCATACCGGGTCGCATGCTGGTAGCTCTCGACCGTGCGCAGATAGTAGTGGTCATCCTGCACATCCGGCTTGGTGTTCTTCAAAGGCATCGTCGCAATGGTCAGCAGGCGGGGATACGCCGCCTTGATCGCCTTATTGAACTGCGCAAACCGCGCCTCGTAGCTCCCCGACTTATCGAACCAGTCCTCATTTCCAATCTCGACATAGTGCAGGGGGAACGGCTTGGGATGCCCGAGCGCCGCGCGTTTCGCGCCCCACTTCGTACTCGTATCTCCGGTCACAAATTCGATTTCGTCGAGAGCATCCTGCACGAAGGGACGGAGGTACGGCCCCGCATCGATATGCGCGCCCTTCAGCGAGTAGCCCGCATACACCGCCAGCACCGGCTCGATGTTCAGGTCTTCGGTCCACTCCAGGAACTCGAGCAGTCCCATGCCGTCGCTCGACTGGTACCTCCAGGGACTGGGATGCGTAGGCCGGTCCACCAAAGGCCCGATCGTATTCTTCCAGTCGTAGCGATCCTGTATCTCGTCACCCTCGAGATAGTTGCCGCCCGGGAGCCGCAGGAACTTCGGCTGCATCGCCGCCATCTTCTCCATGAGGTCGAAGCGGTTGCCGTTCACACGATCGTTGTAGGTAGGCGGAAACAGGGACACCAGGTCGATCCACACCTTGCCCGGATGAGCCAACGTCAGCAGGAGATGATGGTTCGCCGACGCCTGAACCCGGCCTGTCTTCAAGGTAAACTCATATTGCTTCCACTCCGAGGCGAGCGGAGACGAAGTGGCCGTAGCCACTATCGCGCCGGTCGTGTCGTCCACCAGAGAAGCCGTCACCTGCCCTAGATCGTCTGCCCCGGCCTTGGCATAGAACGAGCCCTTGTACGTCGTATCGGGCCGCACCGCCATGCCCCAGTACCCTTCGTTGTAGAGCCCCACAGGACTCTTCGCATCGGCCTTCGCAACATCCAACCGCAGACTGGTGGGCAGCGACTCGCTTGGCCCCTCGCTCTCATCGACCGACATGGTCGCACTTCCCTCGCCGTCCTCGACCAGGTACCAGTGCGCGGGCTGAGTATGCGACCGCGCGCCAAACGTGCGGTTCCGCACCATCTCCGCATACAGACCGCCGTCGTAGGAGAAGTTGATCTCCTCCGTCATCAACCCGTACAGCATGGGACTCACCTTGTGCAGGGGCTGATCCAGTTGCACATTGAGTGACACCGGAGCGGACTGCTGGGCTCCGGCCGGTGAAGCCGTCAGAACTGCGATCAGGAACACGACGCTGCAACGCAGCACGAACTGAGGCCTGAGCGAAGAGGGCATCGAAGAGACTCCTGAAGCGAGAGAACGTCTAACAGCCGTGCGTCACATTCTGCGGTAAGAAGACGATTTTCGCAAGACCACCCGTCTGCCCATCTCCCGCTTAGCTTACCTGGCACAGAATCCGGGCACTCCCTCCCGGGGCGGAGGTCAGGAGAACGGCTTTGTCTCAGGCGACGATCTTTGTACTTCGGGATCTCGTGTGATTGTGGGGTGTCATGAACGCTTCCAGCTGCCGTCGATCATGCGCCAGGCTTGGGAGCATGTTTGGTCGCGGAGCGCAGGAGGGAGGCGGTCTTGGCGGACGTTGTCGTAGCAGTGCAGCGCGCCGAATCGGAGCATGGAGCGCGGGATGCCCACGGCGGTGAAGCCGGGGTGGGCGGTGGAAGGAAAGGGGCCACCGTGGTTCATCGCCGGCGAGAGCGCGACACCGGTGGGCATCTTGTCGTTTAAGAGGCGGCCTACACGGAAGCGGAGGGCTTCCGCGACGACGGGGTACATCTCGTCATCCGCGCCGGAGCTGCTGGAATAGATGCTGCCGGTCAGGTTGCCTTCGAGCGTTTGGATCACGTGGAGGAGTTCGGGAAGATCGTGCGCGGTGACGAGCAGCGTGGCGTTGCCGAAGGCTTCGCGTTGCAGCTTCTCCGGTTCGGCGAGGAAGCCGCTGCCGGAGATGCGTAGCAGGGTGTTCTTGTAGCGCCAGCCTTGGCCTTCGGCGCGGGCGCCTCCGGTACTCACTTCCGCGCCGGCCTGGATGAGCCCTTGCACACCCCGCTCCAGGCCTTTCAAGCCAGCTTCGGATAGGAGAGGCGCGGAGGGGCGGGCGCGCAGCGTCTCGGCGAGCGTGGCGGCGAGCTGCTCGGTCGCTTCGCCGGCGACGGCGAGGATCAGGTTGGGGCTGGTGCAGAACTGGCCGGCGGCGGCAAGGCAGCTATCGGCGAGTTCGATGGCGAGGGCGTGGCCCCGTTGGGCGAGGACGCCGGGCAGCAAGATGACGGGGTTGAGGCTCGACATCTCGAGATACATCAGCTTGCCGGCGGCGTCCGCTGCACGTTTGAGGCGCAGGCCGGACGCCCTGCTGCCGGTGAAGCTGCTGGCTGCGACACGCGGATCGCTGACCAGGCGCAGGCCATCTTCGTTCGAGATGCCGTAGAGCATCTGCACGGTCGCCCGGGGAAGATGGCTGGCGTTCAGCGCGCGCGCGGCGCATTGCGCTAGCAGCTTGCTGGTGCCGGGATGGAGCGGGTGCGCCTTCGCGAGGACGGGACATCCGGTGGCGATGGCCGCGGCGAGGTCTCCGCCCGAGATGCCGTTGAAGGCGAACGGAAAATTGTTGGGGCCGAAGACGACGATGGGACCGAGGGGAGCGAAGTGCGAGCGAATGTTGTTCCTGGTGTCGATGACGACTTGCTGCCATGAGCCTTCGCGAGCGGCCGCGGCGGCCTGGCGGAGTTGGGTGGTGGTGCGGGGCAGCTCCACATCGGTCAATCGCGGCTGGATGGGCAGACCGGTTTCAGCGTGGGCCGTGGCAACGATCTGCTCGGCCGAGTCCTCGATCGCCTGGGCGTAGCCTTCCAGAAATAGAGCGATATCTTCGCCGGATGCGGAGCGGAGCAGGCGGGCGGCTTCAGCAGCCGCGTCCAGGGCAGTGTCGCAATCCTGCCATTCGCTGACGGGATAGCGATCGGGCAGCGCGCTTCCTGTCGAGGGGTTCGCTGCACTGAAGGATGAGGTCGATGTTGCGTCGCGCCACTCGCCCGCGATCCAAATTCGCTCTGCTTGCATGGAGGTTCTCCGTGGTGCGTTCTGGCTAGCGCGGATGGTGGAGGGGAAGGCGGAGAGGCTCAACGACCGAGGACATGTCCTGGTCGGCGTATCCGGAGTTGATGGCGCGTTCGAAGAGGGCAGAGGCATTGGCGGCTGTGGTGAGGTCGATCCCGCTCTCCGCGGCGGCCGCGTGGGCGTACTCGAGATCCTTTGCCATTAGCTTCAGCAGGAAGTTGACGGTGTAGTCGCGCGCGCTCATGCGTGCCGAGATGGCGCCGAGCAAGGGGCTGCCCGGCGCGCCGCGTTTGAGGATGTCGAGCGCCTTGTCACGATCGAGTCCGCTGCGCTCGAGCCATGCGATGGCTTCGGCGAGCGAGGCGATCTGGACACCGCAGAGGAAGTTGTTCACGAGCTTCATCTTCCCGCCCGAGCCGGAGGGTCCAAGATGGACGATCTCCTTGCTCATGGCTTCGAGCACCGGGGTTGCGGCGGCGAGCGCCGCCTCCGAACCGCCGACGAGGAAGGAGAGTTGGCCGGCTTCGGACTGGGTGCGACTTCCGGTGACCGGCGCGTCCAGGAGAGCGAGGCCGCGGGCGGCCGCCATGGCGCTGAGCTCCGCGATCCATGCGGGACTGACGGTGCTTGCTTCGACGAGCACGGCATCCTTCTCCGCGGCCGCGAGCGCGCCGTCGGGTCCGGTCCACATTGCGCGTGAGGCCGCATCATCGGCGAGCATGGCGAGAACCACTTGCGCTCCTTTTGCGGTCTCAGCGGGACTCGCGGCAACGCGGGCACCTTGGGCGGCGAGCGCCTCGGCCTTTGCGGCGGTGCGATTGTAGACGGCGAGCGGGAAGCCAGCCTGCAGCAGGTTTGCCGCCATGCCGCGGCCCATGGTCCCCAGGCCGAGGAGTGCTACCGTTTGCTTTGCCAAGAATCCTCCTTGTTCGGATGTTATGCGAGCGACCGCACGAGCACAGGTGTGGCTCGCGTTTTATCTCTCGCAATGGGATTGCGCAGCGGTCGGCCGTAGCCTTCGAAAGCTACCTCGGTGATGTCGTCTTGGTGGAGGACGACGCCATCGGCGAAGGAGAGGCTGTCCGCGCCGAAGAAGTGGACGTGCGCGCTGCCGGGCTGGCGATGGCCGGCGAATTTGAAGTGATGATGCTCGAGGTTGGCGAGGCTGTGACACATGTTCTGCTCGCCGGTGGCGATGCTCTTCCGCCAGACGATCTCGCCCGCGCGTTCGATGCTCACGTGTCCGCGAACATCGTGGAAGGGGGCGCCGACGACCAGCTCCGGGCCGAGGCTGCAGGCGCGCAGCTTCGATCCGGCGAGGTTGAGGTAGTTGCGTTTTTCAAATTTGTGATCGGAGAACTCGTTGCCGTTGGACATGCCGATGCGATAGGGCGTGCCATCGTCCGCGATGAGATAGATGCCGGCGAGCTCGGCCTCTTCGCCTCCATCTTCGGCGTGGGCGGGGATTTCGAGGGGCTGAGACGCTGCGCGCAGGATGGACCCATCGCCTTTGAAGAACCACTCAGGGGCGATGCCGATCCGATCCTCGGCGGGGCGGCCCTGCTCGACGCCCCACTGGAACATGCGCATGGAATCGGTGAGGGTCTCTTCCTTCTTCTCCGGGGCGGGTTTGGCGCCGACGAGGTGCATGGCCTGGCGCTGGCGCGCGCTGCCGAGGTGGGTGAGGCCGGTGCCGGCGACGAGGAGGCGGGAGGGCGCGTCCGGCACGTCGATGGGCGGGAGCATGCGCCAGGGGGAGCGGCCGTTGTAGACGTCGTCGTAGGCGAGGGTCTCGCCTGTGGCGAGGGAGCGGGCGTGGGCGGTGAGGGAGTGGGAGCGCTGGATGCAGTGGAGGGCGAGATCGTAGACGGAGGAGACAGAGGTGAGGCAGCGCAGGTGGGGCTCTTCGACCAGGGCTACGCGGCGGCTGGAGCCGTTGGCGATTTGAACGAGGTGTACAGGCATGGTGGGCCCTCTGTTATCCGGTTACGGTGAAGCGTTGGAGGGACTCTTCGTTGACGGTGAGTCCGAGGCCGGGGGTGTTTTCGTCGAGGTCGATGTATCCGTCCGCGGGGGTGGGCTCGCCGTCGAAGATGTACCAGAAGAGCTCGTTGCCGACCTCGACGTCAACCTTGGGGAAGAACTCGGAGAGGGGGGCGTTGAGGCTGGCCATGGTGACGTGGTAGTTGTGCATCTGGCCGGCGTGGGGGACGACGGGGACCTGGAAGGATTCGGCGAGGGCGCAGATCTTGCGGGCCTGGCTGATGCCTCCGACGCGGTTGGTGTCGAACTGGATGTAGTCGAGGGCGTTGTTTTCGAGGAGTTCGCGGAAGCCGAAGATGGTGAACTCGTGCTCGCCGCCGGCGATGGGGATGCGGCCGTAGCCTTTGAGCTCCTTGTAGCCGCGGGTGTCGTCGGGGAGGACGGGTTCTTCGAGCCAACGGAGGCCGAAGGGCTCGAGGAGAGGGAGCATGCGTTTGGCGTAGTCGAGGGTCCAGCCCATGTAGGCGTCGGTCATGAGGTCGATGCTGTCGCCGATGACTTCGCGGACGTTGCGGACGAGCTCGACATTCTTCAACATACCTTCGCGGCCGTCGATGGGGCCCCAGCCGTAGCGGAGCTTCATGGCCTTGTAGCCCTGGTCCTTGTAGCGCTGGGCTTCGGCGCGGAGTTCGGGGATGGGCATGGAGTAGAGGCGGCTGGCGTAGACGGGGATGCGTTCCTTGGTGCGTCCTCCGAGGAGGCGAAAGACGGGCTGTTTGGCGTCCTTGCCGAGGAGGTCCCAGAGGGCGATGTCCACGGCGGAGATGGCGGTCATGGCGACGCCTTTGCGTCCGAAGGCCATGGTGCGGCGGTACATCTGCTGCCAGAGGAATTCGGTGTCCCAGGGGTCGGCGCCGAGGAGGATGGGGGTGAGGTAGGTGTCGATGAGGGATTTGGTGACGAGGGGAGAGAGGGCGGCGTTGCCGAGGCCGACGAGGCCGGTGTCGGTGAAGAGTTCGACGAGGACCCAGCCGTGGAAGGCGAAGCTGCCCATGGAGGCGGCGCGGTAGCTGACGAGGTCCATGGGGTTGGTGCAGAAGTGGGGCGGGAGCGGGACGGTTTTGCCCTGCCACTGAACGACGCGCGTGCGAACTTCGGTGATCTTCATAGGCCGCTCTCCGTCTGTACGAGATTGTAACTGCGAAGGGGTTGAATCCTGCCGGCGAACAAGAGGATGGCGAGGAAGCCGATGAGGTGAAAGGTGCCGACGAGGACGAAGAGGGTCGCGTAGCCGAAGCCGTGACCGAGGAGAGAGCCGGCGACGATGCCGAAGACGGCGCCGCCGATGGCTCCGCCGAAGCCGACGAGGCCGGAGACGGTGCCGACGGCGGAGAGCGGGAAGATGTCCGCGGGGAGGGTCATGATGAGGCCGGACCAGGACTGCTGGCCGAAGAAGGCGATGCTGAAGAGCAGGATGGCGAGCCGCACGGGGACCAGCGGCACGAGCATGACGACGGGCATGCAGACGGCGCTTAGGCCGAGGGCGATTTTGCGGGCTTGGTCGAGCGAGTAGCCGCGGGCGAGCAGGCGGCTGGAGAGGAGGCCTCCGAGGAAACTGCCTACGCCGGAGGCGGCGTACGGGATCCAGGCGTAGTAGCTAACCTGTTGGATGTTGAAGTGGCGGGCGTCGTAGAGGTATTTGGGGAGCCAGAAGAGGAGGAAGTACCAGGCGGAGTCGCTCATGAATTTTGCGAATACGATGGCCTGGACGTTGCGGAAGGCGAGGAGCTCGCGGAGGCTGAGGTGGACGGCGACGAGGCGGGCGTCCAGGGTGCTGGCGGAGAGAGGGAGGACGTTGTTGCGGTAGGAGACGGCCCACCAAAGGACCCAGGCGAGGCCTATGGCTCCGGAGACGAAGAAGACGGCGCGCCAGCCGCTGCGGAGGATGATGAAGCCGATGAGCGGAGGGGCGAGGACGGAGCCGAGGGCGGTGCCGGCGTTGATGATGCCGACGGCGGTGGAGCGCTGCTGGGGCGGAATCCACTCGGCGACGACGCGGACGGCGGCGGGGAAGGCTCCGCCTTCTCCCATGCCGAGGAGGAAGCGGGCGGCGAGCAGGAGCGCGAAGCCGGAGGCGAGGCCGTGGAGGGCGCAGGCGAGCGACCACCAGAGCATGATGAGGACGAAGCCGCGGCGTGTGCCGACGCGGTCGAGGAGCCGACCGCCGCCGATGTAGAGGGCGGCGTAGGAGAGCAGGAAGGCGGTCTGGAGATAGGAGAACTGCTGGTTGGAGAGCGGGATGTTGTGCTGGATGGCGGCGATGGCGACAGGGAGGGTTTGGCGGTCGAAGTAGCTGATGGCGATGGCGACGGTGACGAGCGCGACGGCGTACCAGCGGCGGTCCGGGACGCTCGAGTCGCTGCGGGATGTGGTCCAGGGAGGAGACATCGCGGGGTTTGGAGGCTACCAGTTGAGATGGAGGAGGGAGATGCCTTCGCGGGGGATCTCGGTGGAGATTTTGACCTGGCCGTTGACCACGTCGAGCCATTGGGGCGAGGTGAGGAGTTGGAGTTGGCCGGCGGCCTGAAGGTCGGCGTACTGCTGCGAGGTGGGATGCTGGGGCGAGCCCATGTGGAGGAAGGCGGTGTAGGCATTGCTGTGGGTGTCGTCGATGCGGAAGTGCTGGAGCAGGACGCGGTGGACGGAGGCGGGGAGGCCGGAGAGGGTGACCGTGGTGG
>CAXTPY010000062.1:0-11879 GCA_964246195.1 uncultured Acidobacteriaceae bacterium | reverse complement strand
GATTCTGGTGGGGAGGAGGCGAAAGGAGACTTCGTGGAGGGTGCGTGGGCGCATCCTACTCCCTGGATACGAGAACTAAGGAGAATCCATGAACCGGAATTTACAGAAGCAGGCACGACAAGTGGTCTTCGCGGTATGTACAGCTTCCCTGTGTTTGGGAGCGGGGCTGCCGCAGGCCTTCGCGCAGGACAGAAACCAGCAGAACGGGAACTATCAGAACCAGAATGGGCAGCAGGATTGGACCAACAATCCGAAGTACCAGATGGGACAGCAGGCCGGGCAGCAGGACCGTACGAACAACAGGCAGAGGCATCATTGGCACCCCTTCTGGAACCACAACAACAAGCAGGCGTATGCGGCCGGGTACCAGAATAGCTGGAACGGGCAAGGTGGCCAGAATAGGAATGGCAACGGAAACGATAATCAGAACGGGCATTGAGAAGGTCGGTTCCGAGGTGATCGCTGAGGGTGGCGTGGGGTGTAGAGGGGTCACTTAGGCTGCGCCTTTCGCGCTCGGGTGGTGGACCCGGGCGCGTTGCGCATCAGGCGCCGAAAGCCTAATGGGGCGATGGTGTTTTGGATTACGCCGTGAACTCCGCGGCGTTCTCGCGCCTAGGCCTACGGGTCCCAGGCTGGTGGGGAACGGGGCTTTGGCCCCTGGCGGGGCTTGCCGGATACAACTGGATCATTCCTCGTCATTTCTACTGAAGCCGTGCGGCAGTAACGTGCGGGAGCGGAGAGACCTCCGCTTGGTGTCTTTGCTTCTGTCTTTTCGTCCGACGAGCACGATCCCAATCTCAAGAGGTTGAACGAGTTCTTAGAGGATTCTCATGCGCGCTTCCCGCGCGTGTCTCTGCGCGTGGAGGCACTCTGTGCGGCGCGGTAGGGGCCACTCTGCGCGGGCAAGCCGGCGGGCGTGTCGTCGCTCGTGCGGCGGGGATCCGGCCGGCGAGGTCCAGACCCAGTTGCGCGACGGCTACGGGGTGGAGGTGGGAACGGTGGGCTCCCAGCACGGCCTTGAACGGCTCTTCTGAATTCTGTGAATGCCCTAACCAAAAGGGGCCCGGGAGCGGCTGCGCTCGTGCTTCTATCTTCCTCGTGCGGACGCAAGCAGGGAGCTGAAGGAAACGTCTTCGGTTCCAGGCGGTTGCGATTCGGAAGTAGCCGGGCCGATGACTGGAACCGGCCAGGTACGCGAAGGAAGTTCACAGATCTGACGGAGGATGACATGAATCACGGAAGCGCAGTTTCCACCTCGTTGTTTACGGACATCAACAATAGCGGCACCTTTACGCTGGCCGCGCTCGAACAGGAAGCTGCTGGCCAAGGCTCCGCAACCGTTGGCATGACGGCCTTCGAACGGGAACAGATGCTGCTTGAGCACCTGCCGACGGTGCGTTATGTGGCGCGAAAGATTCATGAGCGGCTGCCGCAGCACGTCGAGATGGACGATCTGGTCTCTGCCGGGATGGTGGGCCTGATCGATGCTTTCACGAAGTTCGACGGCACCAAGAAGGTGCAGTTCAAGAGCTACGCGCAGTTCAGAATCCGGGGCGCGATTCTGGATTCGCTGCGTACGCTGGACTGGAGTCCGCGTGAGCTTCGCCGCAAGGGCAGAGCGGTGGAGGAGGCGATACGTTCGTTGACGCAGAGGCTGGGCAGGGCGCCGGTGGAGCAGGAGATAGCGAAGGACCTGGATCTGGGCCTGGGTGAATTTCAGCAGCTGCTGGGCGATCTGAAGGGCCTGGAGATCGGCAGCCTGCATATGGAGCGGTCGGAGGACTCTGGGGACGACGAGCTTGCGTATCTTCCTGGATCGCCGGAGGAAGACCCGCTCTTTCGTTGCCTTAAGGGTGAGCTGAAGCAGCATCTGATCGACGCCATCGAGGAGCTGCCAGAGAAGGAGCGGATGGTTCTTACCCTCTACTACTATGAGGAGCTGACCATGAAGGAGATTGGGCTGACGCTGGGTGTGGTCGAGTCGCGCGTGTCGCAGATTCACTCCTCCGCGGTGCTGCGGTTGAGGTCCGCGCTGGCTGGGCTGCGGAGTGGGCAAGTGAAGCAGATCACAAAGCGAGTTGGCCAGAGCACCTCGAAGCGACGGTAGTGCTGGTGCGGATGACCTGATGGGCAGGAGCGGACTCGACTTGCCGGCCGGCTGTGCTTGGTTGACCGATTTGCCATCTTGAGATCGCGGGGCTGGGTTATGCGCTTCGGAGGTAGCGCGGCGAAGGCAGAGCGGAAGTACCCGATCGGACCGCTTGATTAGAATGCCAGAAGGCGATCTCTGAAGGAGCGGCCACGATGGCGGAAGCAGGGTTCTACTTGGATTCGGCCGGCCCCTTTCGGTCCACAACCGGTTCGCGCAATGAATCTTGACGGGGGGCCGATTCGCATCGGCATCGATACCGGGGGGACGTTCACGGACTTCGTTCGCCTGGAAGGCCAGAGGATGGCTGTTTACAAGGTTCGCTCCGTGCCGGAAGATCCCTCGCGGGCGATCTTTGCCGGGCTGCAGGCGATTGGGGGCGGTTCGGGTTCGACCGAGATCACGCATGGGTCTACGGTCGCAACCAACGCCGTGCTCGAGCGCAAGGGTGCCACGATCGCTCTGCTTACCACGTGGGGCTTTGAAGATGTTCTGCCGATCGGGAGACAGACGCGCGCGGAGCTGTACAACTTCATGGTCTCTCGCACGCCTCCTCTGGTCGAGCCGGGGCTTACGTTCGGCGTGAAGGAACGCATGGCCTTCGATGGGTCGGTTCTTACACCGCTCGACCCGGTAGAGGTTGCGACGCTGGTCGAGAGGCTGCGTGAGGGGAAGATCGAGTCGGTTGCGGTGTGCCTTCTGCACTCCTACGCCAACTCCGAACATGAGCGGACGGTGGCTGAAGCGCTGCGAGCCGCGGGCTTCACGGTCTCGGCTTCGCACGAGGTGCTTCCGGAGCATCGCGAGTTCGAGCGCTGGTCCACGACCACGGTCAACGCTTACGTCCTGCCTTTGATGTCCCGCTATCTGGCGAAGCTGGAGGAGGGCCTGGACGGGCAGGTTCTGCGGATCATGCAGTCGAACGGAGGCTCGATTTCGGCCGCGCGGGCGAAGTCGGAGGCGGTGCAGACGATACTCTCCGGGCCGGCGGCCGGCGTGGTGGGGGCGCAGGCGGTGGGGGCGGCCTCAGGGTTCACGCGGCTGATCAGCTTCGACATGGGAGGAACCTCGACCGACGTGTCGCTGATCGACGGGCGGATCGGCACTACGATGGAGTCGCTGGTGGGCGAGCTACCGGTGCGGCTGCCGGTGCTCGACATCCACACCGTAGGCGCGGGCGGAGGCTCGATTGCGTGGCTGGACGACGGGGGCTCGCTCCGGGTGGGACCACGCTCGGCCGGCGCTGAACCGGGTCCGGCGTGCTATGGCAGCGGCTCGGAGCTTACGGTGACGGATGCGAACCTGCTGCTGGGGCGGCTTGACCCGGCTTACTTTCTTGGTGGCCGCATGACTCTCGATCTGGAGCGGGCGCGCGGCCTGGCGCGTACTCTCGGCAAGCGGCTGGGCCTGTCGGAGCGCGCCCTCGCCGAAGGCATGGTGCGGATCGCGAACGCAAACATGGAGCGGGCCATCCGCGTCGTCAGCGTCCAGCGCGGCTTCGATCCCCGAGAGTTCGCTTTGCTGGCGTTCGGGGGCGCGGGCGGACTGCATGCGTGCGACATCGCGGATGCGCTCGGCATTGGCACTGTGCTCATCCCGGAGCACTCGGGTGTGCTGTCGGCGCTGGGTATGCTGCTCGCCGATCTGATCAAGAACTACTCCGTCTCGATTCTGAAGCCGACCGCAACGCTTAGCCGTGGAGCGCTGGAGCGGGCCCTGGAGCCGCTGCTGGAGCGGGGCCGGGAGGAGCTTCACAGCGAAGGGTTTTCCGGGCGAGAGATGCTGCTGGAGGCCTCGCTCGACATGCGGTACAGAGGCCAGGCGTACGAGATCTCCGTCGCCTTCTCCCCAGATTTCGAGACCGCCTTTCACGAGGCGCATGGAAGGCTGTACGGGTACGCCAATCCGGGGCGGCCGACCGAGATCGTGCAGCTCCGCGTGAAGGCCACCGGGCGGACGCAAAAGCCCTCGCTCGGCTCTGCGGCGGAGGTGGAGTCGCAGCCGCTTCCAACTCCCGCCTCGGTGCGCGGAGCCGTCTTCAGCCGGCGTAGCCTAGCGACACCCGTTTTTCACCGCGACCAGCTCGCTCCGGGAATGGGAGGGCAAGGCCCGGCTCTGGTGATCACAGCCCAATCCACCAACGTCATCTCTCCCAGTTTCTGCTGGAAGATCGACGCAACCGGCACTCTCAAGGCAACGCGCAGCTACGCAGGAGAGGGCAGACCGCATGCGTCATGATCCGATCGAGTTTGAGATCTTCAAAAACATCTTCATCTCCATCGCCGAGGAGATGGGGGTGACCCTCTGCCGCACCGGCTTCTCGCCCAACATCAAGGAGCGCCTGGACTACTCCTGCGCCATCTACGACGCGGCGGGCCACACCATCGCGCAGGGAGATCACCTTCCCGTCCACCTCGGCGCGATGCCGCTCTCCGTGCGGGCGGCGATAGCCAACGTACACATGGAGCCCGGCGACACCGTGATTCTCAACGACCCCTTTCGCGGAGGCACGCACTTGCCCGACATCACCCTGGTCTCCCCGGTGTACCTGAACGCGAGGCGCACCCGCGTCAAGCCGGCGTTCTTCGTGGCCAACCGGGCTCACCACTCCGACGTGGGGGGCATGAGCCCGGGCTCCATGCCGCTGGCGCGCGAGATCTTCCAGGAAGGCCTCATCCTTCCGCCCATCAAGCTCGTGAAGCGCGGAAGAATCGACCCCGAAATCCTCACCCTGATCCTCGCCAACGTGCGCACGCCGGAGGAGCGCGAAGGCGACCTGACCGCGCAGATCGCCGCCAATCGCGTAGGCGCCGCACGCCTGGCCGGCATCGTGCTCCGCTACGGCCACCGCCGCGTCGCCTACTATGCGGCGGCGGCGCAGGACTACGCCGAACGCATCCTGCGCCGCACCATCGCACGCATCCCGGACGGCCTCTACGAGTTCTCCGACACCCTGGACAACGATGGCTTCAGCGCCGCGCCAGTCCGCATCCGCTGCGCCCTGCGCATCGCCGGCGACTCCGCCGAAGTCGACTTCACAGACTCCGACCGGCAGACCTCCGGAGGCGTGAATGCCAATCTCGCAATCACCCTCTCCGCGACCCTGTATGCCTTCCGCTGCCTGGTCACCGACGATGTCCTCTACAACGACGGCATCGGACGCCCGATCGCGGTGATCGCTCCAGCGGGCTCGGTGGTGAACGCGCTGCACCCGTCCGCCGTCGCCGGAGGCAATGTGGAGACCTCGCAACGCATCACCGACGTCGTGCTCGGGGCCTTGGCGCAGGCCCTCCCCGAACGGATTCCCGCGGCCAGCCAGGGAACCATGAATAATGTAACCCTAGGAGGCACAGATCCACGCACCGGTCGTCCCTTCGCCTACTACGAGACCGCCGGCGGAGGCATGGGGGGACGCAACGGACTGCCCGGATTGAGCGGTGTTCACACTCACATGTCGAACACGCGAAACACCCCCATCGAAGTGCTGGAGCAGACCCTGCCCGTGCGCATCCGCACCTACGCTCTGCGGCGGGGAAGCGGAGGCCAGGGCCTGTACCCCGGCGGCGAGGGGCTGATCCGCGAGTACGAGGTGCTGGCGGAGACCTCCGCCACCATCCTCACCGAGCGCCGGGAGTCCAACCCCTACGGCGCGCAGGGCGGCCTTCCGGGAGCAAGAGGGCGCAACTCCATCCACCGTGCCGACGGCTCCGTCGAGGCTCTTCCCTCGAAGGCGCGCTTCGAACTCCACCCCGGGGACCGGCTACGCATCGAGTCGCCTGGAGGCGGCGGCTTCGGCCACCCTCGAGCGGGCTCCGCGTGAAGGCCACGGACGGCTGGCCAGGCAGCGCCCTGGGCCAGCCTCAGCCGGGTCCGCAGCGAAGGCGAGGCCCTCTGCGCTGGCTCAGAGAAGCCCCCGCCGCCTCGCGAAGAGCTCTCCTGGCCGCCGCGCTCGGCTGGATGCTCGACTCCTTCGACGTGATGCTCTACTCCCTCGTGCTCGCGTCGCTCATGGCGGACCTCCACCTCACCAAGGCGGCCGCCGGCATTCTCGGCTCGATTACGCTGGTGGCCGCAGCCATCGGCGGTCTCGCCTTCGGCATCTTCGCCGACCGCTTCGGCCGCGCGCGCGCCCTGATGGCGTCCGTGCTGCTCTACGCCGTCTTCACCGCCGCCTGCGGCCTCGCGCAGAACGTCGTCGAGCTCGCCGTGTTTCGTATCCTGCTCGGCTTCGGCATGGGGGGCGAATGGGCCAGCGGCGCCTCCCTGGTCTCGGAGACGTGGGCCGCCGAGCATCGGGGCAAGGCGCTCGGGCTGATGCAGAGCTCCTGGGCGATCGGCTATGCCCTGGCGGCCCTGGTCGCGGCGTTCGTCATGCCTCTGGCGGGCTGGCGCGGAGTCTTCTTCGTAGGCCTCGTCCCCGCGCTGCTCACGCTTTGGATTCGCCGCAATGTCGAGGAGCCGGCCGCCTGGCAGGCCGCGCGCTCGGCGCTCAGCGCTCCGGCAACTACCCTGGCTCCTACCCTCACCTTCCGCTCCCTCTTCCGCGGCCGCCTCCTGCCGCTCACCCTCGCGCTAACGTCGATGAACGCCTGCTGCCTCTTTGGCTGGTGGGGTTTCAACCTCTGGGTCCCGGCCTACCTTTCGCTGCCTCCGGCCCGTGGAGGCATCGGCCTGCGACCCCACGCCATGACCTCGATCGTCGTCTTCATGCAAGCCGGCATGTGGCTGGGCTACGTGACGTTCGGCTACATCTCCGATGCCTTCGGGCGGAAGCGCGCGTATGTGGTCTACCTGCTGGCGGCGGCCTCTCTGCTGCTCGCCTTCTCGAGAGCACGCTCCGTCACCACGCTCTTCCTCCTGGCCCCGTGTGTCGCCTTCGCCGCGACCGGATACTTCTCGGGCTTCGCCGCCGTGACGGCCGAGACCTACGAGACCCGCATCCGCTCCACGGCGCAAGGATTCACCTACAACACCGGCCGGCTCGCCAGCGCCATAGCACCGTTCGCTGTGGGCTCGCTCGCCGAGAGGCACGGCTTTTCCTTGGCGTTTCTGATCAGCGCACTAGCCTTTGCCGTCGCCGCTGCTACCTGGCTCTTCATCCCCGGGTCGAGCCAAGCTCGAAGACCGCTCTTGGAGTCGTAAGCCGGTACCGGGCTCTCTTACGGATTCAAGCCCGGGTTGGAGTACGGCAGAGCCCGCGCGGAGGTGGTCCCCGGCTCCTGTGTCGGTCCCAGGCCCAGCTTGATGATGGCGCGTGAGTCCGGGATCAGCTTGGTCTGCCAGCCGTTATCGGACTGCAGCTTCTGCATGGCCGCCTGCGTCGCGGAGTCCCACTGACCCGTGGGCGCGCCGGAGAGATAGCCATTCTTGATCAGCGCGTTCTGAATCTGGGTGGCACGCTCTGGATCGATCACACGCTGCGACGCCGGCTTCTGAGCCCCCCGGGAGTGCTTGGTCGAGACCCGCTGCGAGGTCGGGCCGCGGTGCGCGTGCGACATCCCTTGGAGTGAAAGAGGTACGACGAGATACAGAGCGGCGCCCAGGAGAAGACGATGTGACCGGATCATTCGTACCTACCCTTCGGACCACGTGTTGGGGCCTGGGCCCTGTCGTAAGAAACCGGCCCTAGTCACAGCCTAACGTGCGTGGTCATCGAAGGCAAGAAGCAGGTGTTGCCATCCGCGGCTCAGTCCACGCGTCAGGGCTGAGGCCGCAAGGGAGGCATCGAGGCCGATCCGGCATCGATGCTTCCCCCCAGCTTTGCTGCGTTACGGTAAGGTACCGCCGATGTAGGAGTTGCCGTTGGCGCGCGCGTCCTTCACCACGAAGACGACATCGTCCTTGGACTTCAGTCCAGAGACGATCGCCCTGTAGCTGGCTTCGTCCGTCACCGGCTTCTTGTTGATCTCGACGATGACTTCGCCTTTGCCGAGGCCGATATCGTCGGCGAAGGAGCCCGGAGTCACGCTGGTGACCATGACGCCACCCTGGTTTCCCAGCTTCTTGGCCATCGCCGCGGGCACAGCGCCCACGGTGATGCCGAGCTTCGTCTTGCCTGCGTCGGACTCCGGCGGCGCCGCGTTCTCGTCATTGCTCCCCGCCAGATCGTTATAGGTTTTGGCGCGGTCTCCGATCACGACGTTCGCGGTATTCTGCTTCCCGTCGCGCAGGAAGCCGATCTTCACCGTGGAGCCTACCTTGCGGCTGGAGATGTTGTTCACCATGTCGTCGCCATCTTTGATGGGACGCCCATCGATGGAGACAATGATGTCGTTCGGCTTGATACCCGCCTTGGCGGCCCCGCCGGCGGGCACGACAGATCCCACGATCACACCATTGGTGAAGCCGTAGACACGACCCACCGCGGAGGATTGCGCGGCCTGGAAGGTAATGCCGATCGAGCCGCGCGTGACCTTGTGCTCAGGCCCGATCAACATGTTGTAGACGTTCGCGATGATGTCGGAGGGCATGGCGAACCCGACGCCCTGCGACCCCATGGACTGCGTATAGATGGCGGTGTTCATGCCTATGACCTGCCCCGCCATATCGACCAGGGGGCCGCCGGAGTTGCCCGGATTGATGGCGGCATCCGTTTGGATGAAGCGTTGGAACTGGCTCTGCGACACACCCGAAGGACTGGGCTCGTCGATGGAACGATTCTTCGCCGAGACGATGCCGGCGGAGACCGTCTGCGAGAGGCCGAAGGGGCTGCCGATCGCCAGCACCCAGTCTCCAACCTGCGCGCCGTCGGAGTTGCCGAGCTTTACGGTAGGCAGAGGCTCCTTCACGTCGATCTTGATCACCGCGATGTCGGTGTCCTTGTCGACTCCTACCACCGTGGCCGGACGTCCCTCATCGCCGGGAGTCACCTCGGCGTCCGAGGAGAGCTTGACGTAGATCCTGTCCGCTTTATCGACCACGTGATTGTTGGTGATGATGTACCCGCGCGGATCGACGATAAAGCCGGAGCCGAGCGCGCGCCGCTCCCCTCCGCCTGGCCCGCCCTCGCCATCCTCGCCATCCTGTCCGCCCTGGCCGCCGAAGAAGCGGTTGAAGAAGTCCTGCATGTCTCCTTGCTGATCTTCGTTCCCGTTGGGCGCGCCGCCCGGGCCGCCGCGACGACGTCCGTGCGCGCTGGACTGCTTCGGCAGGGATTCGGTGTTGATGTTGACCACCGCGGGACCCACCTGCTTCACGATCTGCGAGAAGCCGTTCGAAAGCGTTACCGGGGAGGGGATCACGAGCGGCTTCGCGTCCGAGGAGTTCACCGTCTGCTCCTTGCCGCTGACTCCATGTGTCAGTACGGACCCGACCAGGATGCCCACGGAGAGGGTTGCGAGCAGGGTGAAGCTTGTCGCGAGGCGATGCGCCCCGATACGCGCCAGAAGCGTGGGCTTGGTGCTGACGTTATCCATCTGTGGAGGTTTACCTCATCTTTCGCTTATTCGATGCACTCGGCCAGGGCTGCGGCCACATCGCTCAGTATAGTTCGAGCGCTCGACAACTCGATTGCTCGCTCTCCTCGAAGTCCCTCGCAAGGCAGGGCAGAGAGCTGCTGACGGTCGCAATTTAGACGCATCCGTTGCTGCAAAGGTGCCGCGCGCGATCAGGCGGGAGCGTTCGGCACTGGGGGTGCCGCGGGCAGCAGCTCAAGCAGTGCGATGGCGCACAGGATCAGCGCGGCTCCGCTGAGGGAACGTCTTCCGAGCCGCTCGTGAAGAAGGACGAAGGAGGTGAGACCCGCGAAGACCGGCTCCAGCGTGAACAGGATGGCGGTATGGGTCGCTGGAAGATGCTTCTGGGCCCAGCTCTGGATGGTGAACGCCGCCGCCGTCGCCAGCAGCCCGGTGATGGCGATGGCAAGCAGCAGGCGCAGGCTGGCATGCAGGTAGAGGCGTTGCTGCAGAGGCAGCGTCAGCAGCATGAACAGCGCGGCGAAGCTTATCTGGAGGGTGGAGAGTTGGCGGACCTGCATCTGCGGCGCAACGTGCGCGAGCGTGATCAGATGCGCCGCGAACGCCAGCGCGCAGAACAGAGTGGTCAGATCTCCAGGACCCATGTCTCGAAAGAGGTCACGCCACTGCGTGCCTGCGGGAGTCGTCAAGAGAAACAGGCCAGAGAACGCGAGCAGCCCCCCGCCCAGCGCGTTCCACCCCGGCGCGGGCGACGTCTTCGGCCTGATCGCGGTAAAGAGCGTCAGCAGCGGGACGAAGACCACCACCATGCCGGTGATGAAGGCCGATTTCGCGGGCGTCGTGCGGGCCAGCCCCACCGTCTGGAACTGGTACCCGGCCGCCAGGAACAGGCCCGCCAGCGCGCCGCGGGCGAGGGATCTCATCGAGACGCCCTTCAGGTGCCGAAGATTCACCAGTGCGAGAGCCAACGCCGCCAGGGTCATGCGCAGAAGGTTGAACAGTAGCGGAGAGCTGTCCGCCAGCGCTTCTTTCACCAGGACGAACGTGGCGCCCCACACCACCACGACCAGCAGCAGAAGCAGGTGAGCGAGTTGGGAGCGGCTGACGTTCCGTCGCACGGCTACCTGACCGCGGCCCCGGCTACAGGCCCCGGTGGGGTGGGGTTCACGTCGAACTCCGGGGAGGAGTAGACGGTCTGTCCGTTCACGACGGTCGCGAGGACCTTCGTCCCCAGGAGCTCGCGTGGGGTGGAGGCGGTGATGTCGCGGTCGAGCACGATGAAGTCGGCGAGGAAGCCAGGCTCGAGGCGGCCTTTGACTTGGTCGCGGAACTCGGCGAAGGCGGAAGCCTGGGTGTAGGCGTAAATGGCTTCGTTGAGGGTGATCTTCTCCTGCGGCTGGAAGGTCATGGTTCCAGCCTCATTTTGCCGTGTGATTGCGGAGTAAAGTCCACGAAATGGACTGATGGATTCCACCGGATAGTCCGTTCCAAAGGCTAAGATCACGCCATGATCGAGAAAAGACCTCCATGCGTACCCGTATTTCGCCCGTTCCGGGCCCAGCCGGGCCGCCGCCCAGTTCATGTCCGTGAGCAGATGCGAAGGCTGCATGGAAGCTATGACACCCATCTTCTGGAAGCGGTCAAAGTCAGCGGGCAGAAGCACTTGCGCGTGTTCTACACGCAGCCGCAGAGCCTTCGGAGTGATTTCGGCGGCGGATGGCCGGATCGTGGCCGAAACCGAGGTAACGACGGCGGAATCGGGGTCTGGGCCACGCGGCGCGACGACCCGATCGGCCGCTTCACCAACCTGGTCGGCCGCGGAGAAGGCATTGAGAGCCATAGAGTTAGCTCGATCCCCGATGGCATGGAAGCCGAGCTGGAAGCCGGCCGCTGCGCGCTCGCTCGCAAGTTGGTTGAGCCTCACCTGCTCATATCGCGGAATTCCCGAGTTCTCCGGATCGTCCGCGTAAGGCTCTTCCATGGCTGCGGTGCGGGAGCCGAGCGAGCCGTCCATGAAGCCCTTCAACATGCCGAGGTGGAGGAGGGGGTCGTTGGGATTGTGGCTGGAGCGGCGGCTTTCGAGCACCGGCAAGGGCAGGTTGAAGTCCATCCATTCGCTTATCCGGAGGTGAAGATTCCCTGTATTTTCAAGGGATTGCAGGAGCAGGAAGTTGGGCCAATCAGGGGAGTAGTCCTGCACGCTGGTCACACCGTGGGCGAGCGCGTATTTCTGGGCCGCCAGAACTGCGGCGACGATCTGCGCAGTGCTCATCGGGGGA
Organism: uncultured Acidobacteriaceae bacterium; assembly: GCA_964246195.1. Taxonomy (GTDB): domain Bacteria; phylum Acidobacteriota; class Terriglobia; order Terriglobales; family Acidobacteriaceae; genus Edaphobacter. The sequence continues at coordinate 36 of CAXTPY010000062.1, read as the reverse complement.
ATGACTCGCGTAATCAGTTGCGTGGCTGCGTCCTTG
>CAXTPY010000061.1:0-11994 GCA_964246195.1 uncultured Acidobacteriaceae bacterium | reverse complement strand
CGGCGGGCTGGTTGACGTCGTGGTAGTTCCAGACGAGGACGGCGGCTTCGCGGGAGGCGCGGGTGGCGAAGGCGTCGACGTCGGGGGATTGACGGACGCCGCTGGCGACGAGGGTATCGAGCGGGACGGCGCCGGTGCTGGAGGTCTTGACGCGGTCGCCGGAGAGCATGCCGAATATGCGGAAGAGGTTGAGGATGGGTTTGTCGACGCCGTTGGTGGCGAGCGAGCGGAAGCCTTCGAAGAAGTCCTTGTCTTCGAACTCGAAGGACCAGCTGAGCATGGAGATGAGATCGACGGCGTGGCGGTCCTGGAGCTCGAAGAGGCCTTTGAAGGCGGCGGCGGTGTAGGCGGGGTAGAGGGTGCCGTTGCGGTAGTTGTTGGCGGGGTTGACCTTGGAGGAGCAGGCGGCGCAGCCTTCCGGGTCGGCCTCGCTGAGGATGATGGGGAGGTGCTTGAATTTGGGGAAGCTGGCGACGAGCGCGAAGCCTTTGTCGGCGTCGTTGAGCTCGCGATTGATGCCCATGGTGACGTTGCCGTTCTCGATCTTCGGGAGGCCCTTGGCGTGGAAGGAGACGAAGTCGAGGGGGATGGGACCTCGGGTGGCGGCGCTCTTGCCGGAGTTGACGTGCTCGAGGAAGTTCTTGAGGAAGAGGTTGGCTTTGGGATTGCCGGGGCTGGTGCTGGCGGGGCCTCCGACGCGGGCTCCGGGGAGCGCCGCCTTGACGCCCGCGGCGGCGAAGTCGTAGAGCTTCCAGTAGGCTTCGGGGGTGGTGTGCCAGTAGTCGATGTCGGGCTCGTTCCAGACCTCGAAGTACCAGGTGAGGACCTGCTCGCGGCCATACCGCTGGACGAGATGGGCGGTGACGACACGGGCCAGCTCGCCCCATTTCTTGTAGTCTTTCGGCGGGTTGTTGGATTTGCCGGAGAGGGTGGATTGGGGGTAATGAACCTGGTAAGGCTGGTGGCGGTCGGGCAGGTCGGCGGCGAGGTCCTCCGGCATGAAGCCGAGCTCGACGAGGGGGCGGACCCCGGCGGCTCTGTAGGCGTCGAAGATGCCGTCGAGGAGAGTGAAGTTGTAGATGGGCTTGCCGCTCGCGTCTTCGCTGTAGACGTTGGTCGAGCTGAATTTTAGCTCGGCCTGGCCGTTACCGGAGGTGAGCAGGTGGTGCGCACGGATGTATACGGGAACGGGGCTGAGGTCGTGCAACTGCTGGAGGAGCTCGCGGCCGTGGCGCATGGTGGTGTAGTTGGCTTCGTCGTAGCCGAACCATCTGTAGATGGGCTTGTAGGGCCCGAGGGTCTGGTTGAAGTCCACCTGGATGGCGACCGGGGGCTGATTGGAGGCGGGTAGAGGCTGGGGTACGGTACCTTGCGCGAAGGCAAGGCTGCCAACCGCGACGCAGGCGAAAGTCCACGTGGCGATGGCTGCGCGCAAGCGGTAGCGAACTTCTGTCATGTGCCGGTTCCTCGCTGTTTAGAAGTTGTACTTGAGCGCGAACTGAAGATCACGCGAAGAGGCGAAGGTGATGCGGGCGCCACGGATCGCGTTGCTTTAGACGATCTCAGGCCGATAGCGAGCGAGTTACCAGTAGAGGCTTGAAGTGACGCCACGGGCGTCAACTGGGCAAGTTGGTAGAAGCCTCGTTGTTACAGCCGCTTATAGAAGATCTTCGACCTGGAGCCCTATCTCGACCGCAAGAGCGGAGCGTTCCGCGGTTCAACCTCGCTCCTGCGGACGGCAGCTTTCTCTGGCCTGAATCCCTGCGATTCGAGTCGCAAAAGCTGTCGCGAGTACTCTTCCGCCAACGACAGGTTTGCGCAACGAGAGCGTATGTAACATGTGTCGGCGTTTGATGTAGTGTCCGCAAGAATCTCTACTCACGGCGTTCCACCCTTCGCGGCAAAATCGTCTCTGGCACATGGCCGTCGGCAACCTCTCGCCACTCCGTCTGGAAGCTTCCTTCATATCCAAATAAAGGACCCCATCGGGGATTTTTCGCGCCAACACTGATCCGAAAACATCCGGCAGCATCGTCGTACCACTCGCAAACGGCGGCGACCCCAGAGAACGCCAGTGGAAAGCGGAACGAGACAGGGCCTTCATAAAACCGCTGCTCCCCCGACTGCAATCGCAGGCCGCCGTTCTCCGCGACAGAAACCTCCAGGTCGACCGCAAGATGCTGATGCGTTCCCAGATAGTCGACGATACATCCGCGCTCCTCGCTCCAGATCATGTACGCATCGAAGCGCCGCCGCCGCCGCGTCTCAAACGTGCGAACCCAGGTCACCGTCTCCCTTCCCAGCGGGTCGCGATACGCGTAGTTTTCAATCGTGAACGGCACATTGGTTCCCTGCTCCGGAAACATAATGCTCCGCCAGGTCCCGACATAAAGAAACGGCAGCGTGTACGGCGCCCCGTGCCATAACCTCTCCATCCTGCCTGTGCCCACTGCCGCCATCCCCCCGGTCGAGGTCAAACCAAACCTGCGTTGAATTTGCGGGTGCAGTTTTTTGAAATCACTCCCCAATGCCCGCTCGTAAATCGAATTCATGCCTCTCCTTGCGGCGGCCGCCGAAGACAATTTCCAGCTGATGGAACCCTGCTCCCTACAAAAAACCCGATGAGCGACAACGCCATCACACAGACATTCAGTGTCACCGGATTGAACGCCTGCCAAAGATATTGGGGCGACCTCGCCGCGACCACCACCAACGCAAGCAGCATGATTCCAGCATTCAGCAGAAACAGCCACCGCTGCCGCAGCGCCAGCAACATCACCACGCCAAAGACCACCTCGGCCATGCCCACCAGAGGCAAGATCGCGACGGGAAGACCGGCCTGCGCCAGCATAGTCTGTTCGTTCAAATCGCGAAAGAGAAGCTTCGGCACGATCCCATGCCACAGCCATACGAACCCGGCCGTCAGCCGCGCCAAAACAGCCACCGCAGCGAACACAAACGAAGCCTCGGGTGACTGCCGGTCTTCCACCCACAGCCTCAATCGGTCGAAGCTCCAGGCTGTCGCCCATCCCATCGCAGGGCGCAGTATCAAAGCGTTCACCGTTCGCCCCAGGAGCCCGAACCGGACCTCGTAGTCATACCATGTCAGGAAGCGCAATCCTCCCGCGGCCGGCACGTAGCGCCAGTATCCCGAGCCCGTGCGGATCAGCGACCACGCCTGATCGGATCCAAACCGAAGCGCCGAGCTGGCCTGACCGTTCGCAGTAATTCGCTCACCAACACTCTCCCCGGTCCCTTCGATCGCCACTCCGGGAAGTAGCTTGGTCACATAGAGAAATCGTTGCGCTACCTCATCCGGCTCTCGGGGCAAATAGTCGATCCGGGAGAATCGCAGATCCCACCGTTGATGCACCTCAGGAGTCTGTGTCAAACGCCAGACCTCATCCAGATCCCCTCGAATGAAGCTCTCGACGTAGATACCAGGCGATGCCATCGATCAAAGCCTACCATTCGCACCTGACATGGGCTGCATCTTCAACCTCTGCGCGCGAATTGCCCCCGAAGAAGAACCACCGTGAATTCTTCACCCTCTACCTCAAGCAGCCGGAGGCGCGGGGGGATGCCGGATGCTATGACAGCAGAAGCTCGATATCCTCGCGGCCGAGGTCGCGAATGAGACCCTTTTCCGCGCCCAGGATGGCGTCGGCAAGGCTTCGCTTCGTCTCCTGCAGTTGCAGCACTTTTTCCTCCACGGTGTCGCGGGCGATCAGGCGGTAAGCAAAGACCTGACGCGCTTGACCGATGCGATGGGCGCGGTCGACGGCCTGTGCTTCGACGGCGGGGTTCCACCAGGGGTCGAGGATGAAGACATAATCCGCTGCGGTGAGGTTCAGGCCCAGGCCGCCCGCCTTCAGGCTGATGAGGAAGAGCCTGGACGCAGGATCGTTCTGGAAGCGCTCGACCGGGGCTTGACGATCCTGGGTCTTTCCATCGAGATACTCGTAGTCGATGCCGCTGGATTTGAGATTTGCTCCAAGAATGGCGAGCAGGCTGGTGAACTGCGAGAAGATTAGCGCCTTATGGCCTTCATCGATCACAGCGCGCACTTGTTCGAGCAGCATATCCAGCTTGGCGCTGGGTTCCTTGACACGTTTGCGATCGACAAGGCCAGGGTGACAAGCGGCCTGGCGCAGACGAAGGAGTGCCTCCAACACCTGGATCTTCGACTTGGCCAGGCCCGCCTCGCTGATCTTATGGAGCAGCGACTCCCGGTAGTGCTGGCGCAACTCGTTATAGAGGCCTCGCTGAGCCGGCTCCATCTCGCAATAGATCGTCTGCTCGATCTTAAGCGGCAGTTCCTTGGCGACCTGCTCTTTGGTGCGGCGGAGCAGGAAGGGACGAAGCGCATGGGAGAGCAGCTTGCGCGATTCATCGTCCGGATTGCGCATGTCTTTGGCGGCGAGTTGAAAGATGCCGGCCGCGCCCAGCATGCCTGGATTGAGGAACTCGAAGAGCGACCAAAGCTCCCCCAGATGATTTTCCACCGGGGTTCCGCTGAGCGCGAGGCGATGGTTGCCATGTAGCAGGCGCACTGCTTTGGCCGAGGCCGTGTTGGCGTTCTTGATCGCCTGAGCCTCGTCGAGAATCAAGTAATCGAAGACCTTCTCCCGGAAGTGGAGCGCGTCGCGGCGGAGGGTTCCATAGGTGGTGAGGATGAGATCGTAGGCGGAGAAGTCGTCCTTGCTGCGCGTGCTCCCGGTGTAGTCGAGCACGCGCAGTTGCGGCGTGAATCGTTCGATCTCCTGTTTCCAGTTGAATATCAGCGATTTGGGAACGACGGCGAGCGAGGGGGCGCCGATCTCTCCTTGGACGCGCAGCTCACGGCGAGTCTCGAGCAGAGCAAGCACCTGGGCGGTCTTGCCTACGCCCATATCGTCGGCGAGGCATCCGCCGAAACGGAACTGGCGGAGGAAATGCATCCAGCCCAGGCCTTCGCGCTGGTAGTCGCGCAGCTGGCCGCGGAAGCCTTTAGGTTGTTCGGCGCGTTCGATCGACTGGAAGAGTCCCAACTGCTGGCGTACATGCCCGAAGGCTGCATCGCAAACGGCAGTGGGCTGGGCGGCCAGCATGGCATCGAGCAGACCGGCCTGACTCTGGTGAAAGCGTATGTGATCGCCGTCCGGATCTCCCATCGACGCAACTGTGCCGAAGCGGCGCAACCACTCCTCCGGCACCAGGCCGTAGGAGCCGTCGTCGAGCGGGACCATGGTCTCGCCACGCTTGAGCGCGGTGAGCAGTTGCGGCAGCGACGCGGCCATCTCTCCGTAGAGGACCGTTCCGTGAAGCTCGAACCAGTCCACTCCGCTCGATACAGAGACGCTGGTTCGACCGGGCTGGCGGAAGATCTTGCCTTCGGCAACGACGTGCCAACCGGACTCCGCGAGAGCAAGGGCGACGCGCGGCAGCTTGGCAGGAACGAGATCCCATCCAGCTTTTTGCGACCAGCCTCCGGGAGCAAAGCGTAAGCCGAGCTCGCGGAGTTGAGCCGCCGCCGCCTTCTCTGTCTCCCTGTCGCGGAGGATGAATCGCCGGCGCGAAGCCTCGTAGATGCCGCTCGCTGTCGAGGTTTCGAGAACCGTGCGCCCTTCGTAATCGAAGCTCAGCTCCGCCAGCAGGCGGTCGTTCGCATAGCGGCCCCCAGCCCGGGCAATCTGCAGGCACGGTCGCGGAGAGAGCAGCACCTCTTCATACTGCAAGGGCTCGGGAAGATCGAGCGCGGGGAGGTGGGGAGAGGACAACAGAGTGGCCAGGAACTCTTCCCGTTCCCGCTCCGGGACCGCAATCGTACCGCTTTGGCGGAGGGCGGCGACCCACGGGAACGCCTCTTCTGCGACGAGCGGCGCGACGCGTTCCGCCGTGACGAGAAAGCCCCCCGGGGTCACCAGCACCGGCTCCTCCAGGCCCATTCGCTGCTCACCGCGGCGGAAGGCTCCGCGCAACTGCCATCCTTCCAGCTCCGAGCCTCGCACCTCCAGCACCACTGTCCAGGGATCGCCCTCGTCCCACGCGAGCGCTGGCCTGTCCATGTCGTCCTTCTCGAAGCGCAACGAGCATCGTCCGGTGCGGAGCACCATGGGCAGAATCTTTTCTGCCAACACAGGTGGCAGGCAAAAGCTGTCCGTGGCGCGATCATAGGGATTGTAATAACTTGGACCGTAGACGGAATACGGTCCTCCGCCGGCAAGCATCGATAGAATCTCGCGGTCCGCGGCCAGCGGAAGCGAGGAGATCCGGGCGCGGGAGATCGGGCAGGACCTTCCGTTGTACTTCCACCCACCCTGTTTCTTCGCCTCACGGGAGGCAATCGTCAGGACCAGAGCCTGCGCCCCCCGACTCTTGGCGACATCGAGCAGATAAAGAATCTCCATGTGCGCCATCCAAGGAGTGACTCGCGCAGAGGAGACGGCCGCGTTCTCAGCCACGCGCTTCATCTGGACCTTCCAGAGGGAGGGCGGCGTTGGCTTGGCCGCCCGCTTGATCGCCGAAGACCCCTTGTGTGTGAACGCTATGGTTCTCCCCACTTCAAGCGCATCGGGTCGGTCGCCGGCATCCAGGTCGGAGAGCGTATCGGTTTCCAAAAAGATGTCAGCGCCAACTGCTGCCGCAGCCAGATAGCCCTGCTCCTCGGCAGCCAGGATCGCCGCCCACAGATGCTTGCAGCTCTCACCCCGATCGACAAAATAAGGGCAGGTACACAGGACCGAAAGCTCCTTGCGCGACCACTTCAGCTGAACGGTATAGCGCTTAGACCCGCTGACGACGGCGTCAAGCTCTGTCGCGGTGCCGGTGCGAATCTGGACCTGGCGCTCCTGGAAATACGCGCTGCCACGCTTCCGGCTGGAAGTGCTGAAGTGATTCTCTAATAGCGAAGCAAGTAGCAATGCGGGCCGCCGCTCTCTGTGATCTCGCTCCAATTTTATTGGATAGGCAGCGCTTCAGGCTTGGTTGCCGTCCGTTGTCAGAAGACAAAACACGCGAGGTTTGCGCCGCGTGCTTCAAGGCACCGACTGCAGGGTATAGGCCGCGTCAGGGTCGATCGGGTGTGCGATCACCTGCAGCGCGACCATCTGCGGTAGAGCGTGGACCAGCGCTGGGCGGCTGAATTTGCCCAGGTGCGGCTCCGGTGTTCCCGGGCCCTCCACGGGGAGGCAGAGGGTCAGCGACTTTCGAGAGTCCTCGACAGTACGTTGCAGAATGCAAGCAGGAGGGCATCGCGTCCGGAGGCGGCGGCGAGTTGGATGCCTGTGCCCAAGGGTGCGTTGAGCCGCTCTCCGGGCAACGCGACGACGGGTAGGCCGGCGAGGCTGAAGGGAGTGGTGTAGCGCAGGATTGCGGGCCGCACCGAGCGATGATCGGCCCCGGCGCGCAGACGGCTGACGGGAGCGACGGGCAACATGAGCAGGTCGAAGCGGTCGAACAGATCTTCGATTACGGCGAGGAAACGCTGCCGACGGGCGCGGAGTGCATCCACTTCCGATGTCGTGAGCGAAGCGCCCCCGCGCAGCCGTTCTGCCAGTTCAGGCGCAAACCGATCGAAGTGGCCTGATGCTGCGCGGCAGCCTCATGGGCCTGGATGCCGGTGAAGATGGCTACGGTATCCGGCCAGTCGTCCGCGGAGAAGAACTCGGTCGTTACTCCCGGAACGGCTTCCAACTGCTGTTGCCACCGCGAGAACGCAGAGCGCACCGCCGGCTCGGCTTCAGGAAAGAAGTCTTCGCGCATGATGAGCGCGGAGCCCTCCTGAACGCTGGCCGCCGCACCACTGGACGAGCCGCCGGTGAGCAGGGAGGCGTCGCGCGGCTGCACGCAGTCACCGAAATCCGGATTCTCACCCGTGATACCGTACGCGAGCGGATGGAGATGCGTCTTGCCGGTGAGCAGGCAGCCTGCCTCTCGAAGGCGGCGCACCAGGGCCGAGTCCGACGCCGCAGCCGCAGCGTGGTCCGCGTAAAACCTGGTCCCGAAGGTTGTCACCTTTCCTTGCACGTCGAAGCAGTCCTTCACGGAGACGGGAATTCCGTAGAGCGGGGGACGGGATTTTGGCGCGCGATAACGTCGCTCGAGAGACTCGGCTGCGGCGAGCACTTCGGGGGCGCTGAAGTCCAGATACGTGTTTCGCGATGCGTTGCCTTGGGCGGAGGCGATCGCCTCGCCGGCCAGACGCACCGGTGAAAGCGAACCATCGCGCAGAGAGCGGCGAAGGTCGGCAAGCGTTTGAAGTGGGCCACGCATCTGCTCAGAATACGGCGTACAAGGCCCATCCCGCGAGAAAGCTGTGGACGTGTCTCGGTGGACAGTTCAGACTCAAGCTTCAATCACCTAGAACTCAGACCCAGGACGAATGTTGCCATGCTGCTGGTGACGATCGGCTCGTATCTCCCTGCGCCGCCCGCGCCGTACCGTTGCTTCCCCATGCGTTATCTGACGCATCGTTCGGCCGATCTTGGCTGGTATGTCGTCTCCGATGGGAATGCCGCCTTCCGCGAGCCCGGTTCGCGCCTCTGCGTTGGCTGTCTTCAGCATCGCGGCGTAGAGGCTGAGCGAGAGGTTCTGGGTCATCGCTAACACGCCTAGCGCGCCAGCTTCTCATCCCTCCGCGGATAGTTCCCCCTCCGGCATCAGGAGATAGATGAGGGTCAGGACGAGCACGGTGAACATACGGAAGGCCGCCTCCTGCCCGTTCCATGTCTTCGATTGCCACATCAGAAACCACTCGCCACCGACGCTGAGAAAGGCGACGAACCAGAGCAGGCAGCCGAGGGTGAGAGCCGCGGTCGCGATGGACTTGGCGCGATGGAACTTAGCCGCCGGCGCTCGCAGATGCCGCAGCAGATGGATGGTTCCCCACCAGCACAGGATCGCCGTGACGTTCTCCCACGCGATGATGGACAGGTAGAAGACCGTCTGCAGGCGCGGCCGCGTGATCGCGCGCCAGACCCCGTGGTTGCCGGCGAACGTGGAGTCCATCGAGAGGACGTGGCGCACAAACTGGAAGTTCGAGTCGTAGTCCGTCATGTTGTTGAAGGCTACGAGCGTGTAATAGAAGGCAATGCCAAGCAACAGAGAACATTTCGACAGGCGGATGATCACGATGTGTCTCCTTTCGTCCGGTGTCCTAGCTATAGCGCCGGTGCGGGTCGCTCAAGGCGTACGGCTGAAGGAGCGGAAGTAGGCGGTCAGCGCAGAGAGTGTTGCCGCGTCGTACTCGAGATTCGCCGGCATCTGCGCGTGAGGTTCGATGGACTTCGGGTTGCGCACATAGCGGGCGAAATAGGCGGGCTGTTCGCGCGCCCATAGGCTCAGCATGCCCCAGTCACGGCCCGACTTGCGGCCCCCCATCGACTGCGTGAAGTGGCAGCGCAGGCAGTTCTGCTTTGCGATCGTAAAGCCGTTCTGCTCAGGTGAGCCCGGTGCGAAGTTGCCACGCGGCGCGATGGCGTCGAAGTCCGCCTCGGTTGCGATGTTGAGCCGAACGATCTCCGTAGGCTGCAGTGGCTCGTCCTGGTGGGCCAGTACCTGGAACGTGGGGACGAAGCTCCGATAGACGATGGAGTAGGGGCCTGGATCGAACGCATGATGGCGCCGCGCCCACTCCGAGAGCGATAGATTATCGATCGTGATAGCAAGGACGGGACGATGGGCTGCGATGTAAGCGAAGGTAAAGTACGCGCGATATCTGTCCAGGCACCGCGCGTCGAGAAGAGCCGCGGGATGCCAGACGCCAAGCGCCTGGGCGAGCACCTGGAGCGACACGCCGCGGACCTGCGACGGACGTCCCGGCTGGCCCAGGGTGGGGTCATCTCTCACGACCACGGAGACCTGCGGCAGGCGCTCCAAATCGTTGCGGCTGAGATACTGCGGCCGAAGGACGTAGCCGCCTGAGACTATGCCGGTGATCTCAAGGTCGCTGGGCAGACTGCGTTCCTGGTGAAGCGGAAGAGCTCTGGATGCCATCTTGCGTTGTCGTGGAGAGCCCCTTCCGATGGGGGCATCGTTCCCGGTGCGCGCGACTCCATCCACCGCGAGCAGAAGGAAGAGGCAGAGCAGAAGACCCCCCGGATTGCATTGCGCCATGAGGGCATGCTAACCGGAAATCCTGGCAGGAATCGAGGAGGGCCTCGCGCGACCGGCTTCCAGTGGGCCTTCTACCGGGCACCGGACCGCATGCGATTCCGTACCTGCGATGACCCCAAAGGTGCGTGATAAAGTCCCTACTATGGGCGCGGAAGTGAGGCTGCAAGAGCTTGGCGTCGTGCTGCCGGCGGCACCTGCCGCGGGTGGAAACTATGTTGCGTTGAAGACTGTCGGATCGCTGGTGTATCTCAGCGGCGTCCTCTCTTCGAGCGCCGATGGCGTGGTGACGGGCACCGCCGGCAGCACTCGGAGCATCGAGGAGGGCTACGCCGCGGCCCGACTCTGCGCCTTGGCTCACCTGGCAATCCTACGTTCGCACCTGGGCTCTCTCGACCGCGTCCGCGAGGTTGTGAGCTTGAATGGCTACGTAAGCTCCGCACCCGGTTTTGCCGAGGCACCGCGAATTGTCGACGGGGCCTCCGACCTGCTGGTCGAGATCTTCGGAGAGGCGGGGCGTCATGTGCGCGCCGCAATCGGCGTGAGTGCGTTGCCGCGCAATGCCCTGGTCGAGACACAGATGGTGATCGCGCTCCAGCAGGAGGAAGCTTGAGCACGCATTCCCTGACCGCCGAGCCGACCCATTCGGTGTGGGATCGGGATCTGGAACCGCGGCTTTCCATTGCCTCCGGAGACGTGGTGCGAATGGCGTGCCTCGATGCCACCGGAGGCCAGGTAAGGCCCGGCATGACGGCGCACCAGTTCCAGGCGATCGACCGCCATCGCATCCATGCGCTCACCGGGCCGATATGGATTGGCGGGGCGGAGGTTGGCGACGTCTTACAGATCGACGTTATAGAGGTTGCGCACCAGGGATGGGCATGGACCAGCATCCTGCCCGGCCTCGGCTTTCTCGACGAGAGGTTTACACAGCCGTACTTCTTCAACTGGGTCCTCGAAGAGGCGCTCACACGCTCTCTGGCTCCAGCGATCGTTCCACTTCGCCCCTTTTGCGGTGTGATGGGCGTGGCGCCGGAGCAGACGGGAGCGTTTCGAACACGTCCTCCCGGCAACTTCGGCGGCAACATGGATGTGCGCGATCTGAGCGCCGGGGCAACACTCTACCTTCCGGTGTGGACGCGGGGTGCGCTGTTCTCGGCGGGCGATGCCCACGCCGCGCAGGGTGACGGCGAGGTCTGCATCAACGGCATGGAGTGCCCCGCGGATGTGACCCTGCGATTCAACCTGCACAAGGGAGGCCAGCGTCTCTCCGGCCCGATGTTGGAGGCGCCCGAGCGGCCCGGCGAATCCGGGCCCGCGTGGGTCGTGGTGGAGTCTGCGCAGGACGCCCTGTCGGCGGCGCGCGCGGCCACGGGCCGCATGATCGACCTGCTCGTGGATCGATGGGATTTCTCCCCGGAGCACGCGTACCTCCTCTGCAGTGTCGCCATGCATCTCCGTCTCAACCAGGTGGTGAACCGGCCCATGACGACGGTCAGCGCGTCGCTGGCGAAGAGTGCCCTGCCCGAGCGGACTCTGTCCTGGTGAGTTTCATCCACAATCCCGCCCCACCATGCAGAGCTGATCGCGCTGCATCACGCGTACGAGACCGCCTCCGTCGCGTGATTTTTCCTGGTACCTTCGGTTCCATCAGCACCCGGTAGGGTGATGCGACGCACCCGGAAACGGCAGCGAGATCGGCTTCTGTCATCATGGTTCAGGCTCCAGAGCCACGGCCCCCCGCTGATTGTTCCAAAGAACTCATGTCCAGACGCAAAGATAAACACGCAGTCCTCCTCGGCGGAACCTCCAGCCTAGCCAAAGCCATCGCCCTACCCACCCTCCGCCTCCCCGCGGACGTAGCCGACCGCGCCGCCCTCTACCTCGCCAGCGGAGCCAACC
>CAXTPY010000060.1:0-12035 GCA_964246195.1 uncultured Acidobacteriaceae bacterium | reverse complement strand
GGCGGGGGAGGCGGTCTGGTAGCAGAAGAGGGTGCCGGGGACGAGGACGAAATAGAGGGCGAGGTAGAGGACGATGCCGGCGGTGGAGGCGGCGTCGCCGGAGTCGGAGGCGTCATGGAGCTTCATGAAGAGGTCGATGACGGGGCCGAGGTCGAAGGCGGAGGTGAGGCGCTGGCTGTAGAGGGAGTGATTGAGGATGGAGGCGAGCTTCGCGTGGAAGCTGAGGCTGAAGAGGAGAGCGGAGAGGAGATTGAAGACGTAGGTCCAGAGGATGGCGGGAAGGCGGCGCAGGGTGAGGGTGAGGCCTTGGAGTAGTTTCATGCTTCCTCTGGGTGCTGGCTTCGAAACGGATGCGGGCTGCCGGTGGTGAGGGCCGAGGAGGGAGCTCATCTACTCGATGGAGTTAGCGCTGGTCGATGGAGTTAGCGCTGGGTGCGGCGGAGTCCGACTACCTACGCCGTGCTCCCCCGGCGCTGGCCACGTGCTGGACACGGTACTGACCACGGCGCTGGCCCCGATACTGGCCACGGTGCTGGCCCCGGGCGATACTGTCTGCTCAGGCACTCTCGAAATCCGCGAGACAGAAGATCCAGATTAGCACTCCACTTGCGCGTCTCGTCCTCCTCCTCACCGCCTTGCTGTTCCTGGTGCGTGGACCCTTGCGCGCCCGCAGCAACTACGTCAACGACTTCGCCGCCCCTTACGTCTGCGCGCGCCTGTGGAGCGCAGGGCGCAACCCCTACGATCCAGCCTCGTTCTTTCCCGCCTGGCGCGCCGCCGGAGCGCCCTCCGGTCCCGTCTACGCCAATCCTTCGAGCATTCACCCCGTCTACCCTCCACCGTCCATCCTCGTTCTTGTGCCTCTCGCCCTGCTGCCCTGGCCCATCGCGTCCCTACTCCTCACCCTTTCGTCCACAGCCACCTACCTTGCCGCCGCAGTCCTGTTCACACGTCTAATTCCAGGCTCCTGGCGCGATCCGGCCAAACCGCTCTTCCTTGCCTACGCCCTTGCCCTCGCGCCTGTGCACTCGGCTCTCCACGTCTCCAACCTCGCCTGCCTCTCCGCCAGCCTCCTCTTCCTTGTCCTCTTCCGGACACTGCGCCCGGACGCGCTCACAAGCCCGAGTGCCGTCCCTTGGCCTGCAATCCGTCGCGCAAGCGTTTCCGCAAGCAACTCCGGACCTGAAAGCAGTCCTCGAAGCGATCCCGAAGCCCGTTCCGGAGGCACCCCCGAAGTCAGGCTACGAGTGACTCCGGAAAGATCCTTCGGAGCCACGCCCGGAAAAGCCACAGCCCTCGACCTCCCCTCGGCCCTCCTGCTCGCCGTATCGCTGTGTCTCAAACCCACCCTCGCTCCCCTCTTCCTGCTCTTTCTCCTGGCTACCCGGCGCTTCGCAACCCTCGTCACAACCATCCTCCTCGGCGCGCTTGCCTGGTTGTTCGCCTCCTATCCGCTTGTCCGCCGCAGCCCGCTCTGGTACCCCGTCCTCCGCAACAACATTCACTTCGTCTTCACCCAGGGAACCGCTAGCCTTGCCTCCACCAACCTCACTCGATTCGACCGCATCGACCTGCAGCTTCCCCTCCATGCCTTCACCCCCAGTCCCCTGGGCGGCCTGCTTGCCGCCGCCACTACGGCGGCACTGCTCTTCCTCTGGTGGATCGCCTTCCCATCCGCCTGGACACGAGCGCGCCTCCACCCTCGAACGAATGCTCAGAGCCATCTGGACACGCATCTGCTCGGCATCGCCGTTCTCCTGCTCCTCGGCCTGCTCCCGCTCTACCAGCGCTTCTACTCCGCCATCCTGCTCCTTCCGCTCGCACTCTGGAGCTTCCGCAATCTCCACCTCCGCGCCGCCCGTCTCAGCCTTGCCTTCTGCGCCATCTTTCTCGTAAATACCGAAGTGCTGCAGCAGAAGCTGGGCGTCGTGCCCGCCGGAGCTTGGCATCTCTCCTGGTTTCAAAACGCCATCCTGGGCCCGCACCTGAACTGGCTGCTGCTCGCCTCGGTCCTCGCGCTGCTTCTGTTTCAACTCCGATCCTCACCACCCCTTCCAGACGAAGCTGCTTGACTCACGAGCCACGCACTTCTTCGAACCTGATACCGCGTACAGACAAACTCCAACTCTCCTCATCTTGCACGCCTCGCCCTACCGGGTCGCCCTCCGGAACCGGATCGCCTCCGCCCCGATCTCCACCTGGTCTCCGGAAAGAATGGATGCGCGTTCGATCACGTGCATCAGCTCCCGCACATTTCCTGGCCACGTATGCTCCCGCAGCCGAGCCGCAGCCGCCTTCGAAAGCGTCTTGCGCGGCTCGACCTTGCCCATCTGCTGCAGAATATGCTCTGCCAGCAGCTCTATATCATCCATCCGCTCGCGCAGCGCGGGCACCTCGATCGGAAACACCGCCAGCCGGTGATACAGATCCAGCCGGAAGCTCCCCTCCTCCGCGCGCTGCTCCAGAGGCTGGTGCGTCGCCGCCACGATGCGCACATTCACCCGTACCGGGTCGTTATCCCCCACCCGCTGCAGTTCGCCGCACTCCAGAAACCGCAGCATCTTGGCCTGCAGCGCCAGGGGCATCTCCCCGATCTCGTCCAGGAACAAGGTCCCGCCGTTCGCGGCCTCGATCCTGCCCATGCGCGCCTGCACCGCGCCGGTAAAGGCTCCGCGCGTGTGTCCAAAGAGCTCCGCCTCCAGCAGAGCCTCCGGTATCGCCGCGCAGTTCAGCACTACGAACGGCATCGCCGCCCGTCCACTCAACCGGTGAATGGCCTTCGCGACCACCTCTTTCCCCGTGCCCGTTTCGCCTTCGACCAGCACCGTTGCCGTCCGCGGCGCCACCAGGTGAATCAGCTTCGCCAACTCGCGCATGATCCCGCTTTGACCCACCAGCTCCGGCAGCAGCGGAGCCGTCGCCACCGCCCTATCCGCCACCCTGCACTCCCGCGCCGCCGGCGCCTTGCGCCCTACAGCGGCGAAGCTCTGCTCTGCCTTGACCGCCGGCCGCGCCCCCATCCGAGGCACCTCGGAGACCGCCGCATTCCACACCGCCGTATCGGTCAGCGGCGTCTCCTGCGCCGTGCGCAACGCGTGCAGCAGCTCGTTTCTCCTCGGGCTGCGCGCCGTCCCCTGCTCCCGGCTCGTTCCATCCAGCTCCATCACATCCATCGCCGGAAACCGCTCCCGCACCTGCCCGGCAAACTCCCCGACCTCAAGATCCGGCAGCCATCCATCCATCAGCAGAGCCTCCGCCGACGCATCCTCGAGCATCGCCATGGCCTCCGCTCCCCCCCCAGCCACGCGCACCTCCCAACGCAGCCCCGACAGCGACCGCCGCAGGCGCTCCCGAAGCACTACATCCGAACTCGCCAGCACCACCGACCGCACCGCGACACTCTCCGCAAATCCACATAGCACGCTGCTTCCCATGTTCTTATCTCCCTTCGCTCTCTGAACTCGCTGAACCGTCTGAACCCTCTGCG
Organism: uncultured Acidobacteriaceae bacterium; assembly: GCA_964246195.1. Lineage (GTDB taxonomy): Bacteria > Acidobacteriota > Terriglobia > Terriglobales > Acidobacteriaceae > Edaphobacter. The sequence goes on along the minus strand of CAXTPY010000060.1, from coordinate 8,548 downwards.
TCCGTCCGCTCTACCAGGCTGCGCATTCGATCCACCGAACCCGACAGCTTCAAACACGCCTCAAGGCTCTCTTGCAGCGCCTCCCGCATCGACTCCGGCTCGCCGAACAGAAGCCCAAGCTCCAGCCTGCAGCGGAGCACCGTCAGCGGCTGGCACATATCGTGCAGCACCACGCCAACTCCGTCGCTCATTCTTCTCTGCTGGCTCTGCCCACTCGCTTGCGCCTTCATCTCAAGCCCCCATTCTTTCCAGACCCGCCGCATTCCTCTGCTCGAAGCCGCGCACCGCCGAGTCCGAACGAATCCAATAGCCTTGGCCTCGCACCGTCTCCACCACCGCCGCGCGCCCTTCGCCTCCGAAAGTATCAAGCGGAAGCTTCTTGCGCAGATAGTTCACATACACGTCCACCACATTTGTGCCCGCCGCCGCGGTTCCCTGCCAGACCTCGCGCAGCAGCTCCGCCCGGCTGCAGCAGCGGTCCTGGCGCAGCATCATGTACTCCAGCAGCATGAACTCGCGCACCGTCAACTCCACCGCCCGACCGCCCTGCGCCACGCGCCTCTCGATCCGGTGCAGCTCCACCCCGCCTGAACGCAGCACCGGGTCCGCGAACATCTCCTTGCGCCGCAGCAGCGCCCTGCAACGCGCCGTCAGCTCATGAAAGCTGAAGGGCTTCAGCATGCAGTCGTCCGCGCCCAGGTCCAGGCAGCGCACACGCTCCTCGACCCGGCTGCGCCCCGTCAGTACCAGCACGGCCATCCCAGCCGTCTCTCCCCGCAGTTCCTCGAGCACCTCCACGCCATCCTTCCGCGGCAGCCCCAGGTCCAGCACCAGCAGGTCCGGCCGGTGCTCGCGCACATGCGTTACGGCACTCTCCCCATCCCCCACCAACTCCACATCGTGACCTTGCAGCTTCAGTCCCTTTTGCAGGAACAACCCCAGTGCAGCATCATCTTCAACGATCAGTACTCGCATCCCATTCCCCGCTCTCTCCGGTGCCGTATGCGCCTCAGGTAACCGATGCCCCAAACTTCTGTTACTACCTTGGGACAGCTTCCCGATCCGCACAAGCACTCTTCGCAATTTTCTGCACACTGCAATACCAAAACAGGAATCTTTCAACTACTGCACCTCATGCTCTCGCAAGCACAAGAAAATTTCTGTTTTCATCCTACACCGAATTCGCTTTTTATTCGCTATAATTATTTTCATGGCAATTACGCGGCGGCAAAAGGAAGTCATCGACTTCCTCACCAGCTTCACGCAGAAGAACGGTTACTCCCCCTCGTACGAGGAGATCGCCTCGGGTCTCGGTCTGAACTCGCTCGCTACGGTCCATAAGCACATCACCAACCTGCAGAGCAAAGGCCTTCTCCAGCGCGCCCACAATCGCAGCCGTTCCATCGACGTGCTTCCGCAACGCTCCGTAAAAAAGACCGGCGACCGTCTTCCTCTGCTTGGCCGCATCGCCGCCGGCCAGCCCGTCGAGGCCATCGAGACAGCCGAAACCATCTCCCTCGCCGATATCATCGGCAGCCGCGAGGTCTTCGCGCTGGAAGTTCGCGGCGACTCCATGTGCGACGAGCACATCGTCTCCGGCGACTACGTCCTGGTCGAGCGCACACGCACCGCGCGCGACGGGGAGATCGTCGTAGCCCTCATCGACGGCTCCGACGCCACCCTCAAGCGTCTCTACCGCGAGGGCCCCATGGTCCGCCTGCAGCCCTCGAACGCAACCATGGCGCCCATTTACGCCCCCGCCGCCAACGTCAGCATCCAGGGCAAGGTCCTGGGCGTCCTCCGCAAGTACGCCTGAGCCACCCGACCAACCCGCTCTGGCACCGAAAAAATCTGCGCCAGCCGTGGAACCTTCCCCGCTGCCCTTCCGTAGAGTGTCAAGGGACTCGCTGCACCCACACTAGCGTCCCTTGGAGCCTCCCGTGAGCAGTCCCGCAAAGCGCAAACGCAGACTCTGGCTATGGATAGCCCTCTCCACCGTTATCCTGGTCGCCATCCTCGCCGTCGCCGGCGTAGCCCGCGGCAGCGGCACCAAGTTCGAGCCCTCGCAGCTTGCCAAGGTCGAACGCGGAGACATCGCCCGCTCCGTCGTCGCCACCGGCAAGGTCCAACCCATCACTAAGGTCGAGGTCAAATCCAAGGCCAGCGGCATCGTCACCCGCCTCTACACCGACATCAACGCCCATGTCTCCCAGGGCCAGATGCTCGCCCAGCTCGACCAGCAGGAGATCCTCGACCAGGTGGCCGCGCAGAAGGCCCAGCTCGCGGCCGCCGAGGCCAACGCCCGCGCCGCCGCCTCCTCCATCGACTACGACAAGGTGGCCGCCCAGGCCCCCGACCTGCCCATGTACAAGAACACCTACGAGCGCGCCTCGCAGATGTCCAAGGATGGCGTCGTCTCCCGCCAGGCCCTCGACGACGCCCAGCAGAAGTACCTCTCCGCCTCGAACACACGCGATAAGTCCGTCGCCCAGATCTCGGTCGACGACGCCAAGCTGCGGCAGGCGCAATCCCAGGTCGCACAGGCCCAGGCCTCGCTCAAACAGCTCCAGGAGCAGCTCTCCTACACCAACATCACCTCGCCCATGGACGGCGTGGTCCTTTCCCGCGACGTCGAGCTGGGCGACGCCGTCAGCTCCATCCTCGTCCTCGGCTCCACCGCCACCCTCGTGATGACCCTCGGCGACACCCGCCAGGTCTACGTCCAGGGCAAGGTGGACGAGGCCGACATTGGCAAGGTCTACCTGGGCCAGCCCGCCCGCATTAAGGTCGAATCCTTCAAGGACAAGACCTTCCTCGGCAAGGTCACGCGCATCGCCCCGCTCGGCGTCGAAAAAGACAACGTCACCACCTTCGAGGTTCGCGTCTCCATCGACAATCCCGGCGGCGAACTCAAAGCCAACATGACCGCCAACGCCGAGATCCTCCTCGACGAACACAAGGGCGTCCTCACCCTCCCCGAGCAGGCCGTCCTCTACGACAAGGACCGCGGCGCCTCTGTCGAGATCCCCGACGCCAAGCAGAAGTCCGGCAAACGCAAGGTCCCCATCCAGGCCGGCATCTCGAATGGCACCAGGACCGAAGTCCTCGCCGGGCTCAAGCCCGGAGACACCGTCATCCTGCAGCAATAGTCCCGTGCGGCTCCAGCAGCACGCACCCGGTCCTGATCTCACACCTCTCGGAGGCTCCCATGAACCGCCCTACCGTTCTCCTCGCAGCCACCCTCCTCCTCGCTCCCGCAGCCTTCGCCGCGCCGGCCTCCGAGCAGTCCTTCACCCGCACCCTGCCTGTCAACGCCGCCCCCGAGGTCACGGTCCTCACCGGAGCCGGCAGCATCCGCATCCAAGCCGGGGACGACCGGGCGGTCCACATCGCCGGCCGCGTCCACTCCAACTCCGGCTGGAGCTTCAACGGGCACGGGAGCGACGCCGAACAGGTCCGCCAGATCGCCTCCAACCCCCCCATCACCCAATCCGGCAACACGATCACCATCGGCGAGCGCCACGCCTCCAGCCTCTTCCGCAACATCTCTATCGACTATGTCCTCACGCTCCCCCGCGCCTCCATCATCGCCGCCTCCACCGGGTCCGGAGACATCGACATCCTGGACGCCGGCGCTTCCCTGAAGGCCCAGAGCGGCTCCGGCGCCGTACACGCCCAGGGCATCCACGGCCCCGCCACCCTCGGCAGCGGCTCCGGAGACATCGTCCTGCAGCAGACCGGCCCGGGCGACGTCAAGGCCGAGACCGGCTCCGGCTCCATCCACCTCGCAGGCGTCAACGCCGCGCTCAACGCTGGCACAGGCTCAGGCGATATCGAGGTCAGCGGACAGCCCGGCAGCGAGTGGCGCCTCCACACCGGGTCCGGCGCCATCCGTCTCAACCTCGGCTCCTCCGCCCGCTTCGCCTTGAACGCCGAGACCGGTTCCGGCTCCATCCACACGGCGCAGCCCATCTCCATGCAGGGCGAGCTCGACCGCCACCACGTCTCGGGCACCGTCAACGGCGGAGGCCCCACGCTCCGCGCCTCCACCGGCTCAGGCGACATCGACATCCGCTGACGCCCGGCTCACGCCACCCTTGCATCTCAAGCCCCATATGCCACCGTGGCCCACGCCCTTCTCCCCCCGCCTCCTAGTCTTCGATCTCGACGGCACCCTCATCGACTCGCGCCAAGATCTCTGCAACGCCATCAACGCCACCCTCGCCCACTTCCACAAGCCTCCGCTGCCCGATGAGGTCATCGCCAGCTACATCGGCGACGGCGCCTCCATGCTCGTCCGCCGCGCCCTGGGCGATCCCGAAGGGGACCTACACGACCAAGAATATGTAACCGAAGCACTCACCTTCTTCCTCGACTTCTACCACCTCCACAAGCTGGACCACACCCGCGTCTACCCCGGCGTCCTCGAAGCCCTGGAATCCATCCGCCGCACCCACCCCGTCCTCCCCATGGCCGTCCTCACCAACCAGCCGGTTAGTCCCTCCCGCGACATCTGCCTTAACCTAGGCCTCGCGCCCTTTTTCTTACAGCACTACGGAGGCAACAGCTTCCATACCAAAAAGCCAGACCCCCACGGCCTCCTCACCCTCATCGCCGAGGCCTCCACCCTCACCGGCCAGGCCATCGCGCCAGACGCCACGATCATGATCGGCGACTCCGGCGTCGACATCCTTACCGCGCGCAACTGCGGAGCCCGGTCCATCGCCTGCACCTTCGGCCTCGCGCCCCACACCCTGGCGGCCGCCCAGCCCGATCGCCTCGCCCACGTCCCTGCGGATTGGCCGCGACTCATCCCCTGAAGTCTACTCCGCGCCTACTCGGCGCCTACTCCGCGCCTACTCCGAAGGATCCCTGTTCCACCTCAGGATCGCCCTGTTCTCGCGCTCGCATCCCAGGACACTTACGCTCCCCGTCCCCAGCACCAGGTGTCTCCCGCCGACCGGCAGCATCTCGATCCAGCGCGCTGCGAGGATTCGCAGAATATGCGCATGCGAAAACAACAGCACGCGCGTGGTCTCACCTCCCGGCCGCGGCGCCACCTGCAGCGCCTTCGCGATCACCCCATCCGCCCGCGCGGCCACCTGCTCCAAAGCCTCTCCCCCAACCACGGTGTACGTCCACACCGACCAGCCCGGCACCTGCTTGCGTATCTCGCCCGTCGTCTTGCCTTCATACACGCCGTAGCTCCACTCCGCCAGCCCCGGCTCCTCCACCGCCGCCTCTCCAAACCCCGCAATAGCGCACGTCTCCCGCGCCCGCTTCAGGGGACTCGTCATCACCGCCGCGAACTCATACCTCTTCAGGTACTCCCGCAGCCCCGCCGCCCGCCTCCGCCCTGCCTCCGTCAGCTCGATATCCGTGCTGCCCGTATGGGCTCCGCTCAGGCTCCACTCCGTCTCTCCATGCCGCACCAGCCATAACTCTATGTTCACTGTCTCCCGCTCCTAGTGCTTCACTGCTTCGATCAACGGCTGGGACTCTCCAACGCACTCTCGCACACGCACCGTATACCCAGCCGCCTGCAGCAGTTCGCAACAACGATCTCTTGTGCTCTTCCCTTCCCTCATGTGCGGCTCGACGATCATCCTCGCCTTCAGCGACGAAAGAAACTCCACCGAATCCTCCAGCAACACCACCTCACATCCCTCCACATCCACCTTGATGAAATCCACTCTATCCAGCCCTTGCGACCGGCAGAATCCCGCCAGCGTCATACTCGGAACCCGGTACTCGCGACCCCGCCCTCCACCCGTAATCTCCACCGCGCTCGAGCCCATCGCGCCCTCCTCGGAAAAAAGCACGCCCTCGTCATGCGACCAGATCGCCTTGTTCACCAGCGTGATGTTCTCAAGCCCCATCCAACGCCGCGCCAGCTCCACATTCACCTCCGCGCACTCGAAGTTTCCGCGGTCCGCCTCCAGCCCGTAGACCCTTCCCTCGCTCCCCACACGCTCCCCGAAGATGATGGAAGTCACGCCCGAATAAGCTCCGATATCCAGCACAATCTCCCCACCCTTCAGGTCCGCGAAGTCCAGGTACTCCGCGGTCGTCCCGTAAGGCTCCGTATGCGATGGAAACAAGAACGGAAGATCGGCGAAGCCTTGCAGCCGGTGATATCGCGGTCCGCTCATGTCCACCAGCACCTTGCCTCCCGCGCGCAGCGCGACCACCGAATTCAGGTAATACTCGAAGTTCTCGATGATGTGCGGCACATAGACACCGTGGCCTGAGCTGATCCTCAGCACCTCGTCTCCACGCTCCAGGTCGAGGTACACATCGCGCACCGTCAGCTTCAGCCCCGCTTCACCAGCCTTCCTCTGCCATCGCCTTCGCCGCCGTTCCTGCCTCACCCACTCCGGAACCAGAGGCTTCATCATCTTCGAAAGCTGACCCAAACCCAACCCCCCCTGCTCAACGCTACACCTGCGCGCCTAGTGTACTAGAGCCCCCTCGCCCTCTGGACTGGAAGCTCTCCTTCCGCATCCTCTACCCTGTAGCCATGGACCTCCAGCGCACCACCACCTGCACGCCCCAACGCAATCGGCCGCACCAACCCAGCCTCCGCATCAACTCAGGAGACCGATGAGCACCTGTAGAAATTGCGGCCAATCCAGCCTGCGGGACCTCGGATTCATCGGAGCCTTGGCTCCATTCTTCCTGAAACGCGTGTTCCGAAGCGAGCTGACCACGCGAGTCTCCCCAAGCCCTTTCAAACGCCTGCTGCAGAAGTTGACTCGTCCCCTACACTCTCTCTCCTCACGAATCCATCCGCCTTGCGCCGCGGTCGAGCTCCAGATCTGCCTAAACTGTTCCTTCCTGCAAACCGCTTCTCCCTTCCCCGAGGAGGCTATAGGGCGCCTCTACACCGACTACCGCTCCGACTCCTACAACCGTGAGCGCAGCCTCTATGAACCCGACTACACCCTCATCGCCGAGCACGTAGGGAACTACCTCGAAGCCGGACTCGGACGCGTGGAGGCATCCACCCACTGGCTCAAGAGCCGCATCGAGATAGGCGACGGAGCCATGCTCGACTTCGGAGGCGCCGACGGACGCTTCCTGCCCTCCTTCCCAGGCCCCAAATACGTCTACGAAGTCTCCGCGGTCGCCCCCGCCCCAGGCGTCCTCCGCATCTCCAACGAAGAATCTCTTCAGACCTACCCCTATGTTCAGTTGTCCCATGTCCTCGAACACGTCCCCGAACCCCTCGAACTCACTCGGAGAGTCGCCCAGTTGGTCCAGGAAAACGGTTTCCTCTTTGTCGAGGTCCCCCACGACCTCAGCCCCCAGCTCCTCGACCGGCTGCGCTCCGGGAAGATCGACACCACCATAACGATTCACGAACACATCAACGCCTATAGCCTCCTCTCCATCCAGAAGCTGCTCGAAGCGACCGGCCTCGACCTCATCGAAGTCGAGACCTTTCCCATCGATGGCGGCTGGTCCCATCAAGTCTTCATACGCGGCCTTGCAAGGAGGCCCGGGAGATGACAGCGCTGCTCCACCACCACCACCCAACCCCCGCTACCGCGACGCGCAATCCTCCTGGCCGCGGCCATCCCATATCCTAAAGCGATGGACTTCCAGCTCACCACACCCTATAAGCCTCAAGGCGACCAGCCCCGAGCCATCCGCGAGCTCCTCTCCGGCCTCTCCGCCGGCGAAAAAGACCAGGTCCTGCTCGGCGTCACAGGCTCCGGCAAGACCTTCACCATGGCCTCCATCATCGCCGAGTCCAACCGCCCCGCCCTGATTCTCGCCCACAACAAGACCCTCGCCGCCCAGCTCTACCACGAGTTCAAGACCTTCTTTCCCTCGAACGCCGTCGAGTACTTCGTCTCCTACTACGACTACTACCAGCCCGAAGCCTACATCCCCGCCGGCGACCTCTTCATCGAAAAAGAAGCCACCATCAACGAAGAGCTGGACAAGCTCCGCCTCTCCGCCACCCGCTCCCTCTTCGAGCGCCGCGACGCGATCATCGTCTCCTCCGTCTCCTGCATCTACGGCCTAGGCTCCCCAGAGGCCTACTACGGGATGCTCCTGCTGCTGGAACGCGGCCAGAAGATCCGCCGCGAAGACATCACTCGCCGCCTCGTCGAGATCCTCTACGACCGCAACGACGTCGACTTCCGCCGGGGCACCTTCCGCGTCCGCGGCGACATCATCGAGGTCTACCCCACCTACGATGAGATGGCCTACCGCATCGAGCTCTTCGGCGACGAGATCGACTCCCTCGCTCAAATCGACCCCCTCTTCGGCACCGTGAAGCAGAAGTACTCGCGCCTGCCCATCTACCCCAAATCCCACTACGTCGTCCAGCCCGAGCGCAAGAAAACCGCCTCCGACTCCATCCTCGCCGAGCTCTTCGAGTGGGAGGCGCAGCTCGAAAAAGAAGGCCGCCTGGTCGAATCCCAGCGCATCCACCAACGTACCCGCTTCGACCTCGAAATGATCAAGTCCGTCGGCTACTGCCACGGCATCGAAAACTACTCCCGCCACTTCTCCGGCCGCCTCCCCGGAGAGC
>CAXTPY010000059.1:0-12064 GCA_964246195.1 uncultured Acidobacteriaceae bacterium | reverse complement strand
GTCCACCACCCTCCCGAGCGGCCCACCTCACCTATGATCACCTTCCCCGTCCCTGAAGCCCTCACCTTCGACGATGTCCTGCTCGTCCCCGCCTACTCCGACGTAGCTCCCGCTGAGGTCTCGACCCAAACCCAGCTCACGCAGTTGATCACGCTCAACACCCCGCTGATGTCCGCCGCCATGGACACCGTCACCGAATCGCGTCTCGCCATCGCCATGGCCCAGCAGGGCGGCATCGGCGTCGTCCACCGCAACCTCTCCATCGAGCAGCAGGCCGGCGAGATCGACAAGGTCAAACGCTCCGAGTCCGGCATGATCGTCGACCCCGTCACCATCTCCCCCGACCAAACCATCGCCACCGCCCTGGACGTCATGCGCCGCTACAAAATCTCGGGCGTCCCCGTCACCTGCAACAAGAAGCTGGTCGGCATCCTCACCAACCGCGACCTCCGCTTCGTCTCCCGCACCGACCTCCAGATCGACACGGTAATGACCAAGGAGAATCTCATCACCGTTCCCGTCGGCACCACGCTCGAGCAGGCTGAAGACATCCTCCACCAACACCGCGTCGAAAAGCTCCTCGTGGTCAACGACGACTATGAACTCAAAGGCCTGATCACCGTCAAGGACATCCAGAAAAAATTGCGCTACCCCAACGCCTCCAAGGATTCGCAGGGCCGTCTTCGGGTAGCCGGAGCCATCGGCGCCACGGGAGACTTCCTTGAACGTGCCGCTGAACTGGTGCAAAATCGCGTCGACGCGCTGGCCATCGACTCTGCTCGCGGGCACTCCTCACGCGTCCTCGAAGCCATCGCCGAAGTCAAGAAGCGGTTCCCGCAGATCGCCCTCCTTGCCGGCAACATCGCCACCTACGAAGGCGCCATGGCCCTCATCGACGCCGGAGCCGACGCCATCAAGGTAGGCATCGGCCCCGGCTCCATCTGCACCACACGCATGGTCACGGGAGCCGGCATGCCCCAGATCACCGCCATCGCCGAAGCCTTCCGCGCCGCCGGCCCGCGCAACATCCCCGTCATCGCCGACGGCGGCATCAAGTACTCCGGCGACATCACCAAGGCCATCGCCGCCGGAGCCTCGGTCTGCATGATGGGCTCCCTCTTTGCCGGCGTCGACGAGAGCCCCGGCGAGACCATCCTCTACCAGGGCCGCAGCTTCAAGGCCTACCGCGGCATGGGCTCCCTCTCCGCCATGGCCCAGGGCTCCGGCGAACGCTACTTCCAGGGCCGCGAAGACATGGCCGACGCCTCCACCGAGCGCCCCTCCCTCACCGCGCGCGAATCCAGCACCTCCAACCGCCTCGCCAAATTTGTCCCCGAGGGCATCGAAGGCCGCGTCCCCCACCGCGGCCCCCTCGACGCCATGGTCTACCAACTCGTCGGAGGTCTGCGCTCCGGCATGGGCTACCTCGGCTGCAACTCCATCGCCGACCTCCACACCAATGCCCGCTTCATTCGCATCTCGAACGCGGGCCTCCGCGAGTCCCACGTCCACGACGTCATCATCACCCGCGAAGCACCCAACTACCACGTCGAGTGATGCCGCCCGCCAAAGCTGCTCCCGCAACCTGAGAAAAGCCCACCGCCCCTTACCAAGGTCAAGAGGAGATCAGAGCATCCGGCCATCGGCAGAGGAAATCTGCGCATCATTGGCTGCGCGGCTCATGAAGATACGAAGATCCGTCACCTTGTTCAGAGCGAAGGCCGAGGGATTCCGCGGGGCGCTGATGGCATAGAAGTCGGACCGGTTCACATCCGTGAGATAGAACGAAGGACGCGGGTCGGGAGCGCCGGGAACGACCTCGATGTGGCTCATCTCCAGCCGGTTGATATGCCTCAGAAAAAAACCTTGCGCCGGCATCGGACCGAACATGCCCGGATCGGGATACTTATCCACATTCTCCGGCGGCACGACCTTCACAAGATCCTCCGGCGCCCCGCCGGTGTGTTCGGTGTATACATTGGCGATCTTTATATCCTGCAGGTTGTAGCCCGGAATGCCGCTCAGGATCGAGCATACGCGCGAGCCCGAGTTGTAGCTGGTCAGGTTGTTGACCAGGATGCGTTGCATCGTTCCCACCACGGTGCTCTGGTCGCCGGAGCCCTTAGGCCCGCGCAGACGTGCCCCAAGGCGGAAGAAGAGTGGCGCCTCCACCACGTCGCGCATGGTGATGTTCGAGATCGCAATATCCTCGCAGAGAGCGCCGTCCTCGCTCTCGAGCGCGAGACCCTGGCACCCCTCGAAGACGCAGTTGGAGATGGTGATGTTCTTGAAGCCTCCGTTGGACTCGGTGCCGCACTTGATGCGTCCCGTCCGAGGCACCTGCTCGTCGGCGGCGGCGAACTTCTTGAACGTCCCATCGAGCACGGTGCCTAGCTGGTAGCAGCCCGTAACCAGGCAGTTCACGATGGTGAGGTTTTCGGTGGCTCGGTTGTAGCCCAGGGCGAAGCTCGACTTCGGGCAGATACCGTCATCCCACGGGGAATTGACCGTGCAATTCGAGACGCGGACGTTCTTGCAGCAGTCGATATCCATGCCGTCCCGGTCCGTGTCGATCTTCAGATTGTCGATGGTCAGATTGTCGACACCGGTAAGCAGCAGTCCGAAGTGGCCGCCCTTGAGAATGGAGAAGTCGCGAAAGATAACGTTGCGGCAGTTCTTCAGCGCAATGGTCTTATTGCCCACACCGGCCTGCTCGGCCTGATAGAGGGGATAGTTTCCCCGCGGAGGCCGCGTCGATGGCTCAGCCAAGACGCGCGCGCGTCGCTCAGGTCCGAACCCAGGCCGGAAAGCCCCTGCGCGGGCGGGACCGGCACCAAAGCTCAGGCCACGTCCGTAGAGCAGACCCGGACCGGTGATGCTGAGGTTGTGTAGATCCTCTCCCCACAGCAGCGAGTTGTGCCAGTGGTTATGTCCATAATCCTGAAAGGCGTCATACGAGGTGTTCGGCTCAGCCGCGTCATACGTTCCCCCATTGTAGCCAGTGGTCTGACCGGGAAGTGGAGATTCGGCGGCGAGCAAGGTGCAACCCTGCGCCAGATAGAGGTCTACGTTGCTCTTCAATCGAATAGAAAACGAGAGCCAGTTCCCAGCGGGAAAAAAGACCGTGCCTCCCCCCGCTGCTGCGGCAGCCTCGATGGCCTTGTTGATGGCCGGTGAGTCGATTGTCTTGCCATCCCCGCGTGCGCCGTAGGTGCGGATGTCGAACAGCGTAGGCGTCGAGCCCACGGAGTTCGCAGGCGCGGCGAAAGCGGCGGGGGCGGCGGCCGCCGCCAAAGCGAAGGGGCTTGCCTTCAAAAGGTCGCGACGGCTGGAGTGAGCGGTATCCATAGGAAGGCCATCCTAGCAGAAAAGCAGAAAAGTGGTACGACCAGAAAGCACCCTCTCAACTGGCTCCGATACACCCGGGAGCAGAGTCCCGTGCAGGAATCAGCGCTGAGTCGGGAGAGAAGCAAGGCGCCCGCGGCCCTCTCCCGGACTAGAGCTTTGGAAGCTGCGTCACGTTCCAGCCGCCGCCCAGCGCCTTGATCAACAGAACACTTGCGTCCATCTGCCGGCGCATGATGTCGATGTCATTCCGCTGGTTGACCAGGGTGGTGGTCTGCGCCGTGACGACATTGAGATAGTTGTCAATGCCTCCGACGTATCGGTTGTTGAATATCTTTTCCGCGGCGACCGCAGCCTGGGTGGCCTGGTGCTGTTGCTCCGCCTCGCGTTCCAAGACACGAAGCGCGACCAGGTTGTCCTCCACCTGCTGGAACGCAGTCAAAGTCGTCTGGCGGTAGTTCGCGACAGTCTCGTCGTAGGTGGCGTACGCCTGTTCCGTGATCGAGTGACGCCGCCCATAGTCGAATACGGTCTCGGTTGCGGTCGGTCCCAGAGACCAGAGATAGCTGGAAGCACTGAGAACATTGGTGATGTTGGTGCCCGCAAAACCTGTCAGAGCCCCGATCGTGAGCATCGGGTAGTAGGCGGCTTTAGCGATTCCAATCCGGTCGTTAGCCTCCGCCATACGGCGTTCCGCGGCGGCGATGTCGGGGCGCCGCTCCAGCAGTTGCGAGGGTAAGCCCGTCGGAATCTGGGGAGCCTGCGCGTCGAGCGGCGCAATGGGCAGGGAGAACGAGGCCGGGGGACGTCCGAGAAGCACCGCAACCGCATGCTCGTATTGCGAGCGCGTAATATCGAACTCGCTCGCCTGGACCTCCGCGGCCTGCAGCTGCGCCTTCGCCTGATCGACGTCCGACTCCGGTGAAACCCCCCCTTCGAACCGGTTGGTCGTGATGTTCAGGGCATCCTGATAATCGCGAACCGTGGCCTGCAGAAGCTGCTCCTCGGCATCCGCGGTTCGGGCCTCGAAGTAATCGACAGCCAGCTCTGCCTGCAGACTCAGCAGGGCCGTCTGCGTATCTCCCGCGCTCGCCTGTGCCTCTTCGCGGGCAGCGTGAACGCTATGCCGTATGCGGCCCCAGAGGTCTACCTCGTAGTTCAGGTCGATCGGCAGCTGAATGTTTCCTGTACCGCTGCTGATCAGGTTGGAGTTGAAGTAAGGCTGGTTTGCGGAGAAGCGTTCCCCTCCGGCGTAGGGCGCGATGGCGATCGTAGGAGCAAGGAAGGACTTGTTGTACTGGATGAGCGAACGAGCCTCCCGAAACCGCGCTTCGGCGGCAATCAGGTTCTGGTTCGACAAGGCTACCTGGGGCTCTAGCTGGTTCAGGCCCGCGTCATGGAAGATCGTCCACCAATCCCCGCGCAGCGTCGCGTCCTGCGGAGTGGCAGGCTGCCAGTTGCTGTTCTCCTTGTAGGCATCCGGGCTGGCGGCACTGCTGCCCGGCGCCATCGGGACGGTGGGCTTGATGTACTTGGGACCAACCATGCATCCGGTGAGAAGCAACAAGGAGAGAGCAGGAAAGATCGAGAACCTAGGACTCACTTGCTGGCTCCTCCTTCGCCTGGCTTGTCGAGGGCTGGATCCTTGGTCTGGGAGACGGTCACGCGCTGGCCGTTGGCGAGCGAGTCGGAGGGATCGACGATCACCGCATCGCTTTGAGTAACGCCCGTGCCGATCTCGACCGTGGCGCCGGCATCGCGGCTGATGGTAACCGACTGCAGGTGGACGCGTCCGTTCTTCACGATGCCAACCTGCAGCCCCTCGGAACGGAAGAGAAGCGTATTGGCTGGAAGCATCAGGTTGGCCAGATGCTGCGGAACCTTGAAGTGAACGAAGACGTAGGCACCCGGAAGCAACTCGCCCTTCGGGTTGGGAATGTCCACCTCTACGTTGAGTGTCCGCGTGGCAGAGTCGATCGCGCTGGAGTTGCGCGTGACAGTACCCACAAAATCCTTGCCAGGATACTCATCGAGCGTCAGCGTGGCCTTGTCGCCATTCTTGATTGAAGGCGCATACGCCTCGGGCACCGACACGAACACACGCAGCTCGCTGATGGATGCGATATGGAAGAGCTCCTTGGGAGCCGAGTTCGCGCCAGCCTGGATCAGGTCCCCAATATCGGTATTGCGTGCCGTGATCACGCCATCGTAGGGCGCGTAGATATTTTCAAAGCCCTTCAGCTGTTCTAGACGGCGCACGTTGGACTGGGCCGCTTCCACCGCGGCTTTGCGTGCCGCGGCGTCACCCGTGGTTACATCCGTCTCCTGCTTGGATACGGAGTTGCTCTTCAGCAGGTTCTGGTAGCGCGCCGCGGTGATGTTGGCCAGGTCGAGGTTGGCCTGCGTGCTCTTCAGATCCGCCTCGGCTTGCTGTAGCTGCTGATCCAGCTCCGGCGTCTCGATGACGGCGATCAACTGCCCCTTGTGTACCCGGGCGCCGATATCGAAGTACCAGCTCTTCAGGTAGCCACTGGTCCGCGCGTAGATGGGCGTGTCCACAAAGCCTTGGGTATTTCCCGGCAGGGCAATCTCGTCCGCCAGCGAAGAGGGCTTGGGATAGATGACGCTCACGGTAGGGATCGCCGCTGCATCCGTGGTGCCCACCAGCGTGTGCTCGGTGTGCGACCTGCTCAGTATGCCGGCGGCCACCACCACCGCGATCGCGATGGCGACCACGATCAGTGCGATCCAGATACCCCGCGTCAGCCCGCGCTTCTGCTCCGGAGCGACCACGGGCTGCTCCGGCCCCGGCGGCGGCGCTTTGTGCGGCGGTTCACCGTGCGCATGAACGGGCCTGGGGAACTGTTCGGAGGGCGTGCTCGTGTCCGTGTTCGGCTGTGTATCGGTGGTCATGCGTACTCCTGAATTTTGTTCGAGAATGGCTCAAGCCCCTGCCGTCATGCGCTGATGCTCTTCTACTGCTGCGGAGCCCGCACGCTGCTTGCCGAGGCCATGCAACAGGGCGAAGACACACGGTACAAAGATGAGAGTAGCGACGGTCGCTACCAGCAGCCCGCCAATGACCGCGCGGCCAAGCGGAGCGTTCTGTTCTCCGCCGTCACCCGCCCCAAGCGCCATGGGAATCATGCCTATGATCATCGCCAGGGCCGTCATCATGACCGGCCTGAAGCGTGTCGATCCGGCCTCGATCGCAGCCACCACGGAGTCTCCATGATGCTCCAGGCGATCCTTGGCGAAGGAAACCACCAGGATACTGTTCGCCGTAGCCACGCCCATGCACATGATCGCTCCCATCAGGGCGGGTACGCTCAGCGTCGTTTGCGTCACGAACAGCATCATCACAATCCCCGCCAGGGCCGCGGGAAGAGCCGTGATGATGATGAACGGGTCCAGCCACGACTGGAAGTTGACGACGATCAGGAGATACACCAGGACGATGGCAAATCCGAGCCCGGAGATCAAGCCGAAGTAGGAACTCTTCATCGTCTCGATCTGTCCGCGAACCCGCAGGAAGCTCCCGCGAGGCAGAAGCTTCGTGTTGTTGCGGACGATCTTATCGATGTCGCTGCTCACCGCGCCCAGGTCGCGCCCCTGCGTATTGCCGTAGATATCGAGCGTTCGCCGGATGTTGTAGTGGGTGATCACTTCCATCTCCGTGCCACGCGTAATGTCGGCCACGTCCGCCAGGATCTCCGGCTTCTTCGCCGTTGGCGAAGCCAGCGGTATGTTGCGCAGATCGTTCAGGCTCTCAATGTCGTATTGCGGCGTCTGCGCCACCATCGCATAGTTCACGCCGTTCTTATAGTTCAGGAAGAACTGCGGCGTAAGCTGCGTGCTTCCGCTCAGCACGTTCAGCAGGCTGCTGCCCACATCGTGGATCGTATAGCCACCCTGCGACGCCTTGGTGCGGTCCACGTTCACCGTCAGCACAGGGTAGTCGTCCGGCTGTTGAATGCGCAGATCGACCAGCCCCGGAACGTGCTGCAACTCCTGCAGCATCTTGTCCGCCACCACGCGGTTTCCGTTCATGTCCTGCCCTTCGAACTGCACATCGATCGGGGCCGGAAGTCCGAAGTTCAGGATCTGCGTAACGATATCCGAGGGCAGGAAATAGAACATCACCCCGGGAAACTGGCGCGGAAGCTCGGTCCGCAACTGAGCGACAAAGTTCGCCGTCGGACTGTGGTCCTCGTTGAGCGAGACCATGATGTCCGCATCTCCCGCACCGATCAGACCCGACGTAGCGTGCTGCGTATTCAGGGTGCTATAGGGCAGGCCGATGTTGTCCAGGACGTTGTTCATCTGCGCCGGTGGAATGTCCCTGCGGATCTGCTGCTCGACCAGATCGCAGAGCCGCGCCGTCTCCTCGATGCGGGTCCCGCTCTTGGCCCGCAGATGCAGGATGAACGATCCGCTATCCGTACTCGGGAAGAAGTTCTGCCCGAGGAACGGCACCAGGAGAAATGCGCACAGGCAGACCACCAGGAAGATGGGCACAAAGAACTTGCGCATGTTCACCAGCCGCATCAACAGATCCTGATAGCCCGCGCGCGTCTGCTCGAAGCGTCGCTCGAACCCACGCTGGAAGCGCGCGAAGATGCTGTTCGACTTCTCCTCGTGCGCATCGTGCGCTTTCAGAAGGTACATCGCCATGGTAGGAACCAGCGTTCGCGAAAGGATGTAGGATGCAAGCATGGCAAAGACAACCGCCTCGGCCAGTGGCACGAACAGATACCTTGACACGCCGCTCAGAAAGAACATGGGCAGAAACACGATGCAAATGCAGAGTGTCGAAACCAGCGCGGGAACCGCGATCTGCGCCGCGCCCTCGAGGATTCCGTCATGCAACCCATGACCCTCTTCGAGATAGCGCTCGATGTTCTCAATGGTCACTGTCGCATCGTCCACCAGGATACCTACCGCCAGCGCCAGTCCCCCCAGCGTCATAATGTTGATCGTCTGCCCGAGCAGACCAAGAATAATCACCGAACTTAGAATAGAAAGTGGAATCGAGATTGCGATGATGACCGTGCTGCGCCAGCTTCCCAGGAACAGCAGGATCATCAATCCCGTCAGCATCGCCGCGATGATCGCCTCGCGGATCACGCCCGAGATCGAGGCCCGAACAAAAATCGATTGATCCCCAATGGGAGTGATCTTCAGTTCTGGTGGCAGAGTCGACTTGATCCTCGGTAGCAGCCCAAGAATGCCTTGCACCACCGAAAGCGTCGAAGCGTTGCCCGACTTCAAAATCGTGACCAGCACGCCTCGTCGTCCATCCTGCCGAACGATGTTGGTCTGCGGAATGCTTCCATCCGCCACCGTCGCCACGTCGTTCAGGTAGACCGTCGTATCCCCAACCTGCTTGACCGGCAGCGCCGCCAGACCAGCCAGAGTGATTGGGGCCGAGTTGATGTGAATGTCGTATTCGTTGATTCCGATCTTGGCTGTCCCGCCTGGCTGCACCACATTCTGCGCCGCCAAAGCGTTCAGGATGTCGACCGGCGACAGCCCCTGCGCCTGCATCGCCTTAGGCTTCAGGTTCAACATGATCGAACGCTGCTTGCCGCCGTAGACGTTGGGCACCACCGCACCTGGAATCGTCACTAACTGAGGTCGCACGAAGTTCAGCCCAAGATCGTTCAACTGCTGCTCGGAGAGCCCCCGCCCCGACAGGCCAAGCTGCAGAATAGGCACGCTCGACGCACTAAAATTGATGATCTGCGGCGGCAGGATGCCGGGAGGAAGCTGCCGCAGCTCAAACTCCGACGCGCTCGATACCTGCGCATTCGCCGTGTCCAGGCTCGCCCCTTGCTGCAGGTACACCTTGATGATCGCCTGACCCGCGAACGTCGTCGATTCCATGTGCTCGATGTTGTCGACCAGCGTGGTCAGAGCCTTTTCGTACGGCGTCGTCAGGCGCCCCTCAAGCTGCGCCGGGTCCAATCCTGTATATTGCCATGCGATGGAGACGACCGGAATATTGATGTCCGGAAAAATGTCCGTAGGAGTGCCCATGATCACCACCGGAGCGGCAATCAGGATCAGAATCGCCAGCACAATGAAGGTGTAGGGCCTGGTGAGGGCAATTTTTACGATCCACATAGCGCGACGTCGCCTCGGTGAGAGCTAGGAACGCCGGCCCTGGAAGCTCGCGCAGGTCCGCATCTGTTCCTGTAGATACATAGACAGTGTAATGCAGCCTTTGGTCATACAGTAATTTCCGAAACCCGCGAACGGAAAAACCGATAAACTCTAGTTCCATGGAACTGCGGCACCTTCGATATTTCCGCGCCGTCGCTGACTATGGCACCTTCAGCAAAGCCAGCCGTGAACTGCACGTCGCGCAGTCGGCCATCAGTGAGCAGATCGCAGACCTCGAGGAAGAGGTAGGAGGCATGTTGCTCGACCGCACCCAGCGCAGACCCCGGCTTACCCCCCAGGGCGTGGTCTTTCTGGCCGAAGCGCGCAAGACTCTCATCGCTGCCGAGCGCGCCCTCGACGTCACCCGCCGCTCCCTCCAAGGCCAAGTGGGCACCCTCGCCATTGGCTTCTTCCTGTGGGGCACCGGGGGTTTCTTCTCGCGCATCGTTCGGGAATATCGCAAGCTGCACCCCGAGGTGAGGCTGTCCCTCTTCGAGATGCACACCCATGTTCAGATGGATGCTTTGACGACCGGCAAAATCGACGTCGGCTTCACCCGTCCACTCGAATCGCCCTTCGACCGCACCCTCCGCGCGGAGCTCGTCTATCGCGACCCCATCGTCGCCGCGTTTCCGAAAGATCATCCTCTAGCCAGCGACTCGCTCAATGTGGAGGCACTCGCCACCGAGCGCTTCGTCATGTGCGAGCGAGAGGTCACACCCGTCCTCTTCGATAGCGTCCTCGCTATGTGCTACGCCGCCGGCTTCTCGCCCCGCATCGTCAACAGCTCGTCCACATGGTCCGGGGTGCTCACCCTGGTCGGCCTTGGTGAGGGCGTCGCCTTGGTCCCCTACGGCGTCCGTCACCTGCGTATGCCCGGCATCGTCTTCGCAGACCTGGGACCAGCCACCGCCAGCGTAGGTATCTCCGTGGCCTGGAACCCTGAAAACGAAGGCCCCATCCAGCGCGACTTCCTGCGCCTGGTCCACGAGAACAAGGACCGCATCCAGCGTAGCGGAGGCAATTAGGTCGCCTCGCCGCCCGCGCCCCAGTCGAGTCTCACGATCAAACCCTCGCCGGCCTCAAGCATCACCTTACCGTCCACTCGCCCGCCGTCCCCATCGAGCAAAGTGGTCATCAAAACCGTGCCTTGGCCGGAGGCTACGCTCCGCGGCTCCCCTGTCAGATTGAGCAGCACCTGTAGGCGCTCGCCCCCAGCCCGTCGAACATAGGAGAGAACACCGGATTGCGCGGCCACCTGCCCCACGCTGCCCGAACGAAGAGCCGCGCTCTCCTGTCGCGCCGCAAGCAGCCTCACATAGAGCGCCAGCACCGAACGGGGATCGTCCCTCTGTGCCTCCACATTCATCTCCCGATAGCCCGGGTCGATGGGTAGCCAGGGATCGGCGGAGGTGAAGCCCGCCCCCGCCGTTCCACTCCACAACATGGGAGTGCGCTCCGCATCGCGCCCCTGCCCCAGACCGGGCTGTCGCTTCTCTGCCGGGTCCTGAACGCGTTCCGGCGGGATCGCCGTATCCTCCATGCCCAACTCGTCGCCATAATAGAGCGTAGGAGTTCCTCGCAAGGTAAGCAGCAGCATCGCCGCGACACGCACCTGCCCCGCTCCCAGCCGGGTCGCAAGCCTCGGCTGATCGTGATTGCCCAGCACCCAGTTGGGCCACGCTCCCGCCGGCAGCTCGCCCTCGTACTCTTCGATCAATCGCGCGATGCGCTCGGCATTCCACTGTGTCTGAATCAGGTGAAAGTTGAACGGCATATCGGCTCCCCGCAGGTTTGCCGTATTCGGGTCGAAGCCGTAGTAAGCCACCAGATCGCGCAGCGGCAGGTAGATCTCCCCGATCAGCACACGGGCAGGATAGACAGCCATCACGCGCCGCATCTCCGCCACAATCTCGTGCGTCTCCGGCCGGTCCGCCGTATACAGAGGTAGCAGCGCGCCAAAGTCCGTACCGCCCGGCCGCCAATCCGGATTGGGCGGGTTATCACGGAACTGCTCGTCCTTGATCAGCAGCCAGAGCACGTCCATGCGGAAGCCATCCACCCCGCGGTCCAGCCAGAAGCGCATCGCGTCGTAGATCGCCTTACGCACCGCCGCGTTACGCCAGTTCAGATCCGGCTGCTGCGGGAGGAACGAATGGTAAAAATACTGCCCTGTCGTCCGATCGAATCTCCACGCGTCACCCCCGAAGTTGCTCCGCCAATTGTTCGGCGGACCACCTCCTGGAGCCGGATCCCGCCAGAGATACCAGTCTCGCCGCGCGCTCTCTCTGGAGTTGCGGCTCTCCACAAACCAAGGATGATGATCGGACGTATGGTTTGGAACGAAATCCAGAATCAGCTTCATCCCGCGCGCATGCACCGCCTGGACTAGATGCTCGAAATCTCCGAGCGTCCCGAAGAGCGGGTCCACGCCGCAGTAGTTCGAGACGTCATACCCGAAGTCCGCCATAGGTGAGGGGTAAAACGGGGAGATCCAAACTGCGCACACCCCCAACTGTTTCAAATAGTCCAGGCGCGAGATGATCCCCTGCAG
>CAXTPY010000058.1:0-12107 GCA_964246195.1 uncultured Acidobacteriaceae bacterium | reverse complement strand
CTAGTGGCCTGGCGGCGGAAGAGGCGGAGGCGGAGGAGGCGAGGACGGAGGCGAAGCTGGCGGCTGGCTCCACGCGTTCACTGCCAGGTGCTGGCGCTGGCGCCGATGCGGGCCCCGATGCGGGGTTCGCCGCGGGATTCGCCGCGGAGTTCAGCCTGCCCCCGGGAACGGAGCTTGCCGCGGGGCGCGGCGCCAGCGCTGCCGGGGTCGAGAGCGCGAGCGTATCGGAGATCTGCTGCAGGCCCCAGGCGCCGTTCAGGGCATTGCGTATGATCTGGCTGAAGGGTGACGGCAGGGCGGTGCCCGTGTTCAGGGTCCGGCTCTGCGTCAGGCATTGCAGAAGCAAGGTGGCGAAGGCGTGGACGTCGCGCGACTTCAGTTGGGCCGCCTCGGTCGCGGAAGAAGGCTCCGAGTTGTCCGGGATATTGCGTACGCAGTCGCTGCGGAGCTTGACCTCTTCGCCGATGGCGAGGACGTTGGCGGCCTCGAGGTGCTCATGCACCAGGCCGGAGGCGTGCAGCGCCTGCAGGGCGGGGACGAGGTTGGCCGCGACCTGGCGCGTCTCCTCGAACGAGAGGCAGCGCTCGCGCAGCACCGAGGCCAGGTCGGCGTCCGCCGGCTCCATGACCACGTACAGGATCGGTGTGCCGTCCAGTTCGGTGGGACCGAACTTCTTTAGCTTCAACAGATGAGGCTCGTTCAGGTCCACCACGCGCTGCCATCGGGCCAGGATCTCGGCCTCGTCGAAGTGGGCCTCGATCAGGCGTATGGTGGCGGGCTGGCCGGAGCCGTTGCGGGTGGAGAAGAAGGCGCTGCGGCCCTCTGGCCGAATCAAGGTTTCGATGGGAAAGGTGCCGGCGATGGTGGTGCCTTCATATTCGTTCCAGAGTCGCATGGTGTGAAGTTTCCTGTCCGGTCCTGAGTTGGGGGGGGGGCCTGGGTAGAAGAGCAAAGGAGACCAGTGGAACATGCACGAGACCGCCCCAGCGAGGCGGCGGAGCTCACGCAGACACCATTATCGTTCAATCGGACGGGAAGGCTCAAACATGAATCCGTGCAAAACTTGTAGAGGAGCGAATCTTCCCTGGCACCTCCCGGGAGGGCTCTGGAGCAGGGTAGACCGTGCGGTTGGAGGAGGCTGGACAACAATGCACCCGGACTTGGAGAGATTGATCGCGCTGCAGCGGCTGGACCTGGAGGCGAAGAGGCTGCGGGAGGAGATGGTGGCACTGCCGAAGCTGGTGGCTGGGCTCGAGACCAAGGCCAAGGCGGTGGTGGGCCAGCGCGCCGTGGTGTTGCAGTTGCTCGCCAAGGAGGAGGCTCTGCGGCGCGGGCAGGAGCTCGACGTGAAGGACCGGAAGGCCAAGATCGCCAAAGTGAGGAAGCAGCTCGACCAGGCGACGACCACCGCCCAGGTGACGGCCTTCGAGCATGAGATCGCCTACTCCCAGGCGGAGATCGCGCGGCTCGAGGACGCCGAGATCGAGAGCATGGAGCGCAGCGAGGCGCTCGAACAGCAGAGGTGCTTGGCGGATGCGGCGGTGGGCGACGCGGAGGCTACGCTCGCACGCGAGCGGGCGCAAGCGGCGGAGACAGTCGCGCGCGACAAGACGGCGCTGAGCGAGGTGGAGAGGAGCCGTTCGGAGCTGCGTCCGCAGGTGGGGGAGGCGGTGCTGGCGACCTATGACCGCATCGCCAAGGGCAAGGGAACCGGGCTGGCGGAGGGCATCGACCAGAAGTGCTCGGCGTGCCAGATGATGGTGCGGCCGCAGAGATGGAACGATCTTCGCGACCGCTCCAACGACCAGGCGATGATGAGCTGCGAGAGCTGCGGCCGGCTGCTCTACTGGGACCCCGCGCGGGATGCGCCGCAGAAGAAGACGGTGCCGTATGAGAGCATCGCGGCGTCCATCGTGAGATCGCTGTGAAGAGGATCTGTATCGACATGGACGAGGTCATCGCGGATGCCGTCACCGAGCACCTGCTTCGCTACAACCGCGACCATGGAGAGGCCTTGACCAAGGAAGACCTGCGGGGGAAGTGGCTCTGGGATGTGGTCCAGATCGAGCGGCATGGGGCGCTCGAGGGGTATCTGCGGTCGGAGGACTTCTTCGCTGTGCTGCGCGTGATGCCGCAGGCGCAGCGCGTGATCGCCGCGCTGCAGAAGAGGTACGAGGTGTTTATCGCGACGGCGGCGATGGAGGTGCCGACGTCGTTCGTGGCGAAGTTTCGCTGGCTGGAGAAGCACTTCCCGTTCATCGCGCCTTCGCATATCGTCTTCTGCGGAGATAAGAGCATTCTGCGGGCGGAGTACCTGATCGACGACAATCCGCGGCAGCTGCGGCTCTTCCATGGCGAAGGCATCCTGTTCAGCTCGCCGCACAATGCGGGGGTGACGGGATTTCGCAGGGTGGAGGATTGGCAGGGGGTAGAGGAGATGTTTCTGAGGTAAGCGAGCGCGCAGAGAGACTCGGAGCTCGCTCCGGACTCCGCGCGTTGCGGTCGTGAGAGTGCTCGCTGCCGAGTACAGCCTTAGCAGAGTACGTCGAACCAGCGCGCGCTTGCCTTCAAGAAGGAAAAACGGCTTCAGCGGCCTGTCTATGCCGCTCCTGGTGCGGTTGGGCTGAGCCGTCTTCCTGTGCGCCTAAAGAACAGACAACAGCAAGCGCAACCGCAGATTCTCCTTCGGGAAGGACAACCAAGAAGAGCCTTTACACGAGCTGCTACGTTGCTCTCGCGGCTTGGGTTCTCCCGCTGGGCGGTCGCGGGGCTGCAGTACATCGGTCCGGAGAACGGCTCTAGATGGAGCTCATGTTGTGCAGGAACTCCTGGTTGTTCCGGGTCTTGGCCAGCTTGTCCGTCAGCAGCTCCATGGCCTCCACGGGAGACAATGGATTGAGCACCTTGCGCAAAATCCAGGTGCGCTGCAGGTCTTCCTTGGGGATGAGCAGCTCCTCCTTGCGGGTGCCGGAGCGCTGGATATCGATGGCCGGGAAGACGCGTTTGTCGACGAGCTTGCGATCCAGGATCACCTCCATGTTGCCTGTGCCTTTGAACTCCTCGAAGATGACCTCGTCCATGCGCGAGCCGGTATCGACGAGGGCCGTGGCGATGATCGTCAGCGAGCCGCCCTCTTCGATGTTGCGCGCGGCGCCGAAGAACCGCTTCGGTCTCTGCAGCGCGTTGGAATCCACGCCGCCTGAGAGCACTTTGCCGCTCGGCGGCACGATGGTGTTGTAGGCGCGCGCCAGACGCGTGATGGAGTCGAGCAGGATGACTACGTCGCGCTTGTGCTCGACCAGGCGCTTGGCCTTCTCGATCACCATCTCGGCTACTTGCACGTGGCGGGCCGCGGGCTCGTCGAAGGTGGAGCTGATCACTTCGCCCTTGACGCTGCGCTGCATGTCTGTGACCTCCTCGGGGCGCTCGTCGATCAGCAGCACGATCAACACCACCTCGGGATGATTGGATGTGACGCTATTCGCGATGGACTGCAGCAGCATGGTCTTGCCGGTGCGGGGAGGAGCGACGATCAGCCCGCGCTGGCCCTTGCCCATGGGCGTGAGCAGGTCCATCACGCGGCCGGAGAGCGACTCCCGCACGGTCTCCATCTTGACCCGCTCCTGCGCGTACAAGGGGGTGAGATTGTCGAAGAGGATCTTGTTGCGCGTCTCCTCCGGGCTCTCGAAGTTGATGGCCTCGATCTTGACCAGCGCGAAGTACTTTTCGCCTTCATGCGGGGGGCGGACGTTGCCGCTGATGGTGTCTCCGGTCTTCAGGTCGAACTTGCGAATCTGCGATGGCGAGACATAGATATCGTCTGGGCCGGGGAGGTAGTTGTAGTCCGGCGAGCGCAGGAAGCCATATCCGTCGGGAAGAATCTCCAGCACGCCTTCGGCGAAGATGTGTCCTTCTTTTTCGCTTTGCGCCTGCAGGATCTTGAAGATGAGGTCTTGTTTACGCAGGCCGCTGGTGCCGGCGATGTCTAGTCCGCGCGCGAGCTTGCCCAGCTCGGCGATGTTGTGCTCTTTCAACTCGGAGATTGTCATGTTGTACCTGGAACTTTGCAGTAGTGGAGGAATGGTTCAATGCGAGGCGGGATTCTGCGTGACGAAGGGGGTCTTGCGGAAGGCCAGAGGTAGAGAGAGGAGGGAGATGCGGTGTGGTGTGGTGCGGGTACGGCTCGAATCGATGAGGATGCTGCTGCGCTGCGGGAGGGGAGGGGTTGCGGCTAGGGGAGAGTATTGTGGGTGGCGCTACTGGGAAGGGTTTACAAGTTCTTGAAGTACCTCTTGGGTTGAAGATACAGGCCTGAGCGTGAAGCTGACATGCCACAAAGGGAGTAGGCATTCAGGCGACGAGCGTGGACAGATTTCGCGGTTCGCAGTCCGGTGTCGGCAGGTGGGCGGCTCGCTTCCTCTGCAAAGACCTGCGGTATGTCGTTTAGCTGGCTGCGCCCGACTTCACCGCGACCTGCTACAGGAACCGGGGACGCCTGTCTTCCCTTTGCTGCGCCTTCATCGCCATTGCATTGTGTGGGAGGGACAACCTTTGGAGTCTTTTCTATAGATACATCTTACATGATTGGCTGTCGAGGCTTCGAAGTTGAATCCCGCCTGGAAGCGGAAGGCCGGAGGGAGGAGGAGTCTCCCCTTCCGGCACTCGCGGGTAGAGGCATCGGCTACGCTGCGCGACGCTCCTGCAACTGGATCTTCTCGACGAGCTCTTCGCCGGCATCGCCCATGGGAACCGTATCCTTGAAGCGGTCGAGGACCTCGTTGGTCGTGTCCTGCAGCCGGGTGTTCGGCTTGTGCAGCTTGCGTGTCGCCTTCGACGCCAACTGGCAGAGCTCATAGCGGTTATTCACGTGAGCAAGAGCTCCAAAGATCAAATCTGAGCGCATACGTTCTCCTTTTCACTTCTCTGTCTTGGGCAAACTCGACCATCGCCCGCCTGCCTACAATCGCCGGGATGGCCCGGGTCCAATCTTTACTGTTGCGCTTTGCCGCAGTTCATCCGGTTAGGCGGTACGCACCCGTCGAGTACATCCATTCCTTAGACGCAAACTTCGCCCGGATCGATGCTGCCTCCATGAACTACAACACAATACTTTTTTATAACGTTCCTCCCATGCTGTTCGTTCCGGCCAGAGGTACGAGCGAGTCCTGCTTCGGTCGGGATTGCGACCGGCTTTTGAGCGCAGCACGCTTCCCCTACAGCTCAGGTGGCAAGCCGCGTTCCTAACATGACTCTCTAACAGGCCGGTCACCAACCTTGGGGCTGGAACCGCATGGCCGGGGGGAACGGATTCGGGCTCGATCGTTTGTCCGGCGCCGCGAATCTGCAGGGGTCAAGCAGGTCTGCGCGCCAGGTGCGACGCTCAGCCCTTATGCAAAGTACCGTGTTCGGTCCCGCAGGTCAATACTTATTTTGGAAAGCTGTACCCCTGCGTATACTGAAAATGGAACCATGGTCCTCGGGGGTCCGTGCGTGAAGGGGTGACTTCGTGCCCGGGTTTGCGGTACAAAAATCCACCTTCGTACCGCGGATTACGACCAGTAGCTGCGGTCCAGGGTTCTGTACTGGATGGCCTCGGCGATGTGGCCGACGGCGATGTGCTGCTCGTCCGCGAGGTCCGCTATGGTCCTGGCGACCTTGAGGATACGGTCATGCGCGCGGGCGCTCAACCCTTGCTGCTGCATCGCGCGTTCGAGCAGGCGCTCGGCGTCGCTCGAAAGCTCGCAATGGAGCCGGATCTGCTGCGTGGACATCTGGGCGTTGGCGAAGATGGCTCGCGCCGCGGCCTTCGGAGTGCCTTTTGTCCTTGCGCCATCTTGCTGAAAACGCGTGGCTTGCCGCTCCCTGGCGGCGAGTACGCGGTCGCGGATCTGGGCTGATCCCTCGGCCGCGGCCCCGCCACGAAGCTCCTTATACTGCACGGCGGGAACCTCGATGTGGATGTCGATGCGGTCGAGCAGAGGGCCGCTCACCTTGCTGACGTAGCGCTGAATCATGGGCGGAGTACACATGCACTCCCTGGATTTATCGTTGAAATATCCGCAAGGACACGGGTTCATGGCTGCCGCCAGCATGAAGCGCGCCGGGAAGTTCAGGCTCATGGAAGCGCGCGAGATGGTCACCATGCCGTCCTCCAGCGGCTGCCGCAAGACCTCCAGAACGTTGCGGGGAAACTCCGGCAATTCATCCAGGAACAGCAGGCCGTTGTGCGCGAGCGAGACCTCGCCGGGGCGGGGCATCACCCCTCCGCCGATCAGGCCCGCGTCCGAAACCGTGTGGTGGGGGGAACGAAAGGGCCGGTGAACCACCAGGCCCTGCTCGGCGTCGAGTACGCCCGCGACCGAGTGGATCTTGGTCGTTTCGAGCGCTTCCTCAAATCGGAGAGGCGCTAGGATCGACGGTAAACGCTTTGCCAGCATGGTTTTACCGGAGCCTGGCGGCCCGATCATGAGGATGTTGTGTCCGCCCGCGGCCGCTACTTCTAGGGCTCGCTTCGCCACCTGCTGGCCGCGAACGTCCTTGAAATCCGCGGGAAAGTGCTGCAGCTCGTTCAGCAGCTCCGTCGTCTCGATCCGCAGAGGCTTCGCGGAGAGCGTGCCTAAAGCCACTGAATTCAACAACTCGCGGACTTCGAGCAGACTTTTTACAGGGTAGACGTTGACGCCTTCGACCACCGCTGCCTCGCGCGCGTTGCTCGCCGGGATGACCAGGTTCGGAATTCCTTTCGCACGCGCGGCCACGGCGATGGGCAGCATTCCCTGGACCGCCCGCAGGCTTCCATCGAGACCCAGCTCTCCGACCAGCAGGAAGTCGCTCAAGTCCTTGATATGCAAAGCCCCGTAGGCTCCCAGGATGCCGATTGCAATGGGCAGGTCGAAGCCCGAACCCTCTTTCTTCAGGTCCGCCGGGGCGAGGTTGATGGTGATGCGCGTGGGCGGAATCTCGAAGCCGGAGTTCTTGATCGCCGAACGCACGCGGTCCCGGCTCTCCCGGACCGCGGCGTCCGGCAGCCCCACGGTGCTGAAGATCTCCTTCTCCAGCTTCACGCCTGAGAAGTCCACCTCGACATCGATGATATTTGCGTCGATCCCGTAAACGGCCGCACTGCGAGCCTTGAAGAGCATGTTGAGCCTGGCGCAGCCTGGAGGCTGGATTTGGGCCGATCATAGCATTCGGGCCGGCCGCCTCCCTATACCACCTTTGGGCACTCTCGCATGGAGCTGCGAGCCGGCCTACAATGGTCTCCAGCCGTGAACACCAGTCTCTTCGAACTCTTCAAAGTTGGCATAGGACCTTCGAGCTCCCACACGGTCGGCCCTATGCGCGCTGCTCTCCGGTTCGCGCGGGATGTCGAATGCGCGGGCTTGCTCGAGCGTACGGCCCGGATCGAGGTGCGCCTCTATGGTTCGCTCGCGCTGACCGGGCTTGGCCATGGCACGGACCGCGCGGTGCTGCTGGGGCTGCTTGGCGAGGCACCGGATACCGTGGACCCCGCGCGAGTCGATGGGCGGATCGCCGAGCTAGCCGATACCTCCACGCTACTGCTGCTGGGGCGGCACCCGGTTCCGTTCACGCCGGCGGGGAACCTGCTCTTCGAGCGCAGGCAGATGTACCCCGAGGCGAGTGTCGCCACCCACCCCAACGGGCTGCGCTTCGCGGCGTTCGATGCCTCTGGCGGGCTGGTGGCGGAGGACGTGTTCTACTCCGTGGGTGGCGGCTTCATCCTCTCGGCCGCCGAGTTCGCGGCTCAGCAGAGCTTAGGCGCAGCTACAAGCGCCCGCACGGTTCCTTATCCGTTTCGCAGCGCTGCCGAACTGCTTACGCTGGCGGCAGAGAACCGCCTGGCGATCGCGGACATCATCCTGGCGAACGAGGTCGCCCTGCTCGCCGACAGCTCGCTTTCTATCACCCGTCCGGGCGTCTGCGCGGCACCTGCACAGAGCGAACAGCCGCGCGCCTCGCCCGGGCGGGTCGTCGAGCGCAGCATCCTTGCGCTCTGGCAGACCATGCAGGATTGCACGGCACGGGGCATCGCCACGGAGGGCATTCTGCCGGGGGGCCTGAATGTGCGGCGCCGAGCCTACCGCCTGGCCAAGCGTCTGGAAGAGGTTGGCAGCAAGGATCCCCTGGCGCCGCTCGATTGGGTCACGGTGTACGCCATGGCGGTGAACGAGGAGAATGCGGCGGGAGGACGGGTCGTCACCGCGCCGACCAACGGGGCCGCGGGCGTGATTCCCGCGCTCGCGCACTACTACATGAATTTTGTCGAGCCGGAGGCTGCAGGCGAGGCGAAGGAGGCGGGTCTCCTGCGCTACTTCCTGACCGCGGCGGCGATCGGGATCCTATATAAGGAGAACGCCAGCATCTCCGGCGCCGAGGTGGGCTGCCAGGGGGAGGTGGGCGTGGCCTGCTCGATGGCTGCGGGAGGGCTGGTCGCCGCGCTCAACGGAAGCAACGCACAGGTGGAACATGCGGCGGAGATCGCCATGGAGCATAACCTGGGGATGACCTGCGACCCTATCGGCGGCCTGGTCCAGATACCGTGCATCGAGCGCAACGGCATGGGGGCGGTGAAAGCGATCAATGCGGCGCGGATGGCGATGCACGAGACGGAGGGGCACAAGCTTTCTCTCGACCAGATCATCGCGACGATGTACCAGACTGGGCTGGACATGCAGTCGCGCTATAAGGAGACCTCGCTGGCGGGTCTTGCGCTCAACATCATCGAGTGCTGAGGGTAGTCTCCGCAGGGCGGCGTGAAGAGCGGCATGGAGGTACGGGAACGCCGTGCCACCATGCCGACCGCAGACGCAGATTCACTTCCGGGAAGGACAGATAAGGGGCAAGAGCCAGCCAGCGTCTAGGCCAGGGTTGCGTCGAGAGTGATCTCGGCTGCCTTCAAGACCTTCGAGACGGGGCAGCCGGTCTTTGCTGTCTGCGCCAGCTCGTCGAACTTCGTCTTGTCGATCCCCGGCACCTTCGCCTTGGTGGTCAGGTGAATCTTGGTGATGGTGGGGCCGCCGTCCTTCAGCACCTCTAGCGTAACGACTGCCGTGGTCTCGATCGATTCAGGAGGCATCTTCGCCTCGGTCAGCTGGGCGCTGAGCGCCATCGAGAAGCATCCGGCGTGGGCGGCAGCGATGAGCTCCTCCGGGTTGGTTCCGGCACCGCTCTCGAATCGCGTGCTGAAGCTGTACTGAGTCTGCTTCAAGACTCCACTCTGTGTTGAGATCGTGCCTTTGCCATCTTTCAGGCCGCCATGCCATACCGCGCTTGCACTTCGATCCATCGTGATTCTCCTTTGTCTTTCGAGTTCGCTATTTTTGAGGCAAGGCTATCTGCACTTCGTTCGATGCGCTTGCGCGGATCGGAGGCTTGGGATTTCGATAGGCCAGTGGCTCCTTCGCTCCCTGCGCTCCTTAATTGGTTTGCTATTGCGCTCCCTGGCTGGCCTTTCGCGCAGCCTCGAACTCGTCGCCGGCATCCCAGCGTATGGTGTGCGGAGCGGATAGCGCCTCCCAGCCCAGCTCCATTCCGAAGCGGTCGAGCTTGGCATTGCCGGCGAAGTCCCAATCCTCATGGAAGTTATCGCTGAAGTTGTGGTAGTCGTGGTCCTCGAAGTCCTGGAACTTGGCCTTGCCCCAGGCGGCATCGTGTCCTTCGTAGAGGACGCCTTCTTCGATGGAAAAGGCTGGGATGCCTACGCGCGACAAGCTGAAGTGGTCCGAGCGATAGTAGCTTCCGGCGGCGGGTCGCGGGTCGGGCACGATCTCGAAGCCGAAGCGCCTGGCGGTGGCCTGCACCGCGGGGAAGAAGCTGGTTCGCTGTGCGCCGTTGACGTTCACCTGGCGGGGCATGCCGATGGGGAGGACCATGTCGTAGTTGATATCGAGCGCGATCTGGCCGGCGGGGAAGGGGGGATGCTGGCCCAGGTACTCGCTCCCGAGCAGGCCCTGCTCCTCGGCGGTGACGGAGGCGAAGATGACGGGATGCGGCGGCTTGGCCGCGAGCCCACTCCAGGCCCGAGCCAGCTCCAGCAGCATGCCACAGCCGGTGGCGTTGTCTGCCGCGCCGTTGTAGATGTTATCTCCGGGCATTCCGGGGACGAATCCTAGGTGATCGTAGTGCGCCGTGTACATGACCGCCTGGTTCTTCGCGCCGGCAGCCGCACCGGGCAGGATGCCGATGACGTTGGGCGACTGGAAGGGGCGAACCACGCTGTCGATGCGGGCCTGCAAACGTACGGGGAGCTCGACGGCGTGGAAGCCACGCTGCCCGGCCGCGGTCATTTCCTTGTCGAGATCCATGCCGCTTGCGGCGAAGAGCCTTTTCGCGACGTCCAACTGAATCCAGCTGGCGGCGTCGAGGGCCGGATTTTTGTCCTCCGCCAGGTAGGTCTTCTCCGAGATGTTCGAGTTCTTGACGACGTCCCAGCCATAGCTCGCGAGGTCGGTGCGGTGGACGATCAGGGCTCCGACGGCGCCCTTGCGCGCGGCTTGCTCGAACTTGTAGGTCCAGCGGCCGTAGTAGGTCAAGGCATCGCCGGCGAAGAACTTGGGATCGTGCGAAGGAGGGTCGCCGACGATGCAAAGGATCACCTTGCCCTTGACGTCGACTCCGGCGTAGTCGTCCCAGCCGTACTCGGGTGCGGTGACGCCATAACCGACGAAGACGATCGGAGCGTCGATCGTCGCTACAGGCTGGTGATTCTGGTCACTGACGGTGTAGTCGTCGCCGAAGGCGAGCTGCATCGCGGCGCCCTTGGCGGGCACGAGCACGAAGCTGGTGGTAGCGGGCTTCACCTTGACGCCGACGAAGTCGATCTCCTGCAGGTAGGTGCCGTTATCGCCTCCGGGCTTCAGCCCGTCGAGCGCGAACTGGGTTGCGATGTACTTGGCTGCGACTTCGCTGCCGCGGAGGCCGGGCCCTCTTCCTTCGAGCAGGTCGTCGGAGAGGAACTTCACGTCGGCGCGAATTCGGGCGGCGCTGATGGAGGCCTCGGCGGTCTTCACGGCCTGGGGAAGCTGCTGCGCAGACGCCAGGGAGGAGAGCGCACAGAGAGACATGGCGGCATACAGGTTCATCTTCATACTTTCTCTCCATCGCGGGCGAGCGGCGACCGGGGCAAACGGCGGGGATTCGGCTTAGGTGCCTGTATTCGTTACAAATTTATCGTCCGAGCCGAATTCTGAATCGCCCGCGGTTACAATTTGGCGCTCATAAGATTCCGTGTCTGTTACATCCTCTCCGAGGACCAGATTCGGCAGAGCCATGATGCTGAGGCGCTGAAGGGCTTTTCGCGCCAAACCTGTCAAAGGCAGAGACGCGAGGCCCAGGGTTCGCTTCCATACCAGCGACTCTTTGGCCGAACTCAAATTCCTCCGCAGCGCCTGGTCGCTTGGGTTGCGCGGCGCGAATACCTGCACATAGAAGTTGGTGTTGGTGATCGCGTGGCGGGTGCGCAGGACCGGCTCGCGGCCTGCGAGCGCGCGCTCCTTGAGCATGGGCAGCTCGTACATGCCGGGCATGAGGCTTTCAGACTCGGCGCGTTGGGTGAGCAGCACCTGGCGGTCGCTGCCTTGACGCCGGAGGCTGAGCAGGTAGGCGGCCTGCTGGCTTCTTTGCGCCTTGCGGGGGAGGGTGGAATGCTCTCCCTGGGTCTTGCACATGCTGCGCACCGGACAGGCTTCGCAGGCGGGGGCGCGGGGCAGGCAGACGGTGGCTCCGAGCTCCATCATGGCCTGGTTGTGATCGCCCGCGGCGTTTTTTCCGTGAGCCATATGCGCGCGCGGCATGAGGGCATTGGCCTGCGCCTCGAGCGAGGCTCTGGCGGCGGCGGAGGACTTTTCGCTCTCGCCTGCGAGGCGGAGCAGCACGCGCTCCACGTTGCCGTCGACGGCGGCGGCGCTCTCGCCGAAGGCTATGCTGGCGATGGCGGCGCAGGTGTATTCGCCGATGCCGGGGAGGGAACGCAGGCCGGCGCAGGTGGAGGGCATGACGCCGCCGAGCTCCTTGACGACGAAGCGGGCGGCGCGGTGGAGGCGACGCGCGCGCTGGTAGTAGCCGAGGCCGGACCACGTGCCCAGGAC
>CAXTPY010000057.1:0-12164 GCA_964246195.1 uncultured Acidobacteriaceae bacterium | reverse complement strand
GCTGGCGAGTGGGCGGCCAGTGGTTGCGACCGTGGATGAAGGGACGCAGGTGGGGCTGGTGGTGGGGGGCGGAGCGGGAATGGAGGCTTGTGGCGTGGTCGTGCCGCCCGAGAACGCGGAAGCGCTTGCGGGCGCGGTGCGGGAGCTGGTGGAGGCACCGGAGAGGCGTGCGGAGCTGGGCGCGGCGGCGCGGCGGTATGCGTTGGAGCACATGGGCAAGGAGCAGGTGTTGCGCAGGTTCGAGCGCGATCTGGAACGGGCAGTCAAGGGTGACGGAACGGGTTGGGGTCTGGCGCGGGTCGATTCCGGTGATGACGGCGTGGCGGTCGGGTAGACTGGGGGCAACGTCGAAGCGCAGGAACGAGGAGATTGAAGGCTTGAAAAAGGCTCTGATTACGGGTGTCACGGGGCAGGACGGAGCGTATCTGGCCGAGTTTCTGCTGGCTAAGAAATATGAGGTCCACGGGATTAAACGGCGGACTTCGCTCTTCAACACGGCTCGGATCGATCATATCTACCAGGATCCGCATCAGCCTCATCCCCGGTTCATTCTGCACTACGGGGATATGACGGATAGTTCTTCGCTGATTCACATCGTGCAGAAGGTGCAGCCGGACGAGATCTACAACCTGGCGGCGCAATCGCATGTGCAGGTGTCGTTCGAGGAGCCGGAGTACACGGCCAACTCGGATGCGCTGGGGGTGTTACGGCTGCTGGAGGCGATCCGGATCTTGGGTTTGGAGAAGAAGACGAGGTTCTACCAGGCCTCTACTTCCGAGCTGTATGGGCTGGTGCAGGAGACTCCGCAGGGGGAGACGACGCCGTTCTATCCGAGGTCACCGTATGCGGTGGCGAAGCTGTATGGCTACTGGATCGTGGTGAATTATCGGGAGGCGTACGGGATGTATGCCTGCAATGGGATCTTGTTCAACCACGAGTCTCCTATGCGCGGCGAGACGTTCGTGACGCGCAAGATCACGCGTGCTCTGAGCCGTATCAAGGTGGGGCTGCAGGAGGAGTTGTTCCTGGGTAATCTGGACGCGCGGCGGGATTGGGGGCATGCGCGGGATTACATCGAGATGCAGTGGCTGATGCTGCAGCAGGAGAAGCCGCAGGATTATGTGATCGCGACGGGCGAGCAGTATAGCGTGCGGGACTTCGTCCAGCGCTGCGCGGAGTTGCTGGAGCTGGAGTTGACGTGGCAGGGATCGGGAGTGGACGAGAAGGCGGTGGGCAAGCACGGCAGGACGGTGGTCGCGGTGGACCCGAGATACTTTCGTCCTACGGAGGTGGAGACTCTGCTGGGAGATCCGGGGAAGGCAAAGCGTGAACTTGGCTGGACGCCGCGTACGAGCTTCGACGAGCTGGTGCGGGAGATGGTCGAGGCGGATCTTAGGGCCGCGCGGCGCGACGCCCTGGTCAAGGAACATGGGTTTGAGGCCTACAACGTGCGCGAGACTTAGAGATGAGTGGGACAGAGAAGTTCATGCGTGTGGGAGCCCGGATCTATGTGGCGGGGCATCGAGGGCTGGTGGGCTCGGCCATCGAGCGCGAACTGGTGCGAGAAGGTTACACGAACCTGCTGACGCGGAGCCGCGCCGACCTGGATCTTTTGGATGCTGCGGCGGTGACCAGGTTCTTCGAGCAGCAGAGGCCGGAGTTCGTGGTCCTGGCGGCAGCTAAGGTGGGGGGAATTCTGGCGAACAATAGCTACCCAGCGGAGTTCATCCGCGACAACTTGGTGATGCAGGCCAATGTCATCGACGCGGCGTATCGTGCCGGAGTCTCGCGTCTGCTGTTCCTGGGCTCCTCCTGCATCTACCCGAAACATGCGCCGCAGCCGATGCCGGAGTCTTGCCTGCTGACGGGGGAGCTGGAGCCCACGAATCGACCGTATGCGATTGCTAAGATCGCTGGAATCGAGATGTGCTGGAGCTACAACAGGCAGTATGGCACGAAATATCTGGCGGCGATGCCGACGAACCTGTATGGGCCGGGGGACAACTTCGATCTGAACACATCCCATGTGCTCCCGGCACTGATCCGGAAGGCGGCTGAGGCGGTGCGGGTGGGTGCATCGACGATGACGGTATGGGGTACGGGGACACCGCGTAGAGAGCTGCTCTACTCCGACGACCTTGCGCAAGCGTGCATTTACTTGTTGAACCTCGATGAGGCCCGATTTGGAACACTGCTCTTGGAGGAGGGACCGCCCTTGATCAATATCGGCACGGGCGAGGATGTCTCGATTCGAGAGTTGGCCCAGATGGTGGCGGATATTGTCGAATTCCGGGGAGAACTGGTGTTTGATTCGACCAAACCCGACGGAACGCCTCGCAAGCTGATGGATGTGAGCCGCCTGCATGCTCTGGGATGGCGGCATGGCACGACGCTTGCAGACGGTATTCGCCAGACGTACGAGAGCGTGCGGGGCAGCCTTTAGCACATTTTGGGCGACCTTGGTCTGGCGTGCTACCCCAAAGTTGTATGTACCCTATCGAGACCTCTTTCTAGACTCGTAAGTAGATACATTGCTTCACTGGAGTCCGGATACTCATGGGTCGTCTAGCTGGAATTTTTGTTGTTTTGCTTTGTTTGGTGTCTGCGCTTCTTCCCGGTTCTGCAAAAGCTGCTGCAGGCGACGTGTCTCTTCTGCCAAAACCGAATGCTGCAGAACAGTATCTGTTTGCTGCGGCGAACCGTGAGCGCGTGGCACATGGACTGCAGATGCTGCACCGGGACGATTCACTCGGCCAGGCCGCTGCGATGCATGCGGGAGAGATGGCGGAGCGGGCTGACATCTCTCATCAGTTCTCAGGAGAGCCGGATCTGGCGGACCGCGGCGCGTCAGCGGGAGTGCGTTTCAGCCTGATCTCGGAGAATGTCGCAGAGGCTCCGGACACGGCGACCATTCACGAGCTTTGGATGGACTCTCCTGCTCACCGTGAAAACCTGCTAGACCCACGGGTCAACTGTGTTGGCATCGCAGTCGTTAGCTGGCAGGACCAGATGTACGCCGTAGAAGACTTCGCGAGCAGCGTGGAGGCGATGGCGTTTCCTGAACAGGAGGCACTCGTGGCAGGCGCGTTGGCGAACTCGGGCCTGCAGACATCCACGGGAGACGACGCGCGAGATACTTGTGCCATGGCTCACGGCTATGCCGGAGACCATCGGCCAGGGTTCATTATGCGCTACACAGCCTCCCATCTGAATGCGATTCCCGGAGAGTTGCAGGCACGGCTGGAATCAGGCAAGTATCATAAGGCGAGCGTGGGGGCGTGCAAGAGTAACGCTGCCGGTCCGTTTAGCTCGTACACGATCGCGGTCCTGCTTTATCCGTAAGTGGACTCGGCGATACCGGCTACAGACAACTCTTCGCGGGTTGCTGGCAGGGTAGGTTCCATCTGGAGCAGATCGTTGAACCGATTGAAGTAATTGAAGAGGCCGATGGCAGCCATCAACTCTACTACCTCGCCCTCGCTGTAAAACGTTCGTAGTTGCGCGAAATCCTTCTCTGTGTAGCTGTGGGCGTCGAGGGTCATTACTTCGGCCAGGTGAATGGCGACGAGTTCCGCTTCGGTGAAGTTGCCTCCGTGGCCGCTTTGATGGAGAGCAGCCAGTTGTTCCTCGGTCCAGCCTAGTTTGCGGCTGATCGCAGTATGGGAGGCGAGGCAATAGGGGGTTCGATTGAGCTGTGAAGTACGTACAATGACCAATTCCTTTAATGCTTTGGGAAGTGTGCCTGCATTTAGTACAGCTTCCATATGCGCGATAATGGTCTCGAATATCTCTGGCCGGTGCGCCAGGGTGCGGAACATGTTGGGAACATTTCCGCGATCTTTTAGATATCGGTCGTAGATGGTTACAAGAGAATTCTGCACCTGTTTACGCTCAAGTCGAGAGATACGGGGCATGGCGGAAGCCTCAAATGAGATTCAGACTCTCCAGAGATCATACGTGGGGGTGGGATGTGAATGTGCCTTGTACTCTATGAGTCTCCGCGGTAGGGGGCCAGGGCACTTTGACCCTGGCTGGCCCTTTTGTTATAAATGGTCAGGCGGATGGGACTCATTCCTTCATCGTGCAGTTGATCCTGAGTAGCTCAATGGCAGAGCATTCGGCTGTTAACCGAAGGGTTGTAGGTTCGAGTCCTACCTCAGGAGCCATAAAATTGAATAACTTAGAGAAGTAAAGAGTCGGTACATATCGAGAGAATGGGTCCACTGTACCCATTTTTGTACCCACACTCTTTCAAAACGGTTGCTGTACCCATAGCAGCCGAGCTCAGTTGTTGCTCCTACAGTAGCGATTTCGAACTTCAATCCTCTGAAACGGTTTCAGCCGTCGGTGCGCCGTTGCGCTTTGACCGAATTCTCCTCCTGCTCCAATCTCCATTCGCGCCCAGAGATGGGTGCGCCACACCGAGATGCGGAGGGAACATGGCGCCTTATAAAAGAGGTGGTATTTGGTGGTTCAAGTTTTACTTTGCAGGGCAGTTGATCTGCGAGTCTTCGAAGTCGACTTCGAAGACGGTCGCGAAGGGTGCCGAGCAGCAGCGGAGGCGGGAGTTGGAAGCCGGCTTCCACAACCTTAAGGAGGTTCGCCAGCAGCGCATCCGGTGTCTGCGGGAGATCATTGCCGAGTATCTGGTGGGCTACCGATTGCGGTATCGCTCAGCGTCCTTTGCGGAGTACGCTCTCGGCCACGTCTCGCGCCTGCTGGGCGCGGAACTGGTTGTCGATGTCAGCGAAGCTATGGTGCTCGGCTACCAGGAGAGTCGCCTCCGCGAGAAGGCATCTCCCAAGTCGATCAACGAAGAAGTGCGCTTCCTGCTGAAGATGATGGGCGACTCAGGTGAGCTCATCCGGCTGCATCTTCGCAAGCAGAAGCAGCTCAAGCTGGCAGTTGGCAAGCAGATTGGTAAAGCCTTCGACATTGAAGAGACAGAGAGCCTGACTGCAAGGGCAAGAGAATCGAAAAGTCCACACATGTATCCGGCCTTTATGCTGGCTCGCAACGCCGCGCTGCGCGACTCGGAGATCAAGACGCTTACCTGGGCCCGGGTCGATCTGAAAGCGAAGACTCTTCAGGTGGGTAAGTCGAAGAGCGATGCCGGCGAAGGCCGCATCATTCCGTTGAATTCAGATCTCTTCAACGCTCTGCTTGAACACCGTGCCTGGTATCAGGAGAGGTTCGGGGAGGTCCGATCGGAGTGGTATCTCTTCCCGTGGGGCAAGCCTATGCCCCGGGATCCGACTCGGCATGTGACGTCGCTCAAGACTGCCTGGAAGAATATGCGTCGAAAGGCGGCGGTTACGGGACGCTGGCATGACAACCGGCACACCCTCATCACGGAGATGGCAGAGAGCGGTGCGGGGGACGAGACCATCATGTCGATTGCCGGTCATGTTGATCGACAGATGCTCCGCCACTACAGCCACATTCGGATAGAAGCCAAGCGGACAGCCCTCGAAGCAACGTTGAAAGGACGCCATCGCCACTGACACGACCGCAGAAGATCGCGTTTGACGGGTTTGTGTTGCCGGGTTACGTTGTGCTCGCTCAGTAAAGAAAGAGAGGAAACCATGGAAACGCTTATCAACGAAAAGCAACTGTCGGAGAGACTTCAGGTCAGTCTCGCCTGCCTACGGCGCTAGAGACTCTTTGGGGAAGGGCCGCTCTACGTCAAGGTTGGCACTTTAGTACGATATCGCCCAGAGGACATTGAGAACTGGATGGCGAACTTGCCCCGGGGTGGTGAGGGTCGGCGGCCCGCTGCGAGGATCGGTCCCTCCAAAGGCTTGCGAATTTCAGCCTAATGTTCACATTGTGTTTGCTTGCGGCTAAGAATTGTCACTGTCTGCAATCATGAGAACCCTTATAGGTCACCGTATGGTTCGGCCCGACTTGACCGCGGTCTGGCAGACGCCGAATATATTTCGAGGCAGCAATCGAGACCTCATGCCCGTGCTAGAGGAGATGCACCGTCCAAGGAGTTGAACTATGCGGAAGCAATTGATCGTGATGGCCGCCCTGCTGGTAGCCTCAACGGGTTGCAAGGTCAATCCGGCTCCTCCATCCGAAGCGGATGCAGTCGTCACGTGGCACAACATCTTCCGACAATCAAAATTGGATAACAGGGTCATTCAGCTAGTTGACCTCAAGAAAACGGACGGTCAGTTCGCGGAAGTCAACCGCGTGAAGGTCTACACCCTCTACTATGAGGCGCGAGAGAAGCACCTCACCAAAATGGGACATTGGAATCCTGGGGATATAGAGACGATCCGCTCAAATTACGGCTTCCAGAAAACCGAAAACGGTTGGCAGGGTCCCGACGGAACGCACTTTGATCACTGAAGTCCTTATTTGACTGAAATCGAGTCCCACCCTACGCTGCCCCGGAGCTGATTCGTTCAGCAAGGGAGAGCGGGATGTTCGATTCACCGGGTCACGCACTTTCGGCATTGAGCCGAGTCGGATACTTCACCGACCAGAAGACCGCGACGACGGTTTACCTAGCCGCAAAGATCAACAGACCAATCATGCTGGAGGGGCCAGCCGGCGCCGGGAAAACGGAACTGGCTCAGTCGGTCGCCCGTGCTGCGGGAGCCGAGCTGCTTCGACTCCAGTGTTACCAGGGCATCAACGAGGAGAAGGCAATCGGGCAGTTCGACAAGAGCCTTCAGGAGCTCTTCGTCCTGCTCAAGACGAAAACCGAGGGCGTCTACGACTGGGACCAGATCCGTAAGGATGTGACCAGCCGCGCGTTCTTCCTCGCAGGACCGCTGCTCACGGCCATCGAGCAGGAAAATCGCTGTGTTCTCCTGATCGACGAGATCGACAAGGTTGATTACGCCTTTGAGGCGCTCCTTCTTGAGCTGCTGTCTGCATGGACGCTTTCCATCCCAAAGATGGGGACCGTTGAAGCGAAGACCATCCCTTTCGTCTTCA
Source organism: uncultured Acidobacteriaceae bacterium (assembly GCA_964246195.1). GTDB lineage: Bacteria > Acidobacteriota > Terriglobia > Terriglobales > Acidobacteriaceae > Edaphobacter. The sequence continues at coordinate 5,213 of CAXTPY010000057.1, read as the reverse complement.
TGACCTCGAACCAGGAGCGACGGCTCGGCGATCCCCTGCGTCGCCGCAGCTTTTACTTGATTGTCGAGCACCCGTCGGCCGAAAGGGAAGCGGCCATTGTCAAGAGCAAGACCCCAACCGCGACTGCGGCGACGCACCGCTTCATCGCGGGATTCGCAAAAGCTTTGCGGGGTTTCAACCTTGAAAAGCCGCCTAGCATCTCGGAGATGAATGACGTCGCTCAGGCCATGGAGTTGCTCAGCATGTTCGGGGATGGCACGACGGCGGAGGGCAAGCGCGTGCGGCACGCTATGCCAGATCAAGACGGCACGTTGCGCGACGGATCGGGTCGCTTTAGGGTGCTGCTTAAGGTCACTGACGGCAAGGGTGGTGTGGATTGGGCTTCTCATCCTGTTGTGGCGGGCGGGACTATCAATCCGGCGGCAACGCCAAAAAATCTTCAGCCAGGGCTGCATTACCAGTTCTACGATCGTGACCTAACAAGTCTGACTCCAATGGAGCTGGCACCCACTGCAGCGGGAACGGCAGAAGTTCTATCAGCTGGGCTTGTTCCACACTCGGCAGGCTACGGCTACGGCTACGTCTTCGAAGGTTATGTGAATGCGCCAGTCGATGGAGGTTACGTCTTCGACGTGCTGGGGAGAGATGAAGACCAGCTTGAGATCGACGGGAGATTGATCGCTAAAAGTCCAGCGGCATGGCGGCAGGTCTGTGGCTCGGTGGGCAATGCTGTGCAGATGGCCAGTGGCAGCGTGCGTCTTCGTGCGGGATTGCACAGTTTGCGGGTTTCTATGACGAACCAGGCTGGAGAAGACGCCTTTTCTGTGCAGTGGCAGGTGCCGGGAAGACCGCTTACCGCGATACCGAAGGAGCAACTCTTTCAAACTGAAGAGAACGCTAGAGGTTCTTCCAATCTAACTTGGAACGGATTGCTACGGCGACAGACCAAGGCAACAGAATGACACGCGCGCTGCAATAGATGACGCGTTGTAAGTGTGGGCACCGGAGCGCAGTGGTGTGAGTATAGTTGTAACCTTTCCCGGAAAAACGTTCAGCCTTTCACTTGCCAGGAGCTCCTTAGGCCGCGTTAAATGCTTTCGTCATCACTCAGTCCACCCAGCTTCACTCGCGAGTCGTTCCCTCATTCTATAGGGGACGGTATAAACGGGCACAGTTGGTCTCATGCGGCTGAGGCGGCCTGTCTGAGAGTGTAGCCGTAGTTTGGCTGGGGTGGTTTTCTGGCGAGATTGAGGGTGTAGTCGCCGAAGCGGCTGATGTGCTCGGTATGGCGTCTTCAGACACGTTTCTCCCCGTTGTTCCAGGTCTTGTCCAAGCCGGCTCAGTGAGCACAGGTACACGAATCATTCGCCCGACCGCTAATAGATTAGCTTCAGCGCAAACTGGCCGAGCCGCGCGTTATTACGCGAGTAGGTAATCTGGCTGAAATTGGCCGAGTTCGTGAAATCCAGGTTCGTCGGTTGTCCGAAGCTGTGGGAGTTGAAGAGATTGAAGGCTTCAGCGCGGAACTGAAGCTTCAGTGACTCCAAGAGAGAGAATTCTTTGAAGAGGGAGAAGTCAAGGTTGATGAAGCCGGGGCCACGTGCCTGTTCGGGTGCTCCACCCAGCGGAGCGAAGTCGGTCTGAGCGATCTGTGTTGCCACAGGTGGGTTGCTGAAGGCTTTCGGGTTGAGCCATTGCGTGGCATTGTGCGGTCCGGCATACAGATTCTGGCCCGGGACTATGTTAGCGAAGCAGCCGAAGTCCGAGGTAGTCGGGCGAGGGCAGCCGATGGTGAAGGACTGCCCGGTCTGGTGGGTGAAGATGTAGTTTGTGATCCAGCCGCCGACCAGAACATTGAGTGGGCGGTTATCTGTATTGAGAAAGTGTTTGCCCGTTCCGAAGGGGAGGTCGTAGGTTCCGGAGGCATGGATGACCTGAGCTGTATCACTGTCGCAGAGGCCGTAGTCGCCGCTGATGCCGAATCCGGGCAGCCACTCCGCACGGAAGCCTGGAGAGGCTCCGGAGATGGTTCTCTGGTCAGTCATGCATTTGGCAAAAGTGTAGTTGGCCAGGACGGTGAGACCGGCACTGAGTTGATGCTGGTAGGTGATCTGCAGGGAGTTGTAGCTGCTGCCGCCGTTGGTGGACTGGTAGGCGGAGTTGGGAGAGAAGATGGGGAACGGGATATGGCCGGCGACGGTTGGATCGTAGATGCTGGTGCCGGGGGGTAAGATGGCGGAGGGGGAGTTGTGGCTGCCGGTGCTGTCCAGATGTCGACCCAGAGAGCCGACGTAGGCGACCTGGATGGAGTCGTGATTGGAGAACTGGTCCTGGACGGTGAGGTTGAAGGTTTCGGTGTAGGGGGTCTGGAAGTTGAATTGACGTCCACTGAGGCCGAGACCGGGCCCTTGGACGACGGTTGGATCTTGGAGGTTTTGACCGGATAAGGCGTTCTCGAGGGTAGCTGTTTGGCCTGACGGGAGGGTCAGCGGAGTCTGCGAGTTCACGCTGTTGAAGCTGACGGTATAGAGAAACGGATAGTTTGTTCCCAACGTGCCGCCGAAGCCGATGTTGTCGAGCGCGCCGTACGCGATGCCATAGCCACCCCGAAGTACGAGTGTCGGAGTTGCACGATAGGCGAAGCCAAGTCGGGGAGCGAAGTTATAGTTTTGGGCGTTGCCCGTGGCTTTGCTCACGTTGCAGTTGATGTTGATGTTGTTGGCCGTGAGGAGAGCGTCGAAGCTGGCGGAGCGGGGAACCTGGCAACCTTGCTGGGGCATGTAATAGGTTCCGGTGGAACCGTTGCCACCTGCCTGGATGAAGTTAGCCTGGCGGCCGCTGGTCTCGGCGTAGGGAGTGTAGTGGTCCCAGCGCAGACCCAGATTCAAGGTGAGGTTCGAGGTGGCCTTCCAGTCATCCTGAAAATATAGGGCCGTGTAGAAGCGTTTGTCCCTGACCTCTGCATAATTGGAACTGCCGTAGGAACTGAGACCGCCGAGGTTGTTGATCCCTCCGGGAATTGTGGAGGCCGAGGGAATTAATAAAAGATCGGCCGCTCCGCTGTAGCCGGTGTTTTCATTGGGAACGTCGGAGTACTGTCCGCTGAACGTGAAGGTTCCTTTGCCGTAAGGGGGCTGGATGATATTGGCTTGGATGTCGTCAATCTGGCCACCTACTTTGAAGAGATGCGCACCGTAGACCTTCGTCAGATTGTCGGTGATCTCCAGGTCGGTGACGGTCTCAAGGGTGGGGACGTAGGCTGCAACCCCCAGGCCGGTGAAGGCGGAGATGCCGATGGCAGGGAGGCCACCGTTGCCCGGCGACTGAGGTACTCCGGGGATTCCGTACTGGGCTGGAATGCCGAGTGTATTCGCCTCGAACGGGATGATGCGCTCGATGCTGTGACTCCAGCCGACGTGGGTGTCGTTAGTTATATTCGGGGTGAAGACATGCGTATACCCGAGTGCGATGGCGTAGCGGGGAGCTTCGGTGAGTCCAGCCCCGAAGTTCTGTCCTTCGGCTAAGCCGGGAAGGTTGGGCGGGGTGGTATAGACAGTGTGACTCCAGTCGAGGACTCCGAAGAGAATGTCCTTCGGGGTGAAGTTCTGATCGATTCGGACATCGAATTGGTTGATGCTTTCAGAGAACTTAGGAAAGATGTCGTAATTGTCACGTCCGGCGCGGCCTGGCGTGGGCAGCGGATAAAGGGAGAGAAGTTTGACGGCGTTCGGATCGAGTCGGGAAGGAGGTAGCAGATTGAGGTATTGCTGCAGTTGGGTGAAGTCCGTGATTCCGGCGATACTGCCCCCGGTATAGAAGGGGTCGCGCACGGGTATAGGCTTGCCAGAGGTGTTTTGCAGGCCGGAGATGGCGTCCACGGCACCGGGTTGGACGATGCGGGTGGTTGCGGGGTCGAGGAAGGTGCCGAGAGAGAATTTTCTACCGAGGGCATCTGTCTTGCTGCCATTGGCAAGGGTAAAGAAGTCTTGGAAGTTGGTGAAGTTGCTGTTGTGCATACCCAGGGTAGGAACGTAGGAGGTCGTGTGCGAGGGTGTCACGATCCGGGTGCCCTGGTAGTCGAAGAAGAAGAACGTCTTATCTTTGCCGCTGTAGACCTTTGGGATGTAAACCGGGCCGCCGACGGTTCCGCCGAACTGATTCTGGTGATAGGCGGGTCGCAGGCGCTGGGCAGGGTTGGCATAGTTGTTGGCGAAGTAGTCATTGGCGTTGAAGATCGTGTTGCGTATGTACTCCCAGAGGTCGCCGTGCAGGCCATTGGTGCCGGATTTGATGACTGCGTTGACGACAGAGCCTGTCGAGTGGCCGAACTCAGCGCTGAAGTCGCCGGTCTGTAACTTGAACTCCTCGATCGCGTCGGGTGGAGGCGTAAAGGCCGCGTTGGTGCCGAACTGCGTGCCCCCGTAGATCTCCTCATTGTCGTCGATGCCGTTGAGGCGGATATCGTTCTGCCAGAAGTTGACTCCGTTGGTCACGAATAAGGCGCTTCCGGGCGTGCCACCGGCGGTCGTGGTCACGCCAGCCGAAAGTTGGGCCAACGAGACCCAGTTGCGGCCGGATAGAGGCAGATTGTTGACGTCGGCACCGGTGATCGTCTGACCCAGCGACGCGTCCTGCGCTTGCAGCAGTGGCGCGGCGGAGGTTACGGTCACCTCCTGGTTCAGATTGCCGGGCGACATGGCGATATCTTCAGTCAGGTTCTGCTGAACGTGAGCCACGACTCCGAGGGAGGTGTATTTCTGGAAGCCGGGGCTTTCGGCCTCAATGGTGTACGTGCCAGGTTTGACGGCCTCGAAGACGTAGCTGCCGGAGGATGTAGAGACCGCTGTTTGAGCAACTTTCGTTGCGTCATTGACGAGCGAGATCTTTGCACCGGGCAGTATGGCGCCGGTGGAGTCCTTTACCGTTCCCTCTACGCGTCCGGTATCTACCTGAGCGAAGAGCGCGCGGGGCATCAAAAGGAGGAGCATCAATAGGCTGAAGAACGAAAGGATGAGCCGACCTTGAGAGCTTCTCTTCATGTGGAGCACTCCTTGTAGAGGTTGGAAGTGAGGCTTGAGGTGAGGTCCCGGATCGCGCGCGGGAGTGGAGGAAGGTGACGAGTTCAGGCGGAGCACCGGCTTGGTTGTGCGAGGGTTCAGGTGGAAAGCGTGAAACGAAAGGACCAATCGCCGCTGCCCCACTGGGGGTAGTTC
>CAXTPY010000056.1:0-12263 GCA_964246195.1 uncultured Acidobacteriaceae bacterium | reverse complement strand
GGTTTGGAGGTTTCGGCGGAGGAAGTTCGGGCGGGGGCGGCGCGAGTGGGGATTTTTAGCGAGGCGAGGGGCTCTCGATTTGCCGGAGCGGGCCAAGGAAGGAATGGGGAAGGAATGATAGAGTACAGCCGTACCAGATGGGCTGGAGAAGACACCAGGATAGAAGCAAAGGAAGGCTGGAGAAGATGAAGGGTTTATGGGTAGGACTAGGAGTGGTGGGGCTGATCGTGCTGGTGCTGCTGTTTGCCGGCGGAAGCTATGTGAGCGCGAAGAACACCATGGTGCAGAAGAATGAAGCTGTAACGCAGGCCTATGCGCAGGTGGATGTGGTGCAGCAGAGGAGGCTGGACCTGATCCCGAACCTGGTGGCGTCGGTGAAGGGGTATGTGGGGGAAGAGTCGACGGTGCTGACGAATATCGCCAACGCGCGGGCGGGGGTGCTGGGGGCGCCGGACAGGGCGAGCCAGATCCAGGCGAACACGAAGCTGGATGTGGCGCTGGGACCGTTCTTCCGGTTGCAGGAGCAATATCCCAACCTGAAGTCGAGCGAGCAGTTCAGCCGGCTGACGGATGAGTTGGCGGGGACGGAGAACCGCATTGCGGTGGAGCGCAGCCGATACAACAAGACGCTCGAGGACTACAACATCTACATACGCCAGTTTCCGAACAGCATTTGGGCGAATATGGCGGGATTTCACTATCGGGATGAGTATTTCAAGGGCAATGCGCAGAACAGCGTCGCGCCGACGGTGGACTTCAGCAAGTAGGCTGGGGTGAGCGATGGCTTTGAGAGACGAGGAAAGCCGTCGAGGTTTCGACGGCTTTCTGCTGGGTGGGGAGCTCTGGGGCCTAGGTGTTGAAGGAGGAGATGGCCGAGGCCTCGTCGTCCTTGATGTCGAAGACGGTGTAGAGCTTGGTGATCTGGAGCAGGTCCTTGACCTTCTTGGTGAGGTTGAGGAGCTTCAACTCGCCACCGCTGTTTTTGACGGTGGTGAAGGCGCTGACGAGCTCGCCGATGCCGGAGCTGTCGATGTAGTTGATGTCGCCGAGGTTGAGCAGGATCTTATTGGATCCCTTGGCGAGGACATCGCGCACGGCGTCACGTAGGGTGACGCTGCCCTCTCCGAGCGTGATGCGGCCATGCAGGTCGAGGACGGTGATGCCGTCGACTTGGCGGGTCTGTACTTTCATACTCATGAGTCGTCTTCTCCTTAGGTTCCTGGCTGCGCGGGTGTGCGGTATTTAATCAGGGTGAGTTCGGTGCCGGGATGTAACTGGCGAAAGTGTACCTCATCCATAAAAGCGCGTATGAGGAAGATGCCGCGACCGGATCCGCGGAGGATATTTTCGGGTGCGAGGGGATCGGGGAGGGAATTGGGATCGAGGCCGGGACCTTCATCGGAGATGCGAATGGTGAGGGCGTTGGGGGTGGTCTCGAAGAAGGCGATGACGTGCTTGGAGAGGTCGTAGGCGTTGCCGTGCAGCACGGCGTTGACGGCGGCTTCGCGTACGGCCATGGTGATGTGCGGCACGGTGTCTTCGTCGAAGCCGGCGAGGGTAGCCCACTCTTCGCCGGTCTGCTCCACCTTGTCCACGCTGGTGAGGGTGGAGTCGAGCGTGAGGCTGACGCGGCTTTGGGTGGGATCGGGCAAGGATGTCCTCTGTTCCAGCAGAGCCGCGGACAGATCGGCGATGATGGCAGTGTGCTTGTGGATCTCTGGAATGTCAAGCCAAGAAGCCCTGTGTTTCTGCTGGGAATGCGGGGCATTCGAGGGTGTGCTACGGGAGAACGCGGGTCGTGAGATAGGATTTCGAGACGAGGACCCTGCTTCATGCGCTTTGCTTCCGGACGTTTTGCGGTCTTGTGTCTCCTGTGTGGCTTGGCGATCCTGGCGCAGGCCGCGGCCCAGCAGCCGGGGGCTGCGAAGCCGCTCGCGAGCATGCCGTACTCGCCCAGCCTGGACTCTACGTCGCTGGATCGTTCGGTGGATCCGTGCGTGGATTTTTACAGGTTCTCCTGTGGAGGCTGGATGAAGGACAATCCGGTTCCCGCCGACGAGACGAGTTGGAGCGTGTATGGCAAGCTGGCGGACGAGAACCAGCAGTTTCTCTGGGGCCTTCTGGAGCAGGACGCGGGCGCGGCGAACCGCGATGCGGCGCAGCAGAAGATTGGGGATTATTTTGCGTCGTGCATGGACACGGCGGCGGTGGATCGACAAGGCCTGGAGCCGGTGAAGAGCGAGCTGGCTGCGATCGAGGGTTTGCCGGACAGGAAGGAGCTGATCGTGTACCTGGGCAGGCTTGACCGCAGCGAGATGGGGACGTACTTCTTCAACTCGGGGCCGGTGCAGGATCCCACCGACTCGACCCATGTTATCGCGGATGGGGGGGCTGGGGGGCTGGGACTTCCGGACCGCGACTACTACGTGAAGACCGACGCGAAGAGCCTGGAGACGAGGGCGAAGTACGAGGCGTACATCGTGAAGCTGCTGACGCTGTCGGGGGAGCCGGCGGCGCAGGCGCGGGGAGATGCGAAGGCGATTCTGCGAGTGGAGACGGGGCTGGCGAAGGCTTCTTTGACGCGAGTGGAGCGGCGCGACCCGTATAAGGAGTTTCACAAGATGACGTTGGCGCAGCTGGAGGGGGTGAGCCCGGCGGTGCGTTGGGAGAGCTTTCTGGCGCAGCAGGGGGCGGCGGGAGTTTCGACGCTGAACGTCTCGCAGCCGGCGTTCCTGAAGCAGGTGCAGGCGGTGTTGACGCGGGAGCCTCTGCCGGTGCTGAAGGCGTACCTTAGATTTCATGTGCTGACCGCGGCGGCTCCGGCGCTTGCGTCGCGGTACGAGGTGGCGAACTTCGATTTCTTCAGCCGGTACCTGCGGGGGGCGCAGCAGATGCCGCCGCGCTGGAAGAGCTGCGTGCGCGACGTGGATCACTCGCTGGGGGAGGCGCTGGGGCAGGAGTTCGTGCGACGTACTTTCTCGCCCGAGATGAAGGCCAGCACCGTGGCGATGACGGACCAGATCGAACAGGCGATGCAGCAGGAGATCGAGAGGCTGGACTGGATGAGCGAGCCGACGAAGCAGGAGGCTCTGCGCAAGCTGCGCACGGTGCGCAACAAGATTGGCTATCCGGACCATTGGCGCGATTACACCGCGCTGCAGGTGAGGCGGGAGGATTACTTCGGCAACGTGGCGCGTGCGGCGGAGTTCCAGCACAACCATGACTGGGCCAAGATCGGCAAGCCGGTGGACCGCAGCGAGTGGGATATGTCGCCGCCCACGGTGAATGCGTACTACAACCCGCAGATGAACGACATCAATTTTCCCGCGGGCGTGCTGCAGCCTCCGCTCTACGATCCGAAGTCGGACGACGCTCCGAATTACGGCGACACGGGCGCGACGATCGGACATGAACTGACGCACGGTTTCGACGACGAGGGGAGACAGTTCGACGCAGAAGGGAACCTGAAGGATTGGTGGACGAAGCGGGATGCGCAGGGCTTCGACGAGCGCATCGACTGCCTGCGCGACCAGTTCGCCGGCTACGTGGTGGTCGATGATATTCACATCAACAGCAAGCTGACGAGCGGGGAGGATGTGGCGGATCTGGGCGGCACCTTGATCGCGTATATCGCATGGAAGAAGGCCACGGCGGAGGAGAACCTTCAGCCTGTGGGAGGGTTCACGCCGGAGCAGCGCTTCTTCATCGGCTTTGGGCAGTGGGCTTGCGAGAATACGCGGCCTGAGAGCAGCCGTGTGCTGGCGCTGACCGATCCGCACTCTCCGGGGTTTGCGCGCATCAATGGCATTGTGACCAACATGCCGCAGTTCGCGGAGGCGTTCGGCTGCAAGGCGAACCAGCCGATGGTGAAGGCGAAGGTGTGCAAGGTTTGGTAGCCGCGGGAAGCAAGCAGGCGCGATGACAAGGAATGGAAACCACAAGACGACCGCCTCCACGCTGATCGGCGCGCCTGTGCTCGATGCTCGGGAGGAGGTCTTTGGACGCGTGAGGGAGATCGCGGTGCGGCCCGCGGAGGATGCGAACCACGTGGCCGGTCTGCTGCTCGATAACGTCCGGAGTAGCGCGGGCAAAGGCAGCCGATTCCTGGCCAGCATGGCGATGTTGACGATGGACACGTCCGGCAGGATGCATCTGCTCAAGGACCCGCAGCCCTCGAGCGCGTCCGAGACCGAGGCGTATCTGCTGCTCGAGCGCGACCTGCTGGACCAGCAGATTATCGACGTGCATGGACACAAGGTGGTTCGGGTGAACGACGTGGACCTGCTCTGGATTCTTCCCGAGACGGCGGGGGCGGCTCTGCTGCTGCGGATCACCGGGGTGGAGGTCGGCTTGCGCGGAGCGGTGCGGAGGCTGATGAAGGGCGTACCCGCGGCTGCGCTCGAATCGCTGATCGCACGCCTGAAGTCCAGCACCATTCCGTGGGACTTCGTGGACCTGATCGACCGCGACCCCTCGCGCCGAGTGAAGCTGAAGATCGAGCAGGACCGCCTCTCGAAGATGCATCCCTCGGACCTCGCGGACATTCTCGAAGACCTCGCGCCGGCGGAGCGCAAGGCGCTGTTCGTGAGCTTGGACGAGGATGTCGCGGCCGAGACGCTGGAAGAGATCGAGCCGAAGATGCAGCAGGCGCTGATTGCTTCGCTCGACTCCGAGCAGGTCGCGGGCATCGTGGAGGAGATGGACCCGGGCGCCGCGGCGGACCTGCTCTCGGAGCTGCCGGACGAGCGCTCCGAGGCGATCCTGGGGGAGATGGACCCGGAGGAGCGGCAGGAGGTGGAGGAGCTGCTCGAGTTCTCCGGTGGTTCGGCCGCGGGCCGCATGACGACCGAGTATGTGGCGCTGGCTCCGGTGGTGCGGGTGGCGACGGCCATCGCAGCGCTGCGCGATCACGACGGGGACGTCGATACGGTCACGGATATTTACCTGATCGATGAGGCGGGCAGGATCTGCGGCCTGGTGCCGCTCGTGCAACTGCTCTTCGCCGCGCCCGAAGCCCCGCTCGCGACGCTTCCGCAGGGCCATATCGTGACCTGCAATGTGGACGCGAACGGAGGCAAGGTGGCCGAGCTCTTCGACAAGTACAACCTGCGGGCGCTCCCGGTTGTGGACGACGACAAGGTGCTCGTCGGTGTGATTCATGCCGAGCAGGTGATCGCGCTGCTTCGAGCGAAACGCTAGACTGTCTGCCGACGATGAAGATTCTCTATGCCACGGGCCTCTCTCCGAACGACTCTTCGCTGTACCGCCTGTGGGCGCTGGAACGGCAGGGGCACCAGGTCGTTCCGCTCAACGCCTACGCGTACCGGCCAGCGAATCCACTGGTGCGTAAGATCGTGCATCGCTTGGTGATGGGTCCTCAGGTCGAACGCCTGAACCGCGACCTGATCGCGCTCGCCGAACGCGAGAAGCCGGACCTGCTGTGGACCGACAAGCTGCTCTGGATGCAGCCTTCGGCGCTTGAGCGGCTGCGCCGCATGGGCATCGCGACGGTGAGTTACATGATCGACAATCCCTTCGGGCCGAGGCGCGATCCGGGTTGGAGACTCTACATGAAGGATATTCCGCACTACGATCTTCACGTGGTGCAACGCGACAAGAATATGGAAGACTATCGCGACCGGGGCGCGCGCGATGTGATCAAGATCCAGACTGCATTTGAACCGACGCTGCACTATCCGCCTCCGGGGGACTGGAGCGACCGGCGGCGGGACCGCTCCGTCTCCTTCGTGGGGACGCCGTATGACGACCGTGCCGGGACGCTGACGCGACTGGCGCAGGAGTTTCCGGTGACCATCTCTGGAAGTCCGAAGGCGTGGCAGCGCGCGCTCTCGCCGGCTGCCTTCGCCGGTTTGTTTCGCGAAGGCGAACTCTTTCAGCAACAGTATCGCGAAGCCATCTGGCGATCGAAGATCAACCTCAGCTTCATCACGCACTCGAACCAGGATGAGTTCGTGCATAAGAGCTTCGAGATCGCGGCGTGCGGAGGCTTCCTGCTGGCAGAGCGCTCGCGTGGGCACATGGAGCGCTTCGAAGAGGATAGGGAGGCTGTCTTCTTTTCGTCGTTCGAAGAGTGCGCGGAGAAGGTGCGGCGCTACCTGTACGACGAGCCTGCGAGGTCGGCGATTGCAGCCGCCGGACGCGCCCGAGCGGTGCGCAGCGGCTACGACAACGATCACCAGGTGGCGCTCATTGTGGAGCGCGCGGAGAAGATTCTGGCCGCCGTGAGGCAGCGCGCGGGAAGGTGACTCGGAGAGATGCTCGGCACGGTGCGCGGGGGAGGAAATGAGCTAGTCTGTAACAGCGAACGGTTCAGCAGCGAACGGTTCAGAAGCAAACGTAGCTCACCATGACATGTCCCTCCGCGTTCTCTCCTGGTGCCTGCGGGCTCCGGCGGACAGGCTATGTGAGACTTGCCAAGCTAGAGGCCGAGGAAAGGAGGCGCGCGACGATGACTCTCTGGAGGCGATACAGGACGCGCATCCTGCTGTTTCTCGCGGTCCTCGGACCAGGTTTCATCACGGCCAATGTCGACAACGACTCGGGTGGGATCTTCACCTATTCGCTCGCGGGCGCGCAGTACGGCTATGCGTTGCTGTGGACCATGATTCCCATCACGCTGGCGCTGATCGTGGTGCAGGAGATGTGCGCGCGCATGGGGGCGGTCACCGGCAAGGGGCTGAGCGACCTGATCCGCGAGGAGTTCGGTCTGCGGCTTACGTTCGTGATGATGGTGCTTTTAGTGATCGTCAACTTCGGCAATGTCATCGCGGAGTTTTCGGGCATTGCGGGAAGCATGCAGCTGTTCCACATCACCAAGTATGCGAGCGTGCCGGTGTGTGCCTTGCTGGTGTGGGCGCTGGTGGTGAAGGGCGATTACAAGAGCGTCGAGAAGATCTTTCTGCTGGCGAGCCTGTTCTATATCGCTTACATCGTCGCGGGCGTGCTCAGCCAGCCGGACTGGCATCTGGCGCTGGTCGAAACAGTGAAGCTGCCGCCGACATCTGTCTGGTCGGATAAGAAATATATCTACATGACCATCGGCGTGATCGGCACGACCATCGCGCCGTGGATGCAGTTCTATCTGCAGTCGTCGATCGTCGAAAAGGGGATTACCGTGCGGCAGTATAGGGCCTCGCGGCTGGACGTGATTATCGGGTCCATCTTTACGGACGTGGTCGCGTGGTTCATCATCGTGGCGTGCGCGGCGACCTTGTATGTGCATGGTGTGCGCAACATCGGCGAGGCCTCCGATGCGGCCGAAGCCATGAAGCCTCTTGCGGGGCAATATGCGTTTATTCTGTTTGCGGCGGGGCTCTTCAACGCGTCGATCTTCGCGGCGTCGATACTTCCGCTTTCGACCGCCTACACCGTCTGCGAGGGGCTGGGGCTCGAGAGCGGACTGGACAAGAGATGGAGCGAGGCGCCTTTCTTCTACTGGTTCTATACGTTGCTGATCGGTCTGGGCGCGGCGATTGTGCTGATCCCGAGCTTTCCTCTGGTGAAGTTCATCATCCTGTCGCAGGTGCTGAACGGCATCCTGCTGCCGGTGGTGATGATCTTCATGCTGAAGCTGATCAATAAGCACGAGTTGATGGGCGAGCACACGAACTCGCACTGGTTCAATGCGGTCGCGTGGGTCACGGCGGTCATCGTGATCGGGCTGTCGGTGGTGTATGTGTGGGGCAGCGTCCACGGGTGAGCGGCTAGCGGCGGGCTACTCTTCGGGCTGGGGCGCGGCGTGCTTTGCCTGGGGACGGAGCAGAGGGAATAGGATCACGTCGCGGATGGATTTGGCTCCGGTCAGGATCATGGTCAGGCGGTCGATGCCGATGCCTTCGCCCGCTGTGGGGGGCAGGCCGTAGCCGAGCGCGCGGACGTAGTCTTCGTCCATCTGGTGGGCTTCGTCGTCTCCGCGTTCGCGTTCGGCTAGCTGCGCCTGGAAGCGGCGGCGCTGGTCTTCGGGGTCGTTCAGCTCGGAGAAGGCGTTGCCGACCTCGAAGCCTCCGATGTAGAACTCGAAGCGCTCTACCCAGTCGGGTTCGTCGGGCTTTTGCTTCGAGAGCGGGGAGACGGCGAGGGGGAAGTCGTAGATGATGGTGGGCTGGATGAGGTGGGGCTCGGCTACGTACTCAAACAACTCCGCGATCGTCTTTCCGAGCGCCTCGCCTTGGTCAAGTTGTTTGGAAAACAGCTGTAGCCTAGCCGCGAACATCAGTTCTTGAAGGCGGCCATGGTCCTTCCGATCCAGCGTGTTCTGCTCGCCGGGGTGTATCCCAACATCCTCCGCTGTTCTGCGAAGAGAAGTCGCAAGGGCAGTCGTCGATTCGAAGTCAGCCGCTAGTGGCGACGGACCGCCATGCTTCGGCCAGAAGTTCAGGATCGCCTCTTTCATGGTGAACTTGGTCCACTTGTTAAGGTCGATCGCTTGGCCGTTGAAGTTCACGTTCGTCGTGCCGTTGACTTCTGTAGCTACTGCGGTTACAAGTTCTTCGGTGAGGCGCATGAGGTCGTGGTAGTTGGCGTAGGCCTGGTAGAACTCGAGCATGGTGAACTCGGGATTGTGCTGGGTGCTGATGCCTTCGTTGCGGAAGTTGCGGTTGATCTCGTAGACGCGGTCGAAGCCGCCTACGACGAGGCGCTTGAGGTAGAGTTCGGGCGCGATGCGTAAGGAGAGGTCGAGGTCGAGTGCGTTGTGGTGCGTCTTGAAAGGACGTGCGGCGGCGCCTCCCGCGATGGTGTGCATCATGGGTGTCTCGACTTCGAGGTAGCAGCGTTCGTCGAAGAATTTGCGAATGGCCCGCAGGATGGCGGCGCGCTTCACGAAGACCTCGCGGACGTTGCGCGGCTCTTCTTCTACCGTGGCGCTTGGAATGGCCTCGGTGTCTGCAGACTGCTTGGCGGAGTGGCCGGTGTTCATGAAGAGATCGACGTAGCGCTGGCGGTAGCGGAGCTCCTGGTCTTCGAGGCCGTGATACTTGTCGGGCAGGGCGAGCAGGGCCTTGGCTAGAAAGTGCAGAGAGCTTACATGCACCGTCAGTTCGCCTGTGCGGGTGCGGAAGAGGTGGCCCTTGACGCCGATGTGGTCGCCTAGGTCGAGGAGCTTGTAGAGGTCGAAGGCGGTCTCGCCTACGTCGTTCTTGCGGACGTAGATCTGGAGGCGTTCGCCGTTCTGTTGTAGCTGCGCGAAGCCGGCCTTGCCTTGGACGCGGATGGCCATGATGCGGCCTGCGAGGCTGACCTGGACGGGGGGGGCGGTGGCCTCCAGATCCTCCGCTGAGGTGCCGTCGAAGGCGTGGCGGATCTCGGCAAGCGCGTGGCTGGTGGAGTAGCTGTTGGGGTAGGTGGCTTCGGCGTAGGAGAGGCCGCTCTGCTGGCCGAGCTTGGCGATCTGCTCGAGCTTTTCGCGCCGCAGATGGTAGAGGTTCTCTTCGAATTCGGAGGCAAAGGGGGAGGGGGAGACGGGGTCGGACACGGGAGTTCCTTTGGGATTTCAGGTTGACGCTTCAGTATATCGGGCGGCTGACGGCGCGTGGTGTAATGGACCTGCTATGGCGGACGACGGCAACAAGAGACAAGGCGCGCTTGGGGACTTGGTGAAGGCGGAGTCGATGATCCAGCTGGCGATCGCGCTGCCTGCCGGGTGCCTGATCGGCTGGTTGGTGGGGGCGGCGCTCGACCGGCACTTCCACCAGGGCTGGATCGGGATCGCGGGGATTTTGCTGGGCGCGGTGGCTGGGTTCGTGCAGATCTTCAGGACGGCTTCGCGGTTCCTGAAGAAGGGTTCGTGATGCTTGCGCTCGAGAACTTCAGCGACGACGACTTCAAGCGCGCCATCTGGGGAGCGCTGCGTCTTCTGGTCGTCATCACCGCGGTAGCCCTGCCGCTGGTGTGGTGGAAGGCGGGCTGGCAGAGCGCGCTGCTGCTGGTGGTGGGGGCTCTGATCTCGGGTTCGGGGCTGTTCGAGTGGCTGCGGCTGATGACGGCCGTGATGGCGCGGATGGACGGGGGAGGGAAGGCGCGTCCGCTGGGGATGGTGCTGGCGGGATTCTTCCTGCGTTTGGCGGGCACCATTGTGCTTCTGTATGTTAGCCTGAAGTTTCTGAACGGCTCCGTCTTCGCGCTCGCCGCGGGTCTTGCCCTGGGAGTGTTTTCGCTCACCGTGGAAGGGCTTCGCCTGATGAAGGCGTGGACGGTTTAGGCCGGTCGGCCCGCTGGTCAACGTTCTTTCGCTAAGTTTCTCTATGCCTACTCAGTTGCTCTTCACCAGATTCCTCAACGCCCACTTGGCGGGCCCTGTCGACGCCCTGCTGCGGGCAGTGCATGTCGAGCCCGCGTACCCCGCCGCGCCGATCTCGAATGCGTTCTCGATGGAGCTGCTGGTCTTTCTGTTTCTGCTGGCGTACTTCGTGGTTGTGCGGCTTACGCTAAACGTGGAGAAGCCGGCGGCGGCGCAGCATTTGGCGGAGATGACGCACGAGTTCGTCTCCGCGCAGGGGGAGCAGATTATTGGCCACGGATACCAGCGTTTTACCAGCTATTTGACCACTCTTTTCCTGTTTATTCTGCTGGCGAATCTTCTGGGTTTGGTGCCCGGTTTGGAGTCGCCGACGGCGAATGTCGTTGTGCCGCTTGGGTTTGCGCTGGTTACATTCCTCTACTATCACTACCACGGGATACGGGTGAATGGACCCGCCTATATCCGGCAATTCCTGGGTCCGGTGTGGTGGCTGTATCCGCTTCTGCTGCCGATCGAGATCATCTCGCACCTCGCGCGGGTGCTGTCGTTGACGGTCCGGTTGTACGCGAATATGTTCGCGGGAGACCTGGTTACGCTGGCGTTCTTCTCTTTGGTTCCGGTGGGTATACCTCTTATTTTCTTAGGTTTACACCTAGGCGTGGCAATCGTGCAGGCGTATGTTTTCTTTCTTCTGGCGGCGATTTACCTGTCGCTGGCGATTGCGCACGATCACTAGATTTCGACTTTGCCGGGGTGGGACTCCCTCACTCCGGTACGCTCCACCGCCGTACAGCGTGAGGGTGCCAGCACGGTGAGCATCAACCACCCACTGGCGGCGGACTCGATGGGAGAAGGAGTCTGGAATGAGGAAGTTACAGTATTTATTCATGTCGTTGGCGGCGCTGTTTCTGGCGACTCCGGCGTTTGCGCAGGCGGCCGGCGGGGATGCGGCGAGCCAGTGGGTTCCTCTTGCTGCCGGTCTCGGCATGGCGCTGGCCGCGGGTCTTTGCGGGCTCGGCCAGGGCAAGGCGACGGCTTCGGCGACGGAGGCTTTGGCGCGGAATCCTGGGGCTCGGCCGGGGATTTTTATCTTTCTGATTCTGGGGCTGGCGTTCATCGAGTCTCTGGCGCTGTTTACGTTCGTGATCATCTTCTTGAAAGTAAAGTAGATGCGGTTTGCTGCTGAGCGAAGAGCCTCCCCGGTGGGAGGCTCTTCTTCGTTGCGTTGTTCTCGGCGGTGGGCTGTGTCGTACAGGCTTCAATAGGTTTCGGTGGGGAAGCCGGATGGAGTTAAAAGGTGGATTTTGAAGGTCAGAAGACGGTATTTTGCTCCACAAACGTGGTTCTCTAAGCGGGGTGGCTGGCTCCGCCATCGAGGGCAGCGCCGGGGGGTGTTTGGGCCGGGTTTTCCTCATCGGGGGCGACGGGGTGGAGCGCCTAAGATGGAGGGATGGCAGTTGAGTTTACCCACCTACATCTTCATACGGACTACTCGCTTTTGGATGGGGCTTGCGATGTCGACAAGCTGGCGGCGCATTTAAGCCGGATGGGTCAGACCTCGGCGGCGATGACCGATCATGGGAATATCTATGGGGCGGTTCACTTCTTCGATGCGATGAAGAAGAGGGATTTGAAGCCGATTCTGGGTTGCGAGCTGTATCTGTCGGAGACGGACGACCACAGGGCGCTTTCGGGGGGGTATAAGCATTTTCTGGTGTTGGCGGAGAATGAGGTTGGGTACAGGAACCTGATTCGGCTGACGAGCGAGGCGGCGCTGCATGGGTTCTACCGGAAGCCTCGGGTTTCGAAGGGGTTTTTGGCGCGGCATACGGAGGGTCTGATCGGGTTTTCGGGGTGCCTGGCGGGGGAGGTGAACCAGCACCTTATGGGTGGGAAGTACGAGGAGGCGAAGCGGAAGGCGGGGGAGTTCGCGGAGATGTTTGGCACGGGGAACTTTTTTCTCGAGGTGCAGGACCACGGGCTGGCGCCGGACAAGGGTGTTTGC
>CAXTPY010000055.1:6667-12392 GCA_964246195.1 uncultured Acidobacteriaceae bacterium | reverse complement strand
ACCCGAGACGGTCAGTGATCGGGCACACCCCCACCTAGCCACAGAACGAGCCTCCTTCCTCTCCGCGCAGTATCAAAACCACCGGCGCAGGCCGGCGCCGTCGATCTCGCTCTCCCAGCGCGCCACCACCAGCGTTGCCACCCCATTCCCAACCATATTCACCGTCGCCCGAAGCATGCTCATGAAGCGGTCTATCCCCAGAATGAGAGCCATGCCCGCTACCGGAATCGTAGGCACCACCGATAACGTTGCCACCAGGGCGACGAACGACGCTCCCTGCACACCGCTCGCGCCCTTCGAGGTCAGAATAGCCACCGCAAAAAGCGTCAACTGCTGCGTCATCGTCAGGTGCGTGCCCGTGGCCTGAGCCACGAAGAGAGCCGCCAACGTCATATACAGGCTCGTTCCATCGGTATTGAAGGTGTATCCGGTCGGAACCACCAGCCCCACCAGCGCCTTGGAACACCCAACCGCCTCCAGCTTCTCCATCAACGTAGGCAAAGCCGGCTCAGAAGAACTCACGGCCAGCACCAGCAAAATCTCCTCCTTGATGTACAGCAGGAACTTGAAAATGTTGAACCCCGCCGCCCATGCGATCGCGCCCAGCACCACCACCACGAAGAACACGCACGTAAGATAAAACGTTCCAATGAGGCTCAGCAGCGGTCCCAGCGAGCCAATCCCGTACTTGCCCACCGTGAAAGCCATCGCCCCAAACGCGCCGACAGGCGCAAGGTACATCAGTATGTTCACCACGCCGAAGATCGCCTTGGTCAGAATCTCAAGCATCGCCAGCAGCGGCCTGCAGCGCTCCCCCATCATCGACAAAGCGAACCCGAACAGAACCGCCACCAGCAGCACCTGCAGTATGTCGCCTCTGGCAAACGCATCCACCACCGTCGTTGGCACGATGTGCAGGAAAAACTCGCTGACGCTCTGCCCCTTGGCCTGTCCGGCGTACATCGCCACTGCGTGCGCATCCAGACTTCCTGCATTCACGCGAAATCCACTGCCGGGATGCACCAGGTTGCCCACCATCAGCCCCAGAAAAAGCGCCAGCGTCGAGACCACCTCGAAGTACAGCAGCGCCTTCCCTCCGACACGTCCCACCTTCTTCAGGTCCTGCATCCCCGCGATGCCCAAAACCACCGTGCAGAAGATGATCGGCGTGATCACCATCGTGATCAGCCGGATGAAGCCGTCACCCAAAGGCTTCATCGCAATCGCGCGCGCCGGACTGAAGTACCCAAGGGAAACCGCCAGCACCACCGCAATGCAAATCTGAAACCAGAAGCTGAAATAGAAGGGAATCCTCAGCCTCTTGGTCGCAGCAGGCCCGGGCCGGAGTTCGGTCGGAGAAGCGTCCATCATGGTATTCCTCCTGCCCAAGCCACCGGCTCCAATCGCTGCCGAGCTGACCTCAGATCCTGCTTCTTACCTGACAAACTTCTCCGGATCCTCGATAGCCTCTGCCAGATCGCGCAGAAACATCGCTGCCTTGGCTCCGTCCAGCACGCGATGATCGCAGGAAAGCGTCAGGCTGAGCACAGGCCGCACCGCCGCAACCCCTCCCAAAGCAAGAACGCGCTCCGCTATCCGGCCCACCGCAAGGATAGCTGCCTGCGGAGGCGTGATAATCGCGCTGAACGAATCGATACCGAACATACCCAGGTTGCTGATCGTGAACGTGCCTCCGCCAAGATCCGCCGGACGCAATCGGCCCGCCCGCGCCCGCTCGGTAAGCTCCATCCGCTGCCTGGCAATCTCTCCCAGCGACCGTTGCGCCGCCCTCGAGACAACGGCCGAGGCCACCCCGCCCTCCACCGCCATCGCGACCGCGACGTTGATCTCAAGGTTGAGTTCGATTGAGTCCTGCACCCAACTGGCGTTCACACGCGGATGTCTGGCCAACGTACGCCCCACCAGAGCGATCAAAAGATCGGTGTGTGTCAGCTTGACGCCCTGCGCCTCTTCGATCGCCGGTCCAAGAGCCCGCCGCGCGGCATTCAGCCCCGTCGCATCCACATCCCTCTGCAGAAAGAAATGCGGAACCGAGGTCCAGCTCTGTGCCGTTCGCTCCGCCATCAACCGCCCAATGGATGACAGAGCCTCCCGCGTACGCCGCTCCTCCCCCAAAACAACCTCGCCGGCATTCGAAGACTTAGCGTCGATCGCCGCCTGAACGTCCGCCGTCAATATCTCTCCACCCGGCCCCGTACCACGCACCTCACCAAGGTCCAATCCAGCTTCCTTCGCAAGGCGGCGCGCCTTAGGAGAGATCGGGCCCGAAGAAGACATCGCCGCCTGCTCAGCACCGCGCTCCTGCATGCCGGCCTTAGGTTCAGGCTCCTTCGCTTCAGATACCGCCGCATCGGCCGCGCTCGCAGGCGCCTTCTCGCCCGCAGCCACGATCCACGCAATCGTCCGTCCTACCGGAATATCCGCTCCCGCCTCACCCGTAACACCTGCCAGAAAACCATCCGCCGTAGCCTCCACCTCGAGCACCGCCTTATCGGTTTCAATCTCCAGCAGCATGTCGCCCTTAGCGACCCGATCGCCTTCCTTCTTCAGCCATGCCACGAGTCTTCCGGTCTCCTGCGCCATCTCGAGCGCAGGCATTACCACACTGATCGCCATAGTCTCCTCCGAATAGTGCCGAGCCCGCGCACCCAGCCTTCAGGCCCCGGTCCCTTCCGTCTTCGCTGCACCCGCCAGCAGTTGACGTACATCCTCGCTAGGTTCCGGCTCCGTCTCCCGCGTAGTCGGCAGCGGGCCTCCTACCGTGTAGTAGTGCGCTCCCGCCACCAAAAGCTTCTCCGCCGGGAAGCGCGTGATCACCTCATGCCCGGTCTCGGTCACCACAATCTCCTCCTCGATCCGCGCCGCGCTCCAGCCATCCGTCGAAGGCCAAAATGTCTCGAGCGCGAAGACCATCCCAGGCTTGATCTCCTGCGGATGATCGAGCGAGACCAGCCGGCTGATCACCGGCTTCTCCCAGATCGCCAGACCGATCCCATGCCCGTACTGCAGCGCGAACGCGGCCTCTTCATCGGCGAAGCCAAACTCCTGCGCGCGCGGCCACACCGCCGCCACCTCGCCCGTCGTCCGGCCCGGACGGATCAGCTCGATCGCCGCATCCAGGTAGTCCCTGCACCGCTTGTAAGCATCCACCATCGCATGCGACGAGTACCCAATCGCGAAGGTCCGATAATAGCAAGTACGGTAGCCCATGTAGGAGTGCAGAATGTCGTAGTAAACCGGGTCTCCAGGACGCAGCAGGCGATCCGAAAAGACATGCGGATGTGGATTGCAGCGCTCGCCGGAGATGGCATTCACCGCTTCCACATACTCCGAACCCAGGTCGTACAGTATCTTGCTCACCAGCCCCACAGCCTCGTTCTCGCGCATCCCCGGCTTCATCGCCATGTACAGCTCGTGGTAAGCCGCGTCCACCATGGAGGCCGAGGTGTTCAGTAGCGCAATCTCATCCTTGGTCTTGATCACTCGAGCCTCCGACATCAACTGCTGCCCGTCGACCACCGTAATCCCCTCGCGCTGCAGAGCGAACAACACAGGCGGTTCGATGATGTCGATCCCCACCGGCTCCTTATGCAGACCGCGCATCTCGAGCTCGATCCGGATCTTCTTCGCCACATCCTCCGCGCGTCCGTGCTCCGGAGACATGGTCCCCCGCAACATCGAAATCCCCGAACGCGACCGCTCCCCCAGCCACGGGCAATGCATCTGATGATGCCGCGCCGCCGAGCCGAAGTCCCACAGAATAGGCTCATCGTTCTGTGGCAGCAGGGTGAAGCGGCTCGCCTTATCCTGCGCCCAGGTTCCAATATGCGTCGCCGTCAGGTAGCGAACGTTGTTCATGTCGAAGCAGAGCAGCGAACCCATCTCCGACGCTGCCAGCAGGTCCTTGGCGCGCTGCAGCCGCTCTCTCCGCAGCCGGTCGAAGTCGATCCTCTGCTCCCAATCCACCTGCATGGTCCCATACGTCGGCTGTGCCATCTCGTCTCCTCTGCCCGTCGCTTACTGCCTCTTGCAAATCTTCCTCGCCGCTTCGAAGACCATCTTCTCCGTCGGCACCGTCAGGTCTTCGAGTGGAGGAGAAAAAGGTATAGGCACATGCATCGCTCCCATGCGCAGGACCGGACTGTCCAGATCGTAGAACGCCCCCTCCGCGACCACAGAAGCCAGCTCGGCCGTGATGCCATACCGCTCGTACCCCTCATCGATCACGATCGCCCGCGAGGTCTTCTTTACCGATTCGATCAACGTCTTCTCATCCAGAGGCCACAACGTTCGCGGATCCACCACCTCGGCTTCGATCCCCACCTCCGCAAGCAGCTCCGCAGCCCCTAAAGCCACCTGCACCATGCTGCTGGTAGCGATGAACGAAATATCCCTCCCCACCCGCTTGATGTCCGCCACCCCAAACGGCAACGTATACTCCCCGCTCGGCACCGCACCCTTCAGCTTGTGGTGCATCATCTTGTCTTCGAAGAACACCACCGGATTCTCGTCGCGGATCGCAGTCTTCAGCAGTCCCTTGGCATCGTATGGAGTCGACGGAATCACCACCTTCAAACCCGGTACGTGGCTGAACCACGCATGCAGCGACTGCGAATGCTGTGCCGCCGACCGGCGCGATGCCCCCAGCGTCGTCCGCAGCACCATCGGCACTCTCCACTCCCCCCCCGACATGTAATGGATCTTCGCCGCCTGGTTGACCATCTGGTCCATCGTCAACGTGAGGAAGTCCCCAAACATGATGTCCACCACCGGACGAAGCCCCGTCATCGCCGCCCCAACCGCCAGCCCCGTGAAGCCCGCTTCGGAGATCGGAGTGTCCAGAACCCGCCCCACCCCAAACTCCTCCACCAGCCCCGACAGCACCTTGAACGGCGTCCCCGCCTCAGCCACATCCTCCCCAAAGATGCACACACGCGAATCCATCCGCATCTCTTCCGCTAGCGCCTCGCGCACCGCTTGCGCAAAGGTCAACTCCCGAGTCGTCGTGTCAGGCATAAACGTGCTTCTCCACTTCTTCCGCTCCCGGATAGGGCGCCGCGATCGCGAACTCCACAGCCGCCTTCATCTCCTCACGAGCCACCGCCTCGAGCGTAGACATTAGACCCGCATCCGCAATGTTTTCCCGCAGCATCCACTCGCCATGCAGCTTGATCGGATCGCGTTCCGTCTTCCACTCCTGCTCTTCCACCTTCGATCGGTAGTAGTCCCGGTTGATATCCCCCACGTGGTGCCCCGTGTACCGATAGGTGTTACATAATAAAAACGCCGGTCCCTCGCCCGCGCGCGCCCGTTCGATCAGAGCCTTCGCCTTGGTATAGACCTCCTGTACGTGCTGTCCATTCACCGTCTCCGCATGCACGCCGAACGCCTGCGCCCGCGCTCCGATGTCGCCCGCCGTCGTCTCGCTGTAGTGCGTGTACTCGTTGTACAGATTGTTCTCGCAAACATAGATCACCGGCAGCTTCCAAAGCTGTGCCAGGTTCATCTCCTCATACAGCAGCCCCTGCCCCAGCGCGCCCTCGCCGAAGAAGCAAACCGCCACGCGGTCGTTCTTCAGGTACTTCGAGGAGAACGCCGCGCCCGTCGCAATCCCCATGCTGCCGCCCACGATCGCGTTCGCGCCCAGGTTGCCCGTGGTCGGGTCGGCAATGTGCATCGAACCGCCCTTCCCCCGGCAGTACCC
>CAXTPY010000055.1:0-6657 GCA_964246195.1 uncultured Acidobacteriaceae bacterium | reverse complement strand
CGCCTCCTTGCCCAGAAGCTCGGCGAACATGCGATCCGGCGAAGCCCCTTTCGCCAGGCAATGCCCGTGCCCGCGATGCGTGCTGGTGACATAATCGTCCTTGCGCAACGCCTCGCAGATCCCCACCGCGATCGCCTCCTCGCCCACATACAGGTGCGCTAGCCCTGGCATCAGCGCGCGCGTGTAAAGCTCGTTCACCTGCTCTTCGAACAGCCGTATGCGCAGCATCTGGCGGTACGCATGCACCCACTTTTCTTTCAAGCGCGTAGTCTCTTCTTCACGTCCCTGCAGCAAGGTAGTCATCGCCCCACTCCTGTGTCTATGCCGGACATCTGCGCCAGCACATCGAAGATCACCGCGAAGTCCAACTTCTCCCACTTCAAGCCTCGCGCCGCCGTCAAAAATTCGTTCGTCACCGCCGTCGTCGGCAGCGGAACGTTCAGCTTCCGCCCCAGCTCCAACGCCAGCAGCATGTCCTTCTGCATCATGTTCACGTCGAACCAAGCCTCCTCCGGCTGCTGCAGCACGAAAGGTCCGCGGTACTTCACCATAGGCGAAGCGATCGCGCTGTTCGTGAGCACATCCACCGCCACCTCCCGCCGTATTCCGCTCTTCTCCGCCAGCAGCACGCCCTCCGAAAACGCCAGCATCTGCACCGCCAGGCTCAGGTTCGAAGCGATCTTCATCGACAGCGCAAGCCCGTTGCCGCCCACGTGCGTCACCTTCGGCCCCAGCTCCAGCAGCAGCGGCTTCACCCGCTCGAACGTCTCCGCGCGTCCTCCCACCATCACCGAAAGCTTGCCCTCCTGCAGCGTGATCACGCTCCCGGAGACCGGCGCATCCACCATGTCCGAGCCCAGTCCCCGCACCTTCTCCGCCACCTCACGGCTCAGGTCCGGACCCACCGTGCTGATGTCGACAAACACCTTCCCCGAGCCCAGCCCCGCCAGCAAACCTTCAGGACCTTCCACAATCTGCTGCAACGCCGGCCCATTCGTCACCATGGCGAACACCACATCGGCCGCTCCCGCCACATCGCGTGGACTTTTGCCCAGCCTCATGCCCTTCCTAACCAGCCACTCCGCCTTGGCCTGCGTGCGGTTATAGCCGGTCACCGTATGCCCTCTGCTCAGCAGCCGGTCCACCATCTGCCCGCCCATTACTCCAAGTCCGATGAAGCCAAGATTTGCCATTCGTCTACGCCTTTCGTCGTGCCGATATCTGCCTGCCCGCCTGCTTCTGCGAGACAGCCGAATCCTCCCGCACCTGCTCCAGGTGCGCCCGCATCGCCTTCCGCGCCTTGGTCGAATTCCGCTGCTCGATCGCCTGCAGAATCGCCTTGTGATGCACCTGCCCCCGGTCCGGTCCACCGGATACCGCGAAGATCCCCAGGCGCTGCTCGCGCAGCACGCCCACCAGCGAATCCAGCAAGGAAAGAATTAGAGGATTGCCCGCCGCCTCCGCCAGCGCCAGATGAAAGTCCAGATCCGCTTCAATGTACGCATCCGGCTGCTCCATGCTCCGGTCCATCACCGCCACCGCCTCCCGCATCATCGAGAGGTGCTGCTCCCCTATCCGAACCGCCGCCAAGGCCGTGAACTCAGGCTCTAGAATCTCCCGCATCTCTGCCACATACGCGGAGTTCTGCCGGTCGCCGCTCTTCATGAACGAGTCCAGCGAATGTCGCATCGACTGCGAACGGCCCGAAGTGACAAAGGTCCCGCGTCCCGAATACGCCTCCACCAGACCCTTCTCGCTCAGCGTCTTCACCGCCTCCCGAACCGCCGTGCGGCTCACCCCGAACTGCAACGCCAGCTCGCGCTCCGCCAGCAGCTGCTCCCCTGGCTTCAACCTGCCCTCGCGGATCGAGTCTTCGATCTGCTTCACGATCTGCTCATACAACCTGGACGCACGCACCGCTTTATACATAAGCATCTCCCTCGCCAGCCCAGGTACGACTCGGGCCGTGGTCGAATCTGTATACAGCATCCCATGCGTCGAACAGTTCATTGTGGACGAAGCTCCTTACGGTCTCCGGACAGACCACTAAACCTGCGTTACAGCGGTAGTTCCACCCTACCGCGCCCTGTGCTACCTAGCCCTGGGAGAAGCTGGCTCCTTCGTGAACTACCGCTCGACCCAGACCGTCTTGACATTGGTGAACTCCCGTATCCCGAACGGTCCAAGCTCGCGCCCAAAACCCGACTGCTTCACCCCCCCGAAAGGCACCCGCGGGTCGGATGCCACCATCTTGTTGATGAACACCATCCCCGCCTCCAGTCCACGAATGAACCGCTCACGCTCCCCGTCATCCTGCGTCCACACGCTTGCGCCCAGGCCGAAGCGCGTATCGTTCGCAAGCTGCATCGCCTCCTCCGCATCCTTCACGCGAAAGATCGAAGCCACCGGACCGAAGAACTCTTCCTTGTACGCAGGCGAATCCTTGGGTATGTCCGTAAGTACCGTCGGCGGGTAAAAACAGCCTGCTCCCCCAAGCGGCCGGCCTCCCGTCAGCAGCCGTGCGCCCGCATCCACCGACGCCTGCACATCGCGCTGCAGATCCCGCACCGCGCTCGGCGAGGCCAGTGGACCAAGCTCCGTCTTCGGATCCAGCGGATCACCCACCACCAGAGCCTCCATGCGCCGAACGAACTCCCGCTCGAACCTGTCCGCGATCCCCTCCTCAACGATGAAACGCTTCGCCGCGATGCACGACTGCCCATTGTTCGCCACGCGCGCCCGCACCGCCGTAGCCACCGCCTGCTCGAAGGCCGCGCTCTTCATCACGATGTAGGGATCGCTTCCCCCCAGCTCCAGCACCACTTTCTTGATGTATCTAGCAGCTGAAATCCCCACCTGCACGCCCGCGCCTTCACTCCCCGTCAATGTCGCCGCAACAACCCGAGGGTCCGCCAAAATCCCATCGACCTTCGAAGATCCAACCAGCAGAGTCTGAAATACTCCCGCCGGAAACCCCGCGCGCAGAAACACGTCCTCCACCGCCAGCGCGCTCTGCGGAACGTTCGAAGCATGCTTCAACAAGCCCACGTTCCCCGCCATCAGGGCCGGCGCGACGAACCGCACCACCTGCCAGAACGGATAGTTCCACGGCATGATCGCAAGCACAGGCCCCAGCGGCTGGTAGCACACATAACTGTGGCTCGCGCTCGTCTCTACCGTCTCATCGGCTAGCATCCGCTCCGCATGCTCCGCGTAATACCGGCAAGCCGAAGCCGACTTCACCGCCTCATCGATCGCAGACTGGATCGGCTTGCCCATCTCCAGGCTCATCAAGCGCCCAAAACTCTCCTTCTCCCCTTCGAAGATCTCCGCCGCCTTCAGCATCCGCTCTGCCCGATACGCGAAGCTGGTCTTGCGATGCGTCGAGAACGCCACCGCCGCCAGCTCCAGCTTCGCCGCCAGCTCCTCGTCACGCAACTCCTCGAAGGTCTTCAACACTTCGCCGGTTGCCGGATTTACACTCGCGATTCCCATTCCACCCTCGTCCTGAACTTCCCTGCCTGACAAAATCTGTGGTCTGACACTTATACCGCGCAGCCCCCATTTCCTGTCAAGCGGAGACTTCAAAAACCATCTGAACGGTTTTTCTTGACGTCCGTATTGGCCTGGTGGTAAAGCTGTCCTACCAAAATCCCAGGGGGCTTACACGAAGTGAACTTCCAAATCATCACCCAAGCCAAGGCGACCAGAACCATCCGCGCGATAGCGATCCTGGCAATCGGAACCCTCTTCCTCTCTTCCTCCCTAAGGTCTAGCGCCCAGACCGACACAGGCCGCATCCTCGGTGTCGTCAGCGACTCCTCCGGCGCCATCGTCCCCGCCGCGACCGTCACCGTCACCGACCTGCAGCGAGGCACCACGCGCACCCTGAAGACAACCGACGCCGGCGAGTACGTCGCCCCCGACCTCATCTCAGGCACCTACCAAATCAAAATCGAGGCCCCAGGCTTTAAGACCAGCGAACGCAACGTCCCCGTAGCGGTCGCCACCGATCTCCAGATCGACTTCGTCCTCCAACCCGGCCAGTCGAATGAAACCGTCACGGTGACGGAAGAGGTGCCGCTCATCAACGCCACCTCCTCCAGTCTCGGCGGAACCCTCAGCAACAAGGAGATCAACGACCTCCCCCTCAACGGTCGCAACTACGAAAATCTCCTCCAGCTGCGGCCCGGTATCGTGCGCTACCCAGGTGGAGGCTTCTCCACCACCAGCACCAACGGCCTCCGCGCCGAGGACAACGCCTACATCGTCGATGGCCTCTTCAACAGCGAGCCCTTCTCCGGTCAAAGCATCATCAACGGAGCCGGAGTAGCCGGAGACTCCGCCACCATCCTCCCCGTAGACGCCATCCAGGAGTTCAACGTCATCGAAAATCCTCCCGCCGAATACGGCTGGAAGCCCGGAGCCATGGTCAACGTCGCGCTCAAATCCGGTACCAATACCCTCCACGGCACCGCCTTCGCCTTCGGACGCGACACTCCGCTCGACGCCCGCAACTACTTCAACACCATCGCCGCCGGCCCCAAGAATCCCCGCAATCTCGAGCAGTATGGAGGCAGCGTCGGCGGCCCCGTCCTCAAGGACAAGCTCTTCTACTTCGGCGCCTATGAAGGCCAGCGCTACTCCGTCTCCAGCATCAGCCAGCTCTCCACGCCCGCCACCGTCTCCCTCGGAGGCAACCCCCTCACCAGCGTTCCCGACGCCATCGCCGGAGTTCAGCAGGCCGGCTTCGCCGTCAGCACACCCAGCTTGATCATCGGAGGCTGCAAGCTTGGTCCCCCCATTACCTGCGACGGCAGCGGCTTTCCCGCGAACGATGGCACCAACGCCGCCGGCCCTACCTCCATCAACTACGGCCTTCCCAACAGCGTCGTTACCGATGACATCGTAGGCAAGATCAACTACCAGCTCAACCAGCGCCACGCCCTCAACGCCATGTACTTCTTCGGTCACGACAACGGCACCGTCTCGGACGCTAACCAGCTGCAGGCGAAGTGGCTCACCCAGATCCACACCCGCGCCGACGTAGCCGGTGTCAGCTGGACCTGGATCCTCACCCAGAACCTGCTCAACGAAGCACGCTTCGGTTTCAATCGCCTCTATCAGCCCACCTACCCTAACGACCACGCCACCCCCGCCACCGCCTACGGCCTCAACACCGGCGTCACCAATCCCCTCTACGGCGGCCTCCCACGCATCAACATCTCCGACTACTACAACTTTCCCCAGGAGCTCGGAGGCTTCAACTGGCCCAAAATCCAGGGCCCCGACGATCGCTTCCAGTTCATCGATCACGTCTCCTACACCCTCGGCAAACACGCCCTCAAGTTCGGCGGCGAGCTGCACCGCGACAGCTTCACCGGAGGCGCCTACGGAGGCGTTCGCGGACGCATCAAGTTCGGCTACGGCACCGATGCCTTCCCCGGCGCCACCTCGCTCGAAGACTTCTTCGCAGGCGTCCCCCAGTCCGGCAGCCTGCTCACCGGTGACCCCACGCGCCACATTCACAACTACGGCATCGCCGCCTTCACCCAGGACGACTGGCGCGTCAGCAAGACCCTCACCCTCAACGTCGGCCTGCGATATGAACTCAACACCGTCGTCAAAGAAGCCAACAACCTGCTCGGCAACTTCGACCCCCAGCGTGGTCTCGTCCAGGTCGGCCAGGGCATCAACGGCCCGTACAACGGCGACCACACCCAGTTCGCTCCCCGCCTAGGCTTCGCCTGGGACCTCCAAGGCAACGGTAGAACCGTCATCCGCGCCGGCGGCGGCCTCATCTACGAGACCCTCAACTGGGAGTCCTTCCTCGCCCTCAACAACTCTCTCGGCATCAGCACCATTCCCACCGGAGCCCTCGGCGTAGGCCCCGGAGGTTCCGCCGGCACAGGCTCCATCGCCGTCGGCACCGTCAACTTCGTCGGCCCCAATCTCAACTGGAACGCAGGCTACAACAACGGCCCCGCCACCGTCTTCCCCAGCGGTACCATCAACTGCGGAGCCAATCCCTGCAGCATCCTCGGCATGGTCCAGAACCTCCGCACCCCCGAGGTCTTCAGCTGGACCGTCGATGTCGAACACGCCTTCACCCCCAGCCTGACCCTCGAGACCGCCTACGTCGGAACCCATGGAAGCAAGCTCATCGGCATCCACGACATCAACCAGAATGTGCCCGCGCTCGACACCCTAGGCAACGAACAATCCGGCCGCCCCTTCAACGCCCAGTTCCCCTTCCTCAGCTTCATCTACCAGATGGGCAATATCTACAAGTCCAACTACAACGGGCTGCAGATGACCTTGACTGGACGCAACTACCACAACCTCACCTTTGTCGCCGGCTACACCTTCTCCCACGCCCTCGACGACGTAGGCGCCAACTGGGACTTCGGCGCCGGCAGCGGCCTCCCCCAGGACAGCGCCAATCCCCAGCGCGAGTACGCCAGCAGCGACTTCGACATCCGCAACCGCTTCACCCTCGCCGGCACCTACTCCATCCCCGGCCGCCAATCCTTCGCGCAGCTCCTCCAGGGTTGGCAGCTCAACTCCATCGTGAGCCTATACGGTGCGCAGCCTTGGGGACCCATCGACACCGGCGACGACTTCAGCCACACCGGGGAAGGCGTCGACCGTTGGGAC
>CAXTPY010000054.1:0-12665 GCA_964246195.1 uncultured Acidobacteriaceae bacterium | reverse complement strand
GATTCAGACGAGATCCCCCACCTACACCTGTGTTCAGTTTTCCCGAGCCACCTCTGAGAGCCGGTTGAACGACATCCTGTGGAACCGCAAGCTTTGAGCGCTCCGATCCCACATAGAGGGGGGCTTTCCTCTCGCAAGGCGGACATGCCTTTGCGCAGTCCTTTCCGGCTCTACTACAAGGTTGGAGAAGAACCCATTCACGCGGCAAACCTACCAGAATGGGTTTTCTCACTTTGACAGCGAGTTACTAGAAAGAAAGCCGGGCGGCAAACTGGAGGCGACGCATGGTACTGTTGCTCTCCAGACTGGTAATGACACCTGCCCCTTGAGCGACAGTGCAGTCAACGCAATGTGAGTTGTTAGAGTTAGGCATATCCAGGGCGGCGTGGTTGAAGACGTTGAAAGCCTGGAACTGGAACTGACCCTTCACGCGCTCCGTGATGGGGATGTCCTTGATCAAAGATAGATCCGCAAAGTAGTCGCGAGGACCAACCAAGGAGTTGCGGCCTACATTACCGAAGGTCCCGAACGCAGGCCGACTGAAGGGTCCGGAGACAGATCCATTGTTAGTGAGAGGCGCAACGGGAGTGAAGTAGGTACGCGAATGGGTTATGGGATTGAAGCCGCCCGTATGCAGGTAAAGCGCACTGGCCTGGCCATTGGGCCGGCAGTCGCTGGTGGCCCCTGTCTGGCCGAAGTTGGTGTCGACGTCCTGGTCCGAGCCGCACTCCGCATAGGTTGGAGTGAAGGGACGGCCGCTCTCCCAAATGGTGTCGCCGGCCAGGGTGAAGCCGCCGACGAGAGCATCCAGAATGCGGTTGGAGCCGCCCAGGAACTGTTTGCCTCTTCCGACGGGAAGCGCATAGACGCCGCTGAGCACAAAGATTTGGGCTCGATTGGTGTCGTTGCGGCCATAGCTGATCTGCTTCTGTGAATTGAGCGCGAAGGCTGGGTCGCTGCCGAAGTTGGTGGCCTTCGACCAGGTGTAGTTGGCGTTGTAGGAAAGGCCGCGAGAGAACCGTTTGTCGAACTTGGCCTGCAGCGCGTTGTAGGTGGCCCGGCCGTTCGGGGCCAGCGATCCGATGCTGTTGGAACAGCAGATTGTCGGAGCCCCGTTGTAGGTACCGTGGAAGAAGTTGTAGTAGGGTCTGCGAACCGAACTTCCAGCAGCGATGTCAGCCGGCGTCCTGGGCAGGGGATATTGATTGAGATCTTCGCCGAAGGTTTCGCCCGGGTAGACGCGCTCGCCGATGTTCCCAACGTAGGCAATCTCCAGGCTGCTGGAGGCACCCATCTGCTGTTGCACGGCGACGTTGTACTGATCGATCCTTGGCAGGGTGATCGTCTGCGGACGGACACTTTCGCCGATGTTATTGGAGAAGGGGATGATTCCGTTGGTCGGGATGGTAGGCCGCGCAGCCACGGCAGGAGGTGCGGCAAGGGTTGTGGCAAAGGCGTTGGCGGCGGCGTTGCCGGTGCTTCCGATGTTTTCGCTCGCCTGCACTGGGAGGTTATGAGAAAGAGCGCTGCCAAACAGCGTACCGAAGTATCCTACCGTGTCGTACGTCTGACCGCCGCCGGCACGAATGACGGTTGTGGGGGTAGCCTGGTAGGCGATTCCGAAACGCGGGGCTATGTTCGTGTAATCCATGCTTTCGTTTCCATTGGTGCCGATACCGGCGGCTCCCGCTACACGGATGCCTCCGGAGGCGATGGAAGCGAAACCTCCATGGCCGAGGCCGTTGACCGTCTCGGGGAAGATGAGGTCCCAGCGAACACCGTAGTTCATGGTGAGCTTCGGTGTAATGCGCCAGGTATCCTGCACGTAAAAGGCGCCGCGTTTCTGATAACTGTATTGATCATTGATGTAGACGTCGAAGCGCTGAAACTGAGCCGCATCGCCGATCAGGAAAGAAGCCAAATCGCTTCCGCCAACCCCGGTTGCGGAGGCTGTGGTTGCATTCGCGAAGGTGAACAGGCCCGCGCGGTTATTGTCGCTCGCGTCGCGCACGTTCTTGGCATATCGGAGATCCGCGCCGAACTTAGCAGCGTGGTTGCCGAATGTCTTGGTCCAGTTGTTCGTCAGCTGGAAGACCTGTTCGCTTTGAGTCAGGGGACAGTTGCATCCCTGGCTACCGAGCGAGCTGAGGGTGTTGGCGAAGTTGAAGCTGGGCAGGCTGAGCGTATCAGCGGGGTTGACGGTGTTGGCGGGGGTGGGTGTCACTATGCCAAGGGCGGCAGCGGTGGTCAACCCACTGTACTTGTTTTCCGATACGTGATAACTCAGGAAGCCCAAGCGGAGGTCGGTCAAGAGCGACGGACTTAACGCGTAGTCGGCTCCGAGGGTCGCGCTTTGGTTCTGGGTAACAGTATTGCCGGTGGTGTTTCCTAAGCCAAAGCCATTTCCACCGGCGGGGCCAAAGGCCGGAACACCCAGCAGGCGGAAGATGGCGTAGTCATAGCGGCCGAAGGCATGCAGCTTTTCGCCGACCTGCTGATCCAGGCGGATGTCAGCCTGGTCGCTGTTAAGCACGCCGTTCCCGGAAGCAGCATAGTTATTCGTGATTCCACTGCCGGCGTTAGGCGCCGGAAGCAGACTCAGCAGAGCCTTGGCTTGACTGCTTACGGCAGCGAAGGGGATCGTGCCGGTGGGTGTCTGATACGGCTGTTTTGTCACCGGGTCGTAGAGAGGCATGCCGCCCGCGTAGGCGGTCAGATTGCAGATCCCGGTGCCATCGCCTTTGACGCAGCTGCTCTGCACGGCCGCAGTCGGAATGTTTTGCAGAAGGCTGGTTCCCAGGCGGTTACGGAGTCCTTGATAGTCGAGAAAAAAGAAGGAATGGTCTTTGCGGATGGGGCCGCTGATGGAGCCGCCGAACTGGCTGTAGAGCTCACTTGGAATCGTCCGTCCGGTGACTGCGTCGGGAGCGAATTGAGTGAATGGGTTTCGGGCATATTGTGCATCGGAGTGCCTGAAGAGGAACGCGTCGCCGTGGAGCTCGTTGCCCCCTGACTTGGTCGTGACGCTGACGATACCACCGGCGGCGCCGCCCAGTTCCGCATCGTAGTTCTGGGTGGTAACCTTCGTCTCGGCGATCGAGTCCAGGGTCGGATTGAGGACAATGATGCCGAGGACTGGGTCGCGGTTATCGGTGCCGTCGAGGATGAATCCCTGTTCGCCGTAGTTGGAACCATTGGTGTTCAGAGCGAGACCCCCCTGGGGGTTCTCCGGGCCGGCGATGTTGAAGCTGGAGTGTTGCACTCCGGGCGTCAGCAGCAGAAAGTCGGTAAAGTTGCGCGTCAGGTTGGGCAGGGTCGAGATGGTGCGCGCGTCCAGAATCTCTGAGACGTCGGCCCGGTCCGTCTTGAGCGGAGGAGCGTCGGTGGTGACGTTCACGGTCTCGGCGCCAGTCACCGCCAGCTGGACGTCTACCTTCTGCGAGGCGTCAGCGTGGATCGCCAGCGGTGCGGTCTGTGTGCTCGAAAAGCTTGCTGCATCAATCTTGACCGTATACATATCGGGGATGAGATGCTCTACCGTCCAACTTCCAGATTCATTGGTGTTCACCGTCTGTACTGTCCCCTTCTGCACATCGGTGACAGTGACGGTCGCTCCCGACACCAGGGCGCCGGAGGGATCCGTCACCGTTCCATAGACTGACCCGTATACGGCCTGCGCGTGCATCTGGCTCCCCCCCGTAAGAAGGGCCGTTGCGATGAATACCAATGCTCTTATTCTTGTGATGTGCCGAGAATCCATTTCCTGCCTCCAAGTGAAAAAAGAAAGATCGTCCCTCTCCGGCGCCTAATATCGCCTTCTGTCGCTCGGTTGTCAAGCTCGGGTGAGCCAGCCGAGCTCACAACCAGCTCGTCTCGATGGGCTCGCGTCCGAACATGACTGCGGACCGGTTTCATCCTGCAGATTCTTCTCGCGCTCTTCGTCGCCTTCTTGGCTGGAAAATGGTGTTACCGGCATCGGTCCACAATGGATGCGCGAACCGACCTGCTTTCGTCTCCTTTCTTTTCCAAGCTGTCGCCCGCACTAGTCATCTATAGCAATCCCCTTTTCCATAGGACGCCATACACCGAGCTCAAGCTGGTCGACCCGAATTCAGCTTCGAGCGATCATAAAGCAGAAGACTAAATCTACATAGGCACCAGCGAAGGCCGGCCATTCGCCATCTCACGCGCTTCTTCGACGCCCATAACGCCGACTTGTCCTCAAGCGAAGCCGCCTGGTTGCATGGGATCAAGCCGCTCCAGCAATCTCATCTTCGTAGGAGCACCAAGCCAGAACACAGCCTACAGAATGGTCGTTGGTTCCAGGTGTGGAGTCCAAGACGCATAATCTGGTGATCAGCGGGCTGACAACACTTGGCACGCAGGCGGCCGTAGAATACCTGTGCCGCCCGAGAGCGTCGCGACGCTGGCACAGCAAGCCCGGAGCCGCCAAGGGACAGATGCGTCCTTTCGAAGCCGTACTGCAGATCGGAATCAGCAAAGGTGTAGGGGTCAGCGCGAAGCTTATCCTTGCTCCATCCCCGCTAGCATCACGGTTCGCACAGTCTTCGGTTATAGTGGCAGGGTGCGTGGAGCTACTGCAGGAGATGAGTTGCGGTCTGACACGAGAGACGTCAGATTCTTTTCGCCCTCGCTCCTTTTCCTATGCCTCTTGTGTTTCGTAGGCTTGAGAATGCTTGCGGAACAACCGGGCTCCACAGGGCGCGCCTCTTCCTTAGCCACCACCGCAAGCGCTGACTTTGGCAACGCCATGCGCTTTGTCGCAGTTCATGGTCGACGCTCCGTAATCATGGGATACAACAGTCAAGGGCTTGAGGTCTGGGGGTATCCCTTCCAGATTCTCAGCGGCTATCGGGTCGGCTTCAGGCCCGTCGGCACCGCGACTGAGACCGATGGACGAGCCCTGTTGCGCCGCGTCGACTATAGTTCCGACTTCATCACACGCGTTTACATCGGTCCGGATTACATTGTCCGTGAGAAGCTCTTTGTTCCACTCGACCGGCCCGGTGCCGTCATCAGCTTTGAGGTGGAAGGGGCACGACAGGTAGATGTTGCGATCCATTTTCAACCGGCGATGACTCTCATGTGGCCCGCTGCCCTGGGCGGCCAATACACGCGATGGGATGGGGAGATTCCCGGCTATGTGATCGCTGAACCGGAACACGGCTTCAGCGCCGCAATCGGTTCGCCGGATACGATCTCGCACGACGATGCCGGCAATAGCACGATACGCCAACAAACCGATCTCTCCTTCGTTGTTCGACCTCAACCTGCAAGCAAAAGTGCCGCATCCGCTGTGGTCTACATTGTGCTCAACGAAGCCAACACGAAATCTCCCGCCGCCGCACTGCATGAGCTGGCCTCCCATTTAGACGAGTACAGGAAGCAAGCCACGGAACACTGTGCGGATCTGGCACAGGGGTCGCTGCGCATCCAAACGCCCGACGCGGAGGTAAACCGCGCGTTCGCCTGGTCTGAGGTGGCGCTCGATCAGGCATGGGTCTGTAACCCTCTTCTTGGCTGCGGCATTGTGGCAGGCTATGGCCCATCCCGCGATGCGCGCAGGCCGCAGTACGCCTGGTTCTTCGCCGGCGACGGATTGATCTCCTCCAATGCGTTAGTGTCCGCGGGAGAGTACAGCCGTGCGAAGGAGGAGCTGGAATTCATTACACGCTATCAGGAGCCGAAGACCGGTATGATCTGGCACGAGCTCTCGCAAAGCGCCGGATACATCGATTGGGCCAAATATCCCTATATGTACGTCCATGTGGATATCACCGCGGACTACCTCGCCGCGGTAGCGCGCTATGTGACCGCCAGCGGGGACGTCCTCTTCGCCAGGGATCATTGGCTCTCGATCCTGCACGCCTACAAATATTGTCTTTTTCTGGTCAACAGCGTCGACCGTCTCCCACATATTCCTCCGGATAAGGAAGGTGGGGACGAACAGGCCAGACCCGGAGACGACCTGGCTCTCTCTGCGGGTGTGTGGAACGCTCTCTCGAGCTTCGCGAAGCTGGCTCCGCTCGCCGGTCATCCTGACATGGAAGGCAATGCGGTCGCTGAAAGCGCAGCGCTGCGCCAAGCGATCTCGGACCACTATTGGGACGAGAAAGATAACTTCTGGATCGACGGACATACCCGGAGCGGCGCTCCCATTGCAAGCCGCCGGCGCGGCCCGACACAATTGATTTCGCAGGGCGTCTTTTCGCCGGAGCGGAGCGAGTCTCTCTTCCGCCAACTGGCATCCTCCGACTTCCGCACGGACTGGGGTCTGCGCGAGGTCGCGCTAAGCTCGCCCGACTTTGACCCTTACTCCTACGGAAGAGGGAGCGTCTCGGCGCCAGCGACAACGCAGGCAGCTGTGGCATTCTGGACCGCGCATCGCCCCGAAATTGCGGTATCGATATGGCGGGATGTTCTGGCTTGGAATCGGCTCGACTCTCTCGGACACCTCCACGAGGTCCTGGCGGGAAACTTCTTCCACGAGCAGACCGAGTCTGTCCCGGAACAGACCTGGTCCTCCGCGGGCCTGCTCGACTCCACGGTGCTCGGTTTGCTTGGTCTTCAAATCCACAGCGTGGAGAATCGGATTGACTTCACGCCTCATCTGCCTGCGGAGTGGGACCGGGCCGAGGTGGAAAATATTCGTCTGCCCCATGCGACCATGAGTTTCACGCTGAGCCAAAGCATGACCGGAGTCGATCTCGAAATCGAGAACGAAGGGTCGCCCGCAGAACTGATCTTCGAGCCTCAGATTCCCCTGGGAGCGCACCTGCTGAGTGCCGAATATCAAGGGCGCAGAATTCCGGGTACGACTGAAATGTTTTCTGAGGATGAGCATGCAAAAGTATCCCTGCAGGTTCCTTCCGGTAAAAGCGACTGTCATCTCCGGATCGAAGGCGGCTTGTCCTTCGTAGAAAATCGACCACAGATAAAGGTGGGTGACCCAAGCACGAATATGAAGGTGACGAGCCTCAGTCTCCGGAACGGAACTCTCTCTATCGAGGCGGACGTTCACCCGGGGGGCAGTGCTTCCATGTTTGTTCGAACGCGTTGGAAGCTGATTGCGTGCAAAGGCGCGACCAGCCGCCTGCTGCCCAACGGTGATTACGAGATTACTATCGGCGACCCTTTGCCTTTCCGAAGCGCCGACGGTGGGTACTCCCACACGCGATCTACCCTGGTGTTTGCCAGAGGCTGAAGCCCTTCTCTCCCGTCGTTGAGTCTTTCAGGAGTGTCGCAAACCGAACAAGGTTCTCTTTGGGGATGCCGATCGGATAGGACATGAGATTCGAGGGTTCCCGTCGCCGATTTTTGCAGTCAGCCGCGGCGAGTAGTTCGATGATAATGCTGCACCGGTCGGGCCTCTCAGCCACGCCATTGCACGCGGAAGCTCCGCTGGAGGAGTTTACCTACGAGCAGGTCAGCGTACGTGGCCCTAACCAGGTTGCGCAGCGCGACAACGTGAGCGAGATTCTCATGGGGCTGGACGAAGACAGCCTTTTGAAGCCATTTCGCGAGATGAGCGATCAGTCTGCACCAGGCACCAGCCTCGGCGGCCGGTATGCATGGAAGCCCGACTACAACTACCATCACGATGACGTGGGGTTGGCTCCCGGGGCCACCTTCGGTCAGTGGAAGTCCAGTCTATCGAGGCTTTACGCGAGCTCAAGGTTCGGAGGCCCCCCGGGTCGGACGGACATGGCGGCACGCGTGGTGCGGCTGCACACGATGCTTGCCGACAGTCTTACGTCCGGTTCTTTGAGAAGACCCGGTCTCCCGGATACACCTACGACAAACTTGTCTGCGGATTCCTGGACGCCCATCGTCTGGTTGAAGATGGCGCAGCCTTCCATCAGTTGGAGAAGGCCACCACCGCGGCTCTTCCTGTTCTGCCTAGACATGCGATCGACCGTGACGTGCAGTGGAAGGTTGGTGCGGATCTCTCGTAGGTGTGGGATGAGAACTACACGATGCCGGAGAATCTGTATCTCGTCTCCGCACTGGGAGCAGATCCCAGGCATCGTCGCATGGCGGAGGAGCATCTCCTCGATCCGACCTTCTTCGAGCCGCTGTCGCGTGGTGTCGATGTGTTGGGGGACAATCAGGTCCACTTCAACCGCCTGCCAGACGAAATGGCAGCCTAACCAAGACAGAATTTCCACCTAAGAATCACCCAACCAACGAGAAAACCGTTACGCAGACGAAGACGATCGCCATCCATGCTGTGAGGTCGAGGCCGAGTTTGGCTCTCGGACGATTCAGCGCTTGATTGATTGGTAACGGTTCTCCCCGCTTGGTCATGGGCGCACCTCACATGGTCTGTCCGGTAAAAGAACCGATCCAGCCCGCGCCCATCCCAGGACTCCGGCACCGAACAGCGCACCGAAGAGGCCGGGAATGGCGTCCTGCACTACTTCAGTCTTATTCGAGGAGGACCGATTCATAGTCCTGACCGCCGTAGAAGACTCCGATGATATTGGCCCGATCCTCGTCCACATCGAAGGCATGGCAACGCGCTTTCGGTAGCCGATGACACGGAGACCAGGGCGGATGTCGTCGCGCCTGTTTCCACGGGGGAAAGGTACTCAGGCTCTCACAGTGCGTCACGATGGCGTCGGTGAAACGCGCAGCGATCTCAGCGGATGGCTCCGCTGCAATGTAACCATACAGCTCAACGAGCTGCGCTTCTGCCTCGGGCGTAAAGACGACGGTGTAGGGCATTACCCCTTCTTTGCGAGCGCCTTCTCATGTGCCCTGGAAAGGGCAGAGCGTACGTGTGCCGCAGACAGAGCCCGAGATGGGTCTGCCTTGAGCGCGTCGTATGCGGGTGCGACCGTCTTGCGCAGCCAGTCTTCGACGGCGCCATCGCGGGCGAGAAGCGTCCGCAAACCGTCGCGGATGACTTCGCTTTCCGTGGCGTACTCGCCAGCGGCCACCTTCGCTCGAACCAGGTCAGCCATTTCATTCGGCAGCGTGATGCTGAGTTGTTGTGTCGAGCGCATGGGAACCCTAAATGGGTTAGGATAGAATCCTATTCAATCCTACTCTATGCGCGATAGCAATAAGAAATAGGGGTTTTATTCAGATTTCCGCAAGAAGGCAGAGGTCGTCGCTGCATCCTTTTCAAAACAGGCGGTCATTTTCGCAAGTGTGCTTTAGCACCCTCGTCCCGCACCCTCGGGAAAATGACGAACTTCTGCCCGCAGGGCAGAGGTCTGTAACCTAAAAGCAGAGGTCGATGAGGGTGCCGGCGAGGGTGCTGAAGGCTTGCTTACGGAAGTTATCAATGACTTACAGGGGTTTTGGTAGCCAAGGGTGCTCATGAATTCCAATGAGATACCGACCAAAAGCACTTCTGTCAAAGGATGACGCTCAGCTCCGGCAAGCCTCACCAAGGCCCAAAGGCCACGCCAAGCCTCACCAAGAGCCAAAGGCCCGTCAGGCCTCATCAAGGGCCAAAGGTCCGTCAAGCCGCATCACCTCATCAAGGGCTGAAGGCCCGCTCCATACCAGCCTAGGCCGGAGGCCTAGGTACAAGTACAGACCCGAATCCAAGGGCTGAAAGCCCGACACATAGCGGGTATCACAATCATCAACACGACGCACCGAACCCCCTCAACATTGCCTGAGCTAACCAGATCCTCATTCCCGGTCATTTCAAGCGGGGCGCGCCGCTTGATCGCGCGGCGGAGGAAGAAGGCACAAGAACCTTCCCTTTAGCCTTCGATGAATCCACGCGGCCAACCTCGCTGCGCCAACTCCATCGTCGTCTCCACCCGGATCAGTCTGCGCTCGTGATCGGCGATCGTGCTCGCCAGCTCCTTGCAGTCGTCTCCCAGCCGGTCCAGCTCTTCACTGACCAGCAAGATCTTCTTCGTGGCGGCAAACGCATCGGCCAGGAGGCTCAAGCCCGTCCCTCTCTCATCTCCCGAACCCTGTTCAGGCTCTCTCGAATCTCGGAGCGTGCCGAGCGAATCGATACCAGGGCGCCCTCCAGTGCAGAGTTCATCTCGGCCAGCAAGGTATGCAGCATCTCCTGCTCGGAAGCCGAACTCTTCTGCTCATAGGCATCCAAGGACCTGCGAAGAATCTCTCCGGACGAGACATGCTCTTCCGCGGCCAACCTCTCCAGGTGCTCACGCTCGTGGGGACGCAGAAGCACCACCGTTCTGCTGCTAGCCGTGGCTTGCGACAAACTCCCCATACCCCGCATCATAACACATGCACATCTCATGTGCATCCCCAACCGCGAACGCTTCACTCAGCCATCGAGGGAGCAGCCGGGCGATCTGCCTATCTTCTACAATCGAGCCTGACCATGCCCCAACACACCCCTGACAACTGCACAGCCCTCCTCAATCTCCTGGCCCAGCACTCCTTCCGCCTAGGCGACTTCATCCTCGCGAGCGGCAAGCGCAGCGACTACTACATCGACTGCCGCACCACCACCCTGCACGCCGAAGGCGGCCGCCTCGCCGGCCTGGTCTTCTACGAACATATCCGCCAGCACTGGCCACACGCCGAAGCCGTAGGCGGCCTCACCCTGGGCGCCGACCCCCTGGTGTCGAACACCGCCAGCGCCAGCGCCTGGCACGCCCTCCAGTACCCCCA
This sequence comes from uncultured Acidobacteriaceae bacterium, assembly GCA_964246195.1. Taxonomy (GTDB): domain Bacteria; phylum Acidobacteriota; class Terriglobia; order Terriglobales; family Acidobacteriaceae; genus Edaphobacter. The sequence continues at coordinate 2,027 of CAXTPY010000054.1, read as the reverse complement.
CGCCGAACTCCTCCACGGCTTCCTCGTCCGCAAAGCTGAGAAGGCCCACGGCACCGGCCGCCGCATCGAAGGCTTCCTCCGTCCCGGAGCCAGCGTCGTCATCGTCGACGACGTCTGCACCACAGGCGGCTCCACCATCCTGGCCATCGAAGCCGCCCGCGCCGCCGACATGACCGTAGCCGGAATCCTCTGTCTCGTGGATCGTGAGCAGGGCGGCCGAGCCAACATCGAAGCCTCCGCGCCTGAAGTGCCCTTCGCTTCCATCTTCACCGCCCAAGACATCCGAGCGGCGCACATCAAAGACCGGCGTTAGGCCGCCCTACTTCACCACCGATTGAAACAACGGCGAGGTCAGCAAATTCGCAAACTGGCTATCCGACGAAGCATACGCCACGGTCAAGGTTCCCGCGCCCGAATCGATCGTCGTGTCGTCGATCGCCGTCTTCTCGAGCGGCGTACCCGAAGTCTTCCTCATCAGCGCCACGCCCTTCATCAGCGTCGCCGCCGTGGCCGCCGTCAGCGAATCCGACATCACTACCGCCAGGTCGAACTTCACCCCATTCTGGAAGTCCATCGTGTACCGCGAGCTCTTCATCCGCTCCCGCACCGTGTCGTAATCCGCCAGCTGCGAGGCCTCGCCCAGCACGCTCTTCATCATCGTCTGCGTGCCCTTCTGGTCCAGCAGGCTCCACACCGCCTTCGCATCCACGGCCCCCATGTTCCCGACCATGTCGCTGTTTGTCATGAAGTTCGCCGTCATGCCGTCGCGTGCGTCCAACGCCGCCTTCACAGCTTCCTTGTCCCCAAAGACCATCGTCGTCTGGTTCAGGAACGCCACGCTCATCCCCGAGCCCATTGGGTAGATGCTGTTATTCCGCAGCGTCACCGGCTTCACCTTGTTCTTCACGAAGTTCGCCATCACCTCGCGCGTGTGGAACTGTCCCTGCGCGATCCCCACGATGCGCGTCCCTTCGCTCCCGGGCGCTCGAAACGAAGCGAACGCCAGGATGTCCGCATCCTGGTCCACCTTCAGTCCCGAGCTCTTCATCGCGTTCTCCAGCCTCTTCAACTCCGGCGGCAGCACCCGGTCCTTCAGGTCCATCGCCGCCGGCGAGTTCTGCATCGCGCGGTAATCGACCACGATCAGCTGCTGCACGTCATGGGGTATCGCAGCCTTGCCGTCGCTGCTCAACTGGGCCGCCCGCGCGCTTCCCCCAAGCAGCCCTCCCGCCAACGCCACCACTGCCCAACACGCCGCCTGCCTTGCCTTGATCGCCATGACCGTAATTCCTCAACGTCCATTCTTCCGTGAATCGCCCGCGCTTGCAAGCCCCCGTACAGCCAAAGTGGTAGTCCCGCCATCCCAGCCTACGCAGCCGAGACACCGCCGGCAGCGCAAGCCCTCACTTCCAGTACGTTACGGCCACGCAAGTGGATGCTTCAGCTTCCGTTCCAGCACCTTCGTAGCCGGCTCGAACCCAGGTATTTGACGTATCCACTTCGCCTCCGGCTCATACGCATCCTCCGGGATCAGCCCGATCAACTCCCCCTCCGCCGCCTCTACCCCGTGCACCTCCGCCAGACGCCGCACCGCGTCGTGCACCCTGCCCGCCGGACTCGCCTTGTGGTCCGTGATATTGATACTCACCTGCGCTCTGCCTCCCACCACCGTACCCATCGCCTTCACGCCGAACATCCCTCCATTCGAAGCCCGCAGATCCCGTGCCACGCTCCGCGCCACACTGATGTCGCCGCACTCCAGGAAGATGTTGTACGCGATCAGGAAATTCCTCGCGCCCACCACGCTCGCGCCGGCCGTGCTATGCAACTCCGGCCCCCCCCCCTCCGGGCTCCGGCCCGTATCCTTCAACACCGCCTCCCGCAGCCCTTCGAACTGCCCCCGCCTCACATTCTCAAGCTGCACCCGGTCCGGCCGCGCCGCCGCCGCCCCATAGAAATACACCGGCACCCCGTACCTCTGCCATATCTGCACCCCCGCATGCCGCGCATGCACCGCGCTCTCCGCC
>CAXTPY010000053.1:0-12669 GCA_964246195.1 uncultured Acidobacteriaceae bacterium | reverse complement strand
TCCTCTTGTTCCAGTTTTATCGCTTCTCAACTGGTACAAAAGTGCCGGGCAGACCCGTTCTCCCGAACAGCTAGGACCCGACCACATACGCGACTACCAGGTCCATCTATTTCGCGATCGCAAGCTCTCCCCGCGCACCATCGAAGGACGGACAGCAGCGTTGCGATTCCTGTTCGTCAAGACGCTGCGTCGGCCTTACCTGCCCGATGCGATCCCGTTTCCGAAGCAGCACAAGCGTCTGCCGACCGTGCTCAGCCAGGAAGAAGTCGCCCGTCTAATCGACGCGACTGGCAACCTGATGCATCGCACGACGGTGATGACGCTCTATGCGACCGGCGTACGCCGGGCTGAGCTGTGCCGGCTGAAGGTCGTCGACATCGACAGCGGGCGGATGGTGCTGCACATCCAGCAAGGCAAGGGTGGACGCGACCGGGATGTTCCATTGAGTCCGAAGCTGTTGGACACCCTGCGCGAGTACTGGCGCTGGATGAAGCCGAAGACCTATCTGTTCCCCGGCATGGAGAACAACTGGCGAGCGGACGTGCCGGTCACCACGAAGGTCGCGTGGACGGCTGTGACCGAAGCAGCGAAGGCTGCGGGGATTACCAAGCGCGTTTCGCCGCACACGCTTCGGCACAGCTTCGCAACGCACCTGCTCGAGGCCGGCGCCGATCTGCGCACCATTCAACTGCTGCTCGGTCACGCCAAGCTGGCCGACACGACGGTATATCTGCATCTGTCGCGTCGGCACCTGCAGGCTGTCGCCAGTCCGCTGGAGTCGCTTGTTGTCTCGACGACAAGTGAGGCGAAGCATTCGAGGAGGCGTGTGCAGGGATGACCCGGCCCACCCTTCCCGCAGTTGAGGTAAGCATTCCTCTCCCAAGCAATGCCTCGTAGACATCGACGACGGTACCGCGTGAGACGGCAAGTAGGCTGGCTAGCAGACGTGATGAAGGTAGACGGCAACCGTAGGGCAGCTTGCCTCCCGAATAGCACCAGCAAGTTGCCTCTCGATCTGATGACGTAAGCTGAGCGCCTGTGCTGACCGATCCAAGTTGATTTCCGGCAACACCATGTTTCTTCTCATAAGTGGATCGGCGGCTCCATCAATACGAAGATCATCGAACAACAGCTCGGCGAGGTCCTGCGGCTGGCTGCATCCATTCAGCAGGGTACCGTCACCGCGTCCTTGATCCTGCGCAAGCTAAGCTCTTACCCTCGCCAGAACAGTCTTGCTCTCGCACTGCGCGAGATCGGAAGGATCGAAAGAAGCCTTTTCATGTTGGCGTGGCTTGAAGATCCAGCGCTGCGACGGCGGGTCACCGCCGGTCTAAACAAGGGAGAAGCCCGGAACTCGCTGGCACGAGCCGTGTTCTTCAATCGGCTGGGCGAAATTCGTGATCGATCCTTTGAGAATCAACGGCATCGCGCAAGCGGGCTGAATCTAGTTGTGGCTGCCATCACACTTTGGAACACTGTCTACCTGGAACGCGCAACCGAGCAGATGGCGAAATCACGGCAGTTCGATCCCGCCCTGCTCCAGCACGTCTCTCCACTTGGCTGGGAGCACATCAACCTCACCGGCGATTACACCTGGCACACCAATAAGCGGGTAGCCAAGGGTGGCTTCAGACCGCTCCGAAGCCCCAGAAACCCCTCCGGCCCCCCTTAGCGTACATAAATTTCCCTTTCTTGAGGTGTCCTCTGCTTCACCCTTTGAGGACTCGGGAAAACCGGCATCGCGCCGCCCACGTCGACGCATCGGGCCAAAAGAGAACTCTTCATGGGCTTCCTTCCACTTCCACGCAAGCCAGACGATGATGGAGGTGGTCAGACCTTCAACGCATGCAAAGAAGATGTAATAGAGGGCTGGCAGCTTTCCGGTGACGAATAGCGATGCAATCACAGCCACAGTATGGATTACCCCTGCCAAAACGTTCCCCCACCGGTTCGGTTGGTAGGCCAAGAGTCGCGCCAGGGGAACCATCACGATTGCAGTCTCCATCAGTATCGCGGCGCCCAACATGGTTGCATGGCTCATCGGGACTGACCCGGTGCTGGTCGATGGATCGAGTGCTGTAAAAACATCCGCATAGATGTAATTGAGGACCGCAAAGACCCATAGGATTGACAACTTCACTCTCATATCTGCGGGAGGACTGACTTTCGTTGCCTGCTGAGCCACTTCTCTAAGCCGTTCTTCCATTGAGTCCTCCAATCGAAGCGCTAGGCGATGCTGCGAAAATCGAGATTCAAACAGCTAGGCCCGACTAATCGCCCAGGACAAATCGCTGGTTTACAGTACGACGAATCGTCTCACAAGTTCCAATCACATTGGACGCTCGTCGCGGGTATTGGCCAGAAAAGTGTGCGTCTACTGGAACTCTGAAGCGGTACTCGGGGTACTCCAAGTTGTCAACAGAATGATCCATAACGGCTAAGTCCCGATAAGTTGCAATAGCGGAAGCTGGACTGAAACTCCAAGCCTGATTGTGACCTCACCCTACCTGCGAACACAGCAGACAGCCGAGCCAACGATCAAGCGCTTTAGGAGTGTACCTGTCGAGGTCTGGCCAATTCACGGCGTTGCGTCATCGAAGACCACGATGCCCATGTCCCGTAGCTTCAACGCGGCATCGTCAAAGTCGCGCAGCGATCCCAGCCGCGCCTGCTTCGCGGCGGCTTCCGCCTCCGAGAACATAGCCGTGCTTACGGCGTCGAACACATCGATGACGTCGTCCGCCGCGGACGCTTCGAGCGTATGGATGAAGGACAGCAGTGTGGCGGTCCGCCTCTCCTCGGGAAGCCGCGCTACGGCTTGCGCTCGCGCGGCCGAGGCAAATCTCCAGAGCGCGGTAACCTTGCCCGGGGGAATGCGGTCGACCTTTGGAAGTTCCCGAGCGAGCGAATGGACCTCTCCGAGACGCAGCAAAGAGCGGCTGATCTCAGGTCCGCTCTGGATGAAAGGTCCATCGCGGAGCCGGTCAAGAGGGCTTTGACGCTCGCCTTCCGGAACCGCAACAAGGCGATCCAGCCGTAAGCGAGCTTCGGCGTTTATTCCTTCCGCAAGCCGGCGATGCAGATGAGAAGCCGAGCGCAAGCGCACCCGGGCGACCGCCCGTTCCAGTACAGAAAGACCTGGCAACAGAACCTTGCCGGCCACAAGCCACGAGATCGCCCGCTCGAACAAGGCCGTCGGTCTGTCCGTTCCCGTCCAGCTCAGGGCATAGAGAAAGCGGTTGAGCCGAAAGGCCACGCCGAAGTCGGTGAACACGCGGTAGCCATAGCGCTCCCGGATGCGGCCCCCATGCCGCCAGCGCCCGGCGCTTACGCCATACAGCGTCATCATTTCGGAGAAGTCCGCGATTAACAGCTGATCCGCGGCGAACCGGACGGCCGACAGCGGCGTCTCCGTGGGATCTTCAAGGAATGTCCCCAGCAGGCGCACAGTGCCAAGCTGAACAGCAACACCCAAGCGGTTGTGATCGCCACGGTGTTCGGCGATGAAGGCGCGGTCTGAATCGTCGAGATGGAAATGCCTGGTGAGCTGATCGTGCGTGGGTTCGCCGGAGAAGCGTCCGTACCGTCCAGCCTGATCTTCGGTAAGAAAGCTGACGGGCACCCTCAAGCCGGCTTCTGAATGGGCACCGGGATGCGGGCGCGATTGCCCAGCAACTCGGCTGAACGGGCGCGCGGCTGCCCTTGAGCATCGACATAGGCGTAAAGCGTCGACAGGGAGATTCCAAGCTGAACTGCAACGTCCCGAGCCGCGTTGTCCCGGTCGGTCATCATGGTCATTGCGGTCTTGAGCTTCGCCTTCGTCATGACGCGCGGTCTTCCTCCTGAACGCCCACGCGCGCGAGCCGCCGCAAGTCCGGCCATCGTTCGCTCATGGATCAGATCGCGCTCGAACTCGGCAAGCGTTGCAAAGATGCCGAAGACAAGCCGGCCAGTCACGGTCGTTGTATCGACATCCCCGGTCAGCACCTTCAAACCGACGCCCCGCTTTTGCAGATCGCCGACCAGCCCCACAACGTGCGGCAGCGAACGGCCAATCCGGTCCAGCTTCCACACAACCAGAGCGTCACCCTGTCGCGCGGCGTCGAGGGCCTTTGACAGTCCAGGACGCTCGGCGGCCCGGCCGGAACATGTCCTCGCACGTTCGTTCACAGCCTGCCCGCCTCAACGCATCCCGCTGCAGGTCGAGGCTCTGTTCGCCCGTCGACACACGCATATAGCCGATGAGCATATGAAACCACCCTCTGCATCAATGTACATTGAGCAGGGTTTAGCGGTCATAGATATTTATATGGCTTTCTGCAAAGAATTGATGCTCAGACAGGGCGTTGCGACGCCCCCTCTCAGCTTTCCATCAAACCGGGGTTTGTTGGAAGCCTCAACAGAGTCCCTTATGTAAGTTTTCTGTTCCGTTGCTACTCAGACCCCGTGTGCGGCTCAGAGCATATTCCACGACCTTATCCTCTTTGCTGGCGCACAGTAGAACGCCGATGGAGGGCTGTTCATGCGCCTTGCGCACGTCGCGGTCGAGAGCCTCCAGATAAAAGCTCAGCCTGCCGAGATATTCCGGTTCAAACCGAGTCACCTTGAGTTCCATGGCGACAAGGCAGTTGAGGCCGCGATGGAAAAAAGAGCAGGTCCAGCGCGAAGTCCCGCGTACCCACTTGCAACGGATACTCGGAACCGACAAAGCAGAAGTCTCGGCCAAGCTCCAGCATGAAATCTTTCATGCGGTCGAGCAATCCACGGTGGAGGTCGTTTTCGGTATGCTCCTGCGGCAAGCCGAGAAATTCGACGGAGTAGGCGTCCCTGAAAATGCTCACCGCCTCTGGATGTATTTCTGTCACCGCCGGCGACACTTTTACCGGGGAGAGCACGGTGTGCTCAAAGAGAGCGAGGTTGAACTGCCGCTCCAACTGGCGGCTCGACCACCGCTCCCGTATCGCCATCCGCAGATAAAATTCTCGTTCCTCGGGCCGTTTGCTCTGCCCAAGGATGATGAGGTTGTGTGTCCACGACAATTGTCGCGGTATGTCTCATATAACTGTTTCATTCTGAACACTGTTGGAGCGCGTAAAACCGCGTTGCCCCGGCTGCGTCTGGGCAATGTATTGAGCCAGTTGCGGCACCACTCCTTCGCCCCGCTCGGCGGTTTCGATCTTGCGGCTGATGTACTCACCTACTTGCCAGTAGAGATCGATCAACGCGGTATTGACGGCCTGAAATGCCCGTTGCCGAGCGGCTGCAATGAGGCCGACAATCTCGGAAAAGCCCTGTTCCTCCGTTACGCTAGCCTTGGTTAGAACGTCCATTCTTCAATTCTCTCTGATTTAGGCGCTGGGCCGTGTTGAAAAATCGACAGTCCTGCAGGCCGATTGCGGGTGCCAGATTGCCCCCGGCGACAGCAATGTTGGGTCTACCTCGAGCTGCGGAGCAGGTCGAAACAGAGCGGCAGTTCGCCTACGACATCTACCACCTAAGGAATGAGCACGAAATCCTGGATAGCGATCTTTGAGCCGGCGAGGGCGCGGTCGTAAGATGGCTCGACGATCACGGTAATCTCGTCAAAGCGTCTACCGTGAGCCTTGGCAGGCATTTGGAAGCGCAGGGATTCCGGAACCGGTGGGCGGTTCAATGGAATGTGTTGAAGCTGACTTGAGGGGATCGGAAGACTGCCGAGGAGGAGCGAGGAGCAGGGTTTACTAGATGTGTCCCTGAGCAGCAGCTCGATTCGGATGAGACCAGGGCGGTCGTCCCCATTGAGGAGGTTGATACGCATGGCGTGGCAGCAATCGGCGGAGATTGGAGTGGGCAGCGTCTGATGGGCTTCCATCATGAGCTTACGACGATCCGTCGACCGCACGTCGGCTTTGATGGGATCGCCTTGCTGGATACGTGCATCGGCCTTGGGGCGAGTGTCCGGTTGCTTGAAGTACCAGTAAGCCTCGTCGAAGGGAATGATGACCGGCTTTGGAAGAGCGGCGGAGAAGTTGGTTTGATCGGAAGGGGTAGGAGGCTGAATGCACGGATGAGGCTTTGCAGGAAGCGTGAGGACGACACCCGAATAGTCGGAGCCCACAGCCAGTTGTGCAGCAGGCCTGCCGAGGGGTGCCGGGCGGGTAGCGAGGAAATTGACCAGTCCGCGCAGGCCGTAGGCCTTTTGAAGGTAGGGCGTGAGCGCTGTTGAAATGAGGAAGAAGACCACAGCTGTCTGCAGGAGCGTAGCGCGCGAGAATCTGCGGCGGCTTTTTGCTATGCCGCGCACGAACGGATGACGCACTAGGAACAGCAGCACTCCTGCGGAAAGGAGCGCCGCAGCGGACCACGTGTGGCCAGAGGTGAGGGCCGCCAGCCCTGCCTGGATCATCACAATCGTGATGCAGTATGGCAGCAGTGTTCTCCACAACGGAGGTATGGATGTGGGTTGGAAGAGAAAGCGAGTTGTGCAAGCTACGGATTCATCCTCCTGCGCACGTTTGCTCCATAAGTTGAGGAATGTGATGCCGTTGGCAAAGACCCAGGGGACGATGCAGGAGATCCAGAGAGACCGTTCGGCGCCGAGAATAGTGATGAGTGGCAACCATACGACGACAGCCCAGATATGAACAACAAGGGTGCCGGCGGAGGGCTCTACATATTCACGTATGAGTCGCCAGATAGACCAGACGGTGACGACGTGAATGCAGGCAGCGAGTGTGAGGTAGACTGCCGCCCGGAGCAACAGCTGCTCGAGACTGAGCGTCGGCCTTGAGGGAGGCCGAATAAGAATGGAGGCAATGACGCTGGTGGTGAGGATGCTGCCGAGCATCGGCAGTACAAGGGGGGAAGAAATCTGTTGCGAACGCGCAAACATTCGGCTCACCACCTGATACGACTGGACAACCTCATCTTCTCGCAAGTGAAAAACAAAAGGGGAAATTTCCTTGAAAGAGTGCGGCAGATTTAGCGATCTTCGGATGCTATGTCGACCGGCACGGTGCGCTTTACTCCTGAAGTCGTCAACACACGGGCTAGGATCGTGACCGATGTAGGTGCGCTCGCTTCCTTCTTTGCAGCGTGGCTAAGCGAGCGACTCGCGCAGAACAAAGGGCATCACTCGATCTTCTCCGCCGTCGAGACGAGCTTTAGCGTGTCTTGCGTCGTGAAGACCGCGGTTACGGCCGAAACCATCGCTCCTCAAGTAGCATCACAATCCCAAGTTATCGTTCACAGCAACAGCTATCTCCTGCTCCGACCCCAGGTAACGTTCCGTGGTCTGAATCGACGAGTGGCCAAGCAGGAACTTAATCTGCTCCAAATCGCCTCCCGCCTTGCGACAAAGCTTGGCACAGGTTCGGCGCAGGTCATGCGCCCCGAAATGCTCGATCCCGATCTGCTTGGCCGCCTGCTCGACGACCGACCATACCGCCCAGTCGCTCAGGACCTCGCCTTCGATCTTGCCGCCTTTGCGGATAGGACGAAGCAGCCGGCCTTGCTTGATGTTTGCCGCGGCTGTCCAGGCGTCGATGCCCTGCTTCACCCAGATCGGGATCGCGATGGTCCGAATCCGCCTTCCCTTCCCTTCGAGGTCGGCTAACACCCAGCGGCCTTCCCGCTGCTGAATGGTTCCCATATCCAGTTCAGCGAGTTCCGTTCTGCGCAGGGCGCAGGCTACCAGTAGCGACAGGATCACGTAGTCGCGTTTTCCTTTGAGCTTCGAGCGGTCGGGGACAGCCAGGATCTCCTTGGCCTGCTCGCGGGTAAGCCAGTTTCCCTTGCGGGCGCCAGCCTGCTTGATGTTGGGAATGTCACTGAGCTCGGCTGCCGCTTCAGACGAGACCATGCCGGCCTTCCGTGCCTCCGTGACCAGACTCCGCATCGCGGAAAGTCGTATATTGACGGTTGAAGGAGACTGCTTCTCCATCGAGGCGCGCCACGCCAGCATCAACTCTCGCGAGAGCGGCCGACCGGCGGCAAAAGCGAAGAGATGATCGAGCGCCTTGGCGTAATTGCGCTTGGAATTGGCCGCCGTTACGGAATTGATCACCATCCACTTCAGCCGCAACAGGAGAGGATCGACCGGCGCCGGAGCATTGCCGGCCGACGGGACCAGAACCAGGGCGGTCGAGCTCACTTCCCTTCCCTCGGCTCGTCCATCTCTGCCTTTCAGGCCGCTTTGAACTCCGTCCGGAGCTTTTCGACAACCCCCTTCAGGTCCTCAATCGATGGGATCTCCTCTTCGGCTTTGTTGCAAAATCAGGTCTTCGCCGAGGATGTCGAAGACTGTGTCCTGCCCGGGCGGTCAAGCAGGTTGAGATTGGAGGTTTCACCGATAATTGCGACGGCCTACGCGAGCGCACTTATACCGAGGCCGAAAGCGCGTTCAACGATGCGCGCCTCGCCGCGAATATCGCGCGTGAGGTTGAAGGCTGCAGCTTGCCCTTTGCGCAAGGCCCGCATCACCTCGAATCCTCGGAGGGTCGCATAGGCGGTTTTCAGCGTCTTGAAGCCTCGCATAGGGCGAATCAACTGCTTCAGCTTGCCATGGTCTGCCTCGACGACGTTGTTGAGATACTTGACCTGTCGATGCACCGTTTCCTCTGGACATTTACCTTCAGCTTCAGATCTGCTATTGCGATGCCGTAGGTCGGAGCTTTGTCCGTGTTGATGATCTCTGGCTTCTCCCAAGCCTTCAAACCATGCAACGCCTTACTCAGGAAGCATTTCGCTGCGTGAGCGTTCCTGGTTGGCGAGAGATAGAAGTCGATCGTGTTGCCATGCTTGTCGAGAGCACGGTACAAGTAAGCCCATCGGCCGCGAACCTTCACGTAGGTCTCATCGACACGCCAGCTAGTCGACCGCGGACAGCGCCACCGCCAGCGTAGCCGCTTCTCCATTTCGGGCGCATATCTCTGGACCCAGCGATAGATCGTGGAGTGGTCAAGACTCACGCCGCGCTCCCCCATCATCTGTTCCAGATCCCGGTAGCTGATCCCGTGACGGCAGTACCAGCGCACTGCCCAGAGAATGATTTCTCCTTCAAAATGACGCCACTTGAATGCCGACACGCGCTTGGACCTCCTGCTCGTTAGCTACATCCAATACGACCCTCGACCTTTTTGCAACAGAGCCCTCTTACTTGCCGAGGGCAATTCTCTGCTCAGCGCAGTTCAAACTGGCGTCATCAAGGCTCAGATCGAATCTTGGACGAATCGACACCGCTGCTGCGATGCCTGCGGTGTTCTCCGTAGAAGCAAAGGCAGTTATCCCATCGTATTCCGAACGCTCTATGGGGACGTATCGCTTTCTAGCCCCAGGCTGCACGGCTGTCCCTGCCGTCCCGGCACCGCGCCCGCTTCGACATCTCCCCCGCGCGATCTTCTTCCCAGCCACATCGCGCCCGAGCGACTGTACCTGGAGACACGCTGGGCTTCCCTTGTACCCTATGCAGCCGCAGCCGGGCTGCTCGCCGATGTTTTACCGATCGCCTCGGGAGCCAACGCCACAAACATCCGCGAACATACCCTCCAAGTGGCCAAACGCGCCGATGCGGAGTTCGGAGAGGAGCGGTCCAGTTTTATCGACGGCTGTCCGGCGGAATGGGCCGCTCTGCCGATCCCTGAAGGGCGCATCGTGGTCGGCCTCGACGGAGGCTACGTCCGGGACTGGAAGGAGAGAACGACCAACTTCGAGCTCATCCTTGGGCGCTCCATGCCCGAAGACCGCGAATCGCGCTACATCGGCATGGTCCACGCCTACGATCTAAAACCGAAGCGGCGGCTCTTCGATCTGCTCAAGGGTCAAGGTCTACAAGCCAACCAGGATGTCACCTTCCTCACCCACGGCGGCGAAGAAGTCCGCTCTCTTACAGAGCGCGTCACTTCCACCTCGGAGCATGTGCTCGATTGGTTCCACATCGCCATGCGGCTGACCGTGCTCGAACAGTACGCGCGTGGAGCTGCGCACCACGATGGGGCGGAAGGGGAACGGCTGCTGAAAACGCTCAGCCGCATCAAATGGCTGCTGTGGCACGGCAATCAGCATCGCGCTCGACATGAGATCACGAATCTCGAAGATCATGTGGACCCTTTGGAGATCGACTATCAGCACTTGAAGCGCTTTCGCCGATCTTTGCGGGATTTCGCCATCTACATACGGTCGAATGGCGGCAGCCTCATTAATTATGGCGAGCGGTATCGCTCAGGCGAACGCATCTCTTCCGCCATGGCCGAGAGCACGGTGAACGCGCTCATCAGTAAGCGGTTCGCCAAGCGTCAGCAGATGCAATGGACCAAGCGCGGCGCTCATCTGCTCCTTCAGACCCGCACCCGTACGCTCGACGGCACCCTTCGGCCCACGTTCGAACGTTGGTATCCAGGACTTCTGGGCCGTCAAGAAGTCCCAGCTGCGGCATGAAAACCCACGGTTCCTTATGCTCCCCAGCAACGTCGCTATCCACTCACTGTCCTTCTGGTCCGTCTTGGGGTGGGGCGCAGCCTTGATATGCTGCGCGTTCACCAATAGCACCTGGAACCTTCTTCGAGAACATTCCAGACGGGCTTCCCAGTAGACGCCGGTGACATGTCGCGCTTGAGTCCTCGCTCCCGGAGCCAGTCCGCCATCTCGAGCAGGTCACGCGTCATCGTGCGAACCTTCGTTGCTCGTGCCGCTCTCCCCCCCTGTGGGGTCAGCGACGCCACGCAAACCGCAATCGACTTCTTGTGTGCGTCCAAGCCGCAACAACACGAATGCAAGATATCGATACATCCTCCTTACCGGAAGTCAGGGCTACCTCTAGTCGAGAAATTCCTTCCGTGCTCCATGTCTGTGCATGGGCGACACTCAGTTGTACTTCAATGCATCCAGACCTTATTCGGTAGAGGGTTCGCTTACGCCAGAATCTATTTCATCAGCCACGGTTCAGACTTGAGTTCTATGGCGAGTTGATCCAGATAGACGGCAACAGATCAGTGCAGCAAACTGTATATCGGGATAACCCCAGGGGTCTGGCACCCACGAGTACTGTCCATAAGTGGCTATTCTCTCCTCACCTGTACACGGAGGGTAAAAAGGTACAGGGAGGATTGCAGGTTGCCGTCCCGCGGCTGGCCGGGGGCACCTGCCGATCAACGCGAGGGACGCACGGAAAAAAGATTACCCATCCCAATACGGGGCTCGATGATCGGTGCGCCGGCCGGCGTCATTCCGCTGAAGAAGTAGCTTTGCTCTGCGGGCAGCTCGAGTTTGGATAGATCGGCTACCTTCCGAGCCGCCCCCCCGTCTACAGGAACCCGCAGTATGGCTGAACCGGGATCGGCGAATTCGTGGAAGTAAACCGACTTACTGTCCAGACTCCAAACGGGATCGGCTGCGCTGCCGGAGAAAAGCGTTCTCCACGTTCGCTCCGAAACGTCGTAGATCAGCAGGCTTGTCTGATCCAGCGAAAGCGCGAGGATCCAACGTCCGTCGGGCGACCAACGCGGACTGAACAGGTTCTCCGATCCCGGCAGTACTTGCGTCTTGCGGCTGGTCAAGTCGAGCACTTCTATGTCGTGCGGTCCGCTTTCCTTCCCCAGGAGGTCGGCTTCACGCCCGAAGACAACGCTTCTCCCATCGGCAGACCAGTCCGGGTCGGCAAGATTGCGCCGGTCTGCCAACACCTGGCGTAACAGTCCTCCGGTCGCGCCCACCGTGTAGATCTGCCAGCTCTCGCCGGGTTTGCGGGCCATCAGCACAAGCTGCGTTCCATCCGGAGACCATTGTGCGAGAAACACATCCAGATCATCCGGCGTAAGCCGCAGACGCCCGGTCCCGTCCGGACTGCGAGCCCGCCAGAGCCGGCCATCTACATCCGTCCAGGCTACCCACGTACCATCCCTCGAGTAGGCCACCCGTCTGGCATGCATAAGAAAAGCAGGAGCCGGAATGAACCGTTGCAGCTCTTGATCGTAAAAGCGAGTTCGCCCGGGTGTCTCCAGGCCCACGAAAAAGACCGTCTTGTCAGCCCGGGAAGTCATAGGAGAGGCATAGCGCAGAGGTCCGTTCGTCAGTTCGGTGACTCGCGGGTGCGCTCCGGTTCCCGCGATCCAGACATTGCTCTCCCCTCCGTTGCTGGCCTGAAACACGTAGGAGCTTCCATCCACTGTCCAGGAGCCGCAGCAAACAGCCAGACCGACCAGATCTGGCCAGGCCAGCCGATGCAGATGATGCGCGTTCGCATCCAACTCCCAAAGCGACGCTTGATGCGTCAGCGGGTCAAGCAGGGTAAAGCGCAGCCTTGTTCCGCTAGGCGACCATCGCGGCCAGAATGCGCGTCCCGGCAGCGCTGCAAACCTCGAGATGGAGCCGGTTCCGAGTTGCGCGATGCCGAGCTCGTCCCCGGTGGCAAATAGGACACTGCTGCCTCCCGGCATGAACGTCGCATCGTGCGCGAGGATACCCCCGACCCGCAAGGCGCTTAGTCCGGAGGTCGGCACAATCCAGAGGGGCTGTTCGGAATCCCGCGACTGCCTTCCGCGAACGATGAGCTTTGAGCCGTCACGCGAGATATCGGCGATGGAGACGGAACTGAGCTCATCGGGCAAACTGATCGGCTGGAGCTGCCCTCCACTGAGATCGACTGAGGCAATCTGAGCGCGGTCGCCGATCAGGAACGAGGTGTAGATCCGTGGT
>CAXTPY010000052.1:0-12974 GCA_964246195.1 uncultured Acidobacteriaceae bacterium | reverse complement strand
GGGGAGGGGGTTTTTTTTGGGCGGTCGCCATGGATTCAGTACTCGATTCTCGCTGCCTGCTCGCGCCAGGCGGCAAAGGCGGCGGCGGCGGATTCACGGAGCAGGTTCACAGCGGGGAGGCTTCTCTGCGAGGGGGTGCGCTGGAACTCTTCGTAGAGATGGGCGTCGTCGAAGCCGGCGGAGGCGGCGTCCTCGGCGGTGCTGCCATAGAAGATGGCCTCCACGCGGGCCCAGTAGGCGGCGGCCAGGCACATGGGACAAGGCTGGCAACTGGTGTAGAGCACGCAGCCGCGCAGGGAGAAGACGTTGAGGGTAGCGCAGGCGCGGCGGAGGGCGACGATCTCGGCGTGGGCGGTGGGGTCGTTGGTGGAGGTTACGAGGTTCGAGGCCTCGGAGAGCACCTGGCCGTCGCGCACGATCACGGCGCCGAAGGGTCCGCCGCGATTCGAGCTCACATTGTCCACGGCGAGTGCAATCGCCCTTTGCATGAACTCGGTGCGACCGTCGATGGGCATTTCTCTCCTCACACGAAGCTGCACAGAAGGTGTAGTCAGGGGATAATGACGATTATGGCACAGGCGTTCCTCAGCTCCTCGATCGTTACGCCGGGCGGTGCGCGGCGTGGAGCGATGCTGGTGGAGAGTGGCCGGATACGCGCGATCTGCGGGGCGAGCGAGGTGCCGGCGACAGCGGAGAAGATCGACCTGGGCGACTATGCCATTCTGCCGGGCCTGGTGGATACGCATGTCCACATCAACCAGCCTGGCCGGACGGAGTGGGAGGGATTTCGCAGCGCAACCCGGGCCGCGGCCGCGGGGGGATTTACGACGCTGGTGGACATGCCTCTGAACTGCCTGCCGGAGACGACCACGGTGGCGGCGCTCGAGGCCAAGCGCGCCTCCGCGGCGGGCGAGTGTTTCGTCGACTGGCTGAGCTGGGGTGGGGCGGTGGGGGAGAATCAGGCTCACCTTTTGCCTCTTGCCGCGGCGGGGGTGCCTGGGTTCAAGTGTTTCCTCATCGATCCCGGCTGCGAGGGCTTCACCAGCATCGATCGCGAGCAGTTGGAGGCCGCGCTGCCGCATATAGCGTCGACGGGGCTGCCTCTGCTGGTGCATGCGGAGCTCGCGGCGCCGATCGAAGCGGCCACGGCAGCCCTGCAGCAGGAGGATTGGCGCAGGTACGCAACCTATCTGGCGTCGCGGCCCGACGAAGCGGAACTGGAGGCGATCGGCATGACGATCGAGCTTTGCCGGCGGTATCGTTTCCGGCTTCACATCGTTCATCTCTCGACCGCGGCCGCGCTTCCGCTGCTGCGGCAGGCTCGCGCGGAAGGGCTTTCGATCACGGTCGAGACCTGCCCGCACTATCTTCACTTCGCGGCGGAACAGATTCCGGACGGCGCTACGCTGTTCAAGTGCGCTCCTCCCATCCGCTCGGCGGCGAACCGGGAGGGGCTGTGGCTTGGCCTGGCAGCGGGTACGATCGACTGCATCGTCACGGACCATTCGCCGTGCCCACCTGGGATGAAGCGCCTCGATACTGGCCGCTTCGATGAAGCGTGGGGAGGTGTCGCGAGTCTTTCGCTGGCGCTTCCGGTGATTTACACGGAGTGTCTGAAGCGTAGAGGGGGCGGGGGCCTGGAGGCTCAGGAGAACGGGTTGGAAGACATTGCGCGCTGGATGAGCTCCGCGCCCTCGGCCCTTGCGGGCATCTCGCATCGCGCGGGTTCGCTCGAGGCGGGGCGCGAGGCCAGCTTCAGTGTCTTCGATGGCAATGCGGTGCAAACCATTACGGAGGATCGTCTGTACTTCCGCCACGCCATCTCTCCGTATGTGGGTGAGACGCTGCGCGGCGCGGTCCGGGCCACGTATCTGCGGGGAGAAGAGGTGTACCGGGAGGGCGTGTTTACAGAGAGGCCCGCGGGTCGCGAGCTCGCGTTATTCTAACTGCACCGCGCATGAAGGAAGTTCTCGCACGCTGGAACGCTCTCGACCCCGCCTCCGCAGCCGAGGAGGTACTTCCCTGCTGCGGCTCGGCCGCGTGGGCAGAGCGGCTCGCGGTAGAGCGGCCGTTCGCGGACGGCAGATCGCTTCTCTCAGCTTCGGGCCGCATCTGGCTGGCGCTGGGAGAATGCGACTGGAGGCAAGCCTTCGACAGCCATCCGCGCCTTGGCGAGAGGCACGCGCACGGCCCATTGGGGACTCGGGCACGCGCGCTCTCGCTGGCCTCTTCGGCGGAGGAGCAGAGAGCGGCGGTGTCGTCCGGCGCGGCCGGGCTGGAGAGCTTGCGCAGAGGGAACGCTCTTTACGAAGAGCGCTTCGGGCAGATCTTCATCGTCTGTGCCCGCGGCCGGTCCGCGCAGGAGATTCTGGAGTTGCTGCGAGAGAGAATGAAGAACGATCCTGCGGCGGAGCTCCACGCGGCCGCCGAACAACAACGCCAGATCACAGAGCTGCGCCTCGAGCGCTGGCTTGCGGGAAGCTGATCCATGGGCATCTCGACGCACCTTCTCGATAGCGCGCTTGGCCGCCCCGCCGGGGGAGTAGAGGTCTCGCTCGCTCGCCGGCTGGAGGGGGAGTGGGAGCTCCTGAACATGGCCGAGACGGACGCGAACGGGCGGGTCCAGAAGCTGCTGCCCGAAGCGATGGAGCTTGAACCCGGGCTCTACCGCATTCATTTCGACACGGCAGCGTACTTTCGCGAACAGTCCCTGCCATGCCTTCACCCCTACGTGGAGATCGTCTTCACCGTCCCGCCGGACGGTGCGGGTGGGGAGCCGCACTTCCATCTTCCGCTGCTGCTGACCGCGAACGGGTATACCACCTACAGGGGGAGTTGAACGATGTACGAGCTGGTGGAGAACAGCTACGGAAAATCGCGTGTCCGGTTGATGAAGGTGACGCGCGGGCCGGGCGGCAGCGACGTAGAGGAGTGGACCGTAGAGGTCCTGCTGCGCGGCGACTTCGAGAGCGCGCACCGCAGCGGCGACAACAGCAAGATTCTGCCGACCGACACCATGAAGAACATGGTGTATTCGGTGGCGCGCGGTTCGACGGCAACATCGATGGAGTCCTACGCGCAGGAACTCGCGGGGCTGTTGCTGGCGCGCAATCCCCAGGTGTCGTCGGCTGTGGTCGGCGTCGAGAGCACGTTGTGGAAGAGGCTCACCATCGACGGCGGGCCGCATCCTAGCACCTTCCTGCGCGGCGGCGGCGAGCGCCAGACTACGAGCGTGGAAGAGCTGCAAGCGCGAGGCCAGGCGGCCGCGGTGGTTTCGGGGCTGAAGGATCTGACCCTGCTCAAGACCGCGAACTCCTCCTTCGAAGGCTATCTCCGAGACTCGTACACGACGCTGGCGGAGACCAAGGACCGGCTCTTCGGAACGGCGCTCGAGGCAACCTGGCAGTATCGCGAAGAGCCGCCCGACTTCAATGCGACACGCGCGGCGATCCGCGAAGCCATGCTGCAGGCCTTCGCGAAGCACGACAGCAAATCTGTCCAGCAGACGCTGTATGCCATGGCAGAGTTTGCGCTCTCCTCGGTGCCGATGCTTGAAGAGATCGAGCTGACCATGCCGAACAAGCATTATCTGCTTGCGGACCTCTCCCGCTTTGGCCAGGACAATCCGAACCACATCTTCGTTCCCACCGACGAACCCCACGGGACCCTTCGGGCACGCCTACGCCGGGCCTCGAATTGAAGTTGTAGCAGTAAGAGTATCTATCTTCGCGATGCGCAGCTTGGCACAACCCGATCTGGCCACCCGCATTCTCGCGCGCTGCGGGGAGATCGCCGCGTGTACTGAGCGGCCCGGCGAGATTACGCGCCCCTTCCTCTCCTCGCCCATGCACCGGGTGCATGCGCTGCTGACGGGCTGGATGCAAGCCGCTGGGATGAAGGTCTCGGTCGACGCCATCGGCAACCTCCGCGGCCTGTACGCCGGGGCTTCAGGCGCAGCGCCGCGTGTTCTGCTCGGCTCCCACCTGGACACGGTTCCCGACGCGGGAGCCTACGACGGCATCCTGGGCGTTCTGCTAGCGCTGGCCATCATCGAGGAGCTGCGCGGTGAACAGCTCCCCTTCGCTATAGAGCTCATCGGATTTTCCGAAGAAGAGGGTATCCGCTTCGGCAGGCCGTTCCTCGGCAGTCTGGCGTTCACCGGCGGTCTCTGCGCCGAGCACAGCCAGCTCACGGACGCGGCCGGCATCACTCTCGCGACCGCGGTGAGGGAGTTCGGCCTCGATCCTTCGGCGATCGGCTTGGCATGCTTCGCGCCGGAGACCGTGGCCTTCTTCGAGTTCCACATCGAGCAGGGCCCGGTGCTCGAAAGCGCGAACCAGTCCCTCGGCGTGGTGACCTCCATCGCGGGACAAAGCCGGCTGCGCTTCATCTTCCGAGGGAGCGCGAACCACGCGGGCACCACGCCGATGCACCTACGCCGCGATGCGCTGGCCGCGGCCGCCGAGTGGATCACGCGGGTCGAATCGCTGGCGCAGCAACGGGAGGATCTGGTGGCGACGGTAGGGAGCCTCATCCCCCGGCCGGGCGCCTCGAACGTCATTCCTGGCGAAGTCGTCGCGACGCTGGATCTCCGGCACCCCAGCGACGAGATTCGCAGGGGAGCACTCGAGGAGATCGAGAACGCTGCCCGGATCGCCGCGGGCCGGAGGAAGGTAGACGTGGGTTCGGAGCCGGTGCTCGAGCAGGCCGCGGTGCCTCTGCACCAGGCGCTCATCGGGATTCTCGACGAGGCGGTGCGGGCCACAGGCACAGCTCCACGGCACATGGTGAGCGGAGCCGGCCACGACGCGATGATCCTCGCTCCGCACCTTCCCGCCGGCATGATTTTCCTGCGCACTCCGGGCGGACTCAGCCATCATCCCGATGAGGCGGTGCTGGCCGAGGACATTGAAGCGGCCGCAGCGGCGGGGCTCGCGCTCCTCCATTCACGCTCGCTGCTGGACTTCGTCGAGAGCCACCCATTCGCGACCTCCGCGAGAAAGAGTAGCCCATGAACAACCTCGGCCACACCCGCAGCGCCACGCAAGCCAATCACGTATTGCAGACGCCGGACACCTTCATCCGCACCGTGCTTCCCGGCATGCGGGACGGGACAGCCATCGTGCATATCGCTCCGGCCGCGGGTGCGGGCTTCACGCAATACACGGCTGAGCTGGGCCTCTCGGGCACGCTGGGGCCTACCTCCGCGCAGCGCTTGCTGTACGTGCTCGAAGGGGCTGCCACACTGAACGCGGGCAGGGAGAACCACAGCCTGAGGCCGGGCAGCTACGCCTATATTCCGGCCGCGCATCCGCACGCGCTCATCGCATCGCAGCGCGCCCGGATAGAGGTGATAGAGAAGGCATACGAGCCTCTTGCGGGCAGCCCGGCTCCGGAGATGAACGTGGCGCACGAGGACGACGCCGCGCCGGCCGCGCTGATGGGCGATCCCGACCTCCAGGTTCGCTGCCTGCTGCCCGACCATCCCAGCTTCGACTTCGCCGTAAACACCATGACCTACCAGCCCGGAGCCGCACTCGGCATGGTCGAGGTTCACCTCATGGAGCACGGGCTGCTGATGCTCGAAGGGGGCGGCATCTATCGCCTCGGAGCGTGCTGGTACCCTGTCACCGCTGGCGATTTCATCTGGATGGGACCCTTCTGCCCGCAGTGGTTCGGAGCCCTGGGCAAGCAGCCGGCGAAGTACCTGATCTACAAGAACTGCAATCGATCTCCTTTGCCTTGAACTTGCATTTCCTGAGCTTGCGTTACCGGAAGGATCGAATCGTATGGACGTTCAGATCGATGAAGGCCGCCTCCTTGGGGAGCTCGAAGAGCTCGCAACCTTCACCCACGCGGAGCCCGCGCCCGAAGGCACGGCGGTGACGCGCATCGTCTTCTCGGACGACGACCTGCGCGCGCGGAGCTGGCTGAAGGGTTTGGCCGCTGCTGAGGGTTTCAGCGTGAGAGAGGATGCTGTGGGCAACATCTTCTTCCGCTGGCAAGGGTCCGACCCCTCGCTGCCCGCGGTGGCGACTGGCTCCCACATCGACGCCATCCCCCATGCCGGAATGTACGACGGCACGGTCGGGGTGCTCGGGGGGCTGGAGGCCATGCGCGCGCTTCGTCACGCGGGCTTCACGCCGCGCCGCTCGATCGAGCTGGTCCTGCTGACCTCGGAAGAGCCGACGCGTTTCGGCATTGGGTGTTTGGGCAGCCGGCTGCTCTCGGGCACGCTGGATCCGGTCTTGGCGGACGGCCTCCGCGACGGGGAGGGCCGCACGCTCGAAGAGGTTCGCACAAGCGCGGGCTTCACCGGCGCGCTAGACTCGGTGCGGCTTGCGTGGAACCACTTTCACGCATGGGTCGAGCTCCACATCGAGCAGGGTCCTCTGCTTGAGCGCGAAGGCATTCCCATCGGCATCGTTACGCACATCGCGGCGCCGGCGGGCTACCGCTTCACGCTGGCGGGATGGGGCGGACACGCTGGAGCTCTTCTGATGCCGGACCGCCGGGACGCGCTCTGTGCCGCGGCCGAACTCATCCTGTCGATCGAACGCCACGCACTCGCCAGCGGGGCGATCGACACGGTGGCCACGGTGGGCACCTGCGAGGTCCACCCCGGCGCGGTCAACAGCGTGCCCAGCCGCGTGGCGCTGCAACTGGACCTTCGCGACACCGACCCGGGGCGCCGCGAGTCCGTCATGCGGGCAGTTCGCCGCGACTGTGAAGATCTTCGCGTTCGCCGCAACGTTGACATCGAAGAGCAGATGGTGAATGCCGACGAGCCCGCCGAGACTTCTGCCGAGATCGTCGCGACCCTCGAGGCACTCTGCGCCTCCGAGGCCCTGCCGTACAAGAAGATGGTGAGCCGCGCCTACCACGACTCTCTCTTCATGGCGCGAATTTGTCCCATGGCGATGCTTTTCATTCCATGCCGCGGCGGAATAAGCCATCGCCCGGAGGAGTTTGCGTCTGCCACGAACGTTGTACTTGGGACCCGGATTCTTGCGTTGGCGCTTGGTAAGCTAGCTTCGGAATGACTGAACGTCACCCGGGCAGGTACCTTCGCATGGCTATAGAATCGATCAATCCCGCCAACGGCACTCTTCTTCGTGGCTTCGAGCCTCTCACCCGCGAATCGATCGAACAGAAGATCGCCTGCGCTCGGCGGGCGTTCCTCGCTTACCAGTCGGTGCCTCTCGCGCATCGCGCCCTGTGCATGAGGAAGCTGATCGCGCTGCTTGAAGAAGACATCGAGGAGCTGGCCTGCATGGTCACGCGGGAGATGGGCAAACCGCTCGAAGCATCTCGCCAGGAGATTCGCAAGTGCGCCTCGGCCTGCCGCTACTACGCCGAGCACGCGGTAGAGATTCTGGCTCCCGAGATCATTCCTACGGAGCCCGATCACAGCTACGTTCGCTGGGATCCGCTCGGGGTCGTGCTCGCCGTCATGCCCTGGAACTATCCCTTCTGGCAGGTCTTCCGCTTTCTCGCGCCGGCGCTGATGGCGGGCAATGCAGGGCTCCTGAAGCATGCTTCGAACGTGCCCCAGTGCGCGCTCGCCATCGAGTCTCTGGTGCGCCGGGCGGGCTTTCCGCGGGGAGTCTTCCAGACTTTGCTCATCGAGGCCCGGGACGTGGAATTCATTCTCAGTGACGATCGAGTCGCCGCGGTCACTCTCACGGGGAGCGAAGCTGCTGGCCGCGCTGTCGCCGCGCAGGCTGGGTGGCTGATCAAGAAATCCGTGCTCGAGCTGGGCGGCAGCGATCCCTTCATCGTCATGCCTTCGGCGGACCTGGGGCTGGCTGTGGAGACGGCCGTTCGCTCGCGCTGCATCAACAACGGCCAGTCCTGCATCGCGGCCAAGCGTTTCATCGTCGCCGCTCCCATCTACGAGGAGTTCGAGCTGCGCTTCACCGCGGCGATGCAGGCGATGAGGGTAGGCGATCCCACCGATCCGGAGATCCAGATCGGTCCGCTCGCGACGCAACGCCTGCTCTTCGACCTCGATAGCCAGGTGAACGCGGCGGTCTCGGCCGGCGCGCGTCTGCTCACCGGCGGCCAGCCTGTGGCGGGTCCCGGCTTCTACTACCAGCCCACGGTCCTGGCCGATGTCCCTCGGGACTGCCCGGTGTACCGCGAGGAGACCTTCGGTCCGGTGGCCATGCTCTTCCGTGCCGACGATCTCGAAGCGGCCATCGCGCTCGCCAACGACACGCCGTTCGGCCTGGCGGCTTCCGCCTGGACGCAGGATCCGGCCGAGCAGGAGCGCTTCGTCACCCAACTGCAGTGCGGAGCGGTCTTCCTCAACACCATGGCCGCCAGCGATGAGCGTCTGCCCTTCGGCGGCATCAAGCGCTCCGGCTACGGCCGCGAACTCTCCGCCGCGGGCATGCGTGAGTTCCTCAACGCCAAGACGGTGGTGATCGCCGACGCTCCGTTGGAGGCCATGGTGGAGGCGCGCGATACCTGCGCCCTCGATCTGCTTCCGTTCGCGGAGTCCAGAGTGCTTGAGTTGACGCCGGCGTAGGGCGCCGGTCTCTCGTGCCTCCGCGGGGTCTTCGCGTGCTGGCCATCCGCTGGCGCGAAGCTGGCTACGACCCCGTCCGCCGGTCCGTTGCGGGGGCAACGCTTGCCTCCTCTGCGGACGCGAGACATGCAGCTCTACCGGGGCGCGCGGGCAGTCCCCCACCGACGCTCACGCGGGTAGTCCCCACCGACGCTCGCGCGGCAGTCCACACAGACGCCGACGCAGCCAGTCCGCACGGACGCCAACTCGGGCGGTCCACGCGGACGCCAACTCGGGCGGTCCATGCGGACGCCAACTCGGCCTCGTTTGCATCAGATAGTTGTTCGTCACTCTGAGGCAAACGAGGAAGTTATGGCCTTTCGATTTCGCCGCACGCGTGCAGCCGAGGACCAGGCGGCGCCGGCGCAGGATGCCCAGAAGAATTTGGAGCGTCCGAGCGCGCGGGAGATCTATCACCAGGTCGCGAACAACGCGCGGCAGGAGCTTGGACGATCGAGCTTGTCGCTGGCGATCTCGGGCATCGCCGGGGGCACCTTCATGGGGCTTTCGGCGCTGGGCACGGCGCTCGGAATGGCGCTGCTGACGGCACCGGGCGCAAGAACCGGCGGCACCGTGGAGTTTCTGGCGAAGATGTTCTATCCGCTGGGCTTCATCGTGGTCATCCTGGGGCGCTCGCAGCTCTTTACCGAGAACACGTTGTACCCGGTCGCTCTGGTGCTGGCGGAGAAGAGGCACTTCTGGAACACCATGCGGCTGTGGGGCGCCGTGCTGCCTTCGAATGTGCTGGGGGCGCTCGCGTTCGCCTGCCTGGCCAGCCTGACCCATGCGATGCGCCCGGATGTGCTGGAGGCGCTGGTCAACCTGGGCCTGGACGCGACCCACCACGACCCCTCCACCATTTTCTGGAGCGGGGTGGCCGGGGGATGGATTATCGCCACGGCAGCCTGGATCGTGTCCGGCTCGCACTCCATTACAGGCTCGGTTATGATTATTTGGATGCTGACGTATGTGGTCGGCCTGGGAAATTTCGCCCACTGCATAGCCGGAAGCGGCGAGGTCTTCGTCTCCATCCTGATGCACCGCGCGCCTTGGAGCGCCTATCCTACGTGGTTTCTGCCGGCGGTGGCGGGCAACATCTGCGGCGGCGTCGGGATGGTGACGCTGCTGGAGTACGGGCAGGTCGTGATCGGCGGAGACGCCAACGCGGAGGCGCTCGAACCCGCGGAGGGTGGGCGCGCTCCGGCAACGGGCAGGAAGTCCGCAGAGTAGTCCGCCCGCGAATACTTGCCGCCCGGCCCGGTTTCGCTGCGTCCCGCAGGCCGGACCCTTCATCTAAGCACGCAGAGCTTTGCCAGGAGAGTGTATGCCGGTTGCTGCAAGTTCCACAGATACGGTCAAGATCGTACGGTTTCACGAGGTGGGGGAAGCTGAGGTCTTGAAGCTGGACGACATGCCGCTGCCGGAGCCGGCGGCCGGGGAGGTTCGGCTTCGCGTGAAAGCCATCGGCCTCAATCGCGCCGAGGTGCTGTTTCGGATGGGCCGGTACCTGATGGCTCCGGTGCTGCCGTCGAAGATCGGCTACGAGGCCTCGGGCACCGTCGAAGCGTTGGGTCCCGACGTGGACGCCGGGCTGCTCGGCAAGACGGTGAGTACCGTCCCCGCATTTGCGGTCGACAAGTATGGCGTCTACGGGGAGGTCGCCATCGTTCCGGCCAGCGCCATCGCGGCCTATCCGGAGAAGCTCACCTACGAGCAGGGCACCTCGATCTGGATGCAGTACCTGACCGCCTACGGAGCGTTGAAGATGCACGGCAAGATCGCGCCGGGGGACTTTGTGCTGATCACAGCCGCATCGAGCTCGGTCGGCGTGGCCGCCATCGAGATCGCGCGCGCGGAAGGAGCGATCAGCATCGCCACCACGCGTACGGCGAAGAAGAAGTCCGAGCTGCTTGCTCTGGGCGCGGATCACGTGATCGTCACCCAGGAGGAGGATCTCGCCGCCCGCGTGCAGGAGATCACCCAGGGCAAGGGAGCCCGCCTGGTCTTCGACCCCATCGCCGGCGTGGGCGTCGAGGAGCTCGCCAAGGCCACAGCCTTCGGCGGAACCTTGTTCCTCTACGGCGCGCTAGCCCTGGAACCCACTCCCTTCCCTCTCTTCACCTGCTTGACCAAAGCTCTAAGCATCCGCGGCTACACTCTTTTCGAACTGGTCACCAATCCCCAGGAGTTCGCCAAGGCCAAGCAGTACGTCTTCGACCACCTCGAGCGGGGCACGTTCCGCCCTAAGGTCGATAAGACGTTCCCCCTGAGCCAGATCGTCGAAGCCCACCGCTACATGGAATCGAACGAACAGATCGGCAAGATCGTCGTCACCGTCTAGCGCCCACGCAGCGCCCCGCCGGTACAATGAGAGCTGCTTATGGTCCTGCCTTTCGTCCGCGAGTTGCTTGCGGATCTGGAACACTCTGACGCCTTCGAACGCGTGCGTCGCCACCTCGGCGGCGGAACCGGGCGCAGACGTGTCTCCGGCCTGACCTCCACCGCCCGCGCCCTCTACCTCCCCTATTTCGTCCGCGCCGCGAAAGCTCCGGCGCTGGTGATCGTCGCCGACAACAAGGCCGCCGACACCCTCCACGCCGCCGTCATCGCAGCCTGCGAGCTCACCGGCGCGCTCGACCGTGAAGACGTCCTCAAGCTCCCCGCGCACGACGTCCTCCCCTTCGAAAACCTCTCTCCCCACGCCGAGATCCAGGAGCAGCGCGCCTCCACTCTCTGGAAGATCGCCGCCCACAGCGCCAACGCCTCCCCGCGCCTGGTCATCGCTCCGGTCGAAGCGGCCTGCATGAAGCTGTTCGGCCGCGACTTCTACTCCGCCCTGGCCCTGCGCCTGCGCGTAGGCGAGGAGTACATGCCCGACATGCTCCTCGAGCATCTCCTCTCCGTCGGCTATACGCGCGTGGACGTCGTCGAGATGGCCGGCCAGGTCACCCTGCGCGGGGGCATCCTGGACATCTACTCTCCCGAGATGGAGCGCCCCGTCCGGGTCGACTTCTTCGGCGACGAGATCGAATCCATCCGCCGCTTCGACCCCGACAGCCAGCGCTCCAGCTCCCAGGTGGACGACGCGCTCCTCCTCCCCCTCACCGAGACCCCGGTCACCGACAAGCTTCTGCGGGCCATCAACGCTCGCCTGACCCGCGCCGGCTCCGCGGGTGCCCAGCTCGAAGGCGGCGAGGAGCCACGCGAGCTCCAGACCCGCACTCGCACCGGGGAAGCTAGCATCTTCCCGGGCTGGGAGTTCTACGCCCCGGTGAGCGGCGCCACCCACACCGTGCTCGACCTGCTCTCCTGCGGCCCCGCCCAGCCCCGCGTCTTCATCGAAGAGCCCGCCATGGTCAAAAACCAGGGCGAACGCTGGTGGAACAAGGTCGAGCAGCGCCATGAACGCTCCGGCATCGGCTCCCTGGTGCGCCCGGAGGACATCTTCCTCTCGCCCTGGGACCTGGACGACCGGCTGCACAAGTTTCCCGGCTGCGAGCTCGACCAGCTCGGTTTGGTCGACGTTCTCGACGCCGACCGCAGCGACCTGAGCGAGGTCGACTTCGCCACACGCCCCACGCAGCGCTTCCACGGCTCCATCCCCGCCCTGATCGACGCCGTCAAGCTGCTCATGACCCAGGACGCCCGCGTCCTGCTCACCGCCCCCAACCAGGGCGAGGTGGAGCGGCTGGCCGGCTTGCTGCAGGAGTACCACGTCCCCTACCGGCTCGGATCGCGCAACGAGCAGCCCGGCTCCGCGACCGTTTACAGCGAATCCAGCTATCTGGCCGGCGATCTCCGCACCCCGGTCATCGTTAAGACCGTCATGGCCGCGGGTGTCCAGGTCCTCGATCTGGACCGCGCCACCGCACGCCAGATCGTCCTCTTCGGCGCGCAGGATCTCACCGACGAAGCCGACGTCACCGCCCGCCCCGCCACGCGCAGCAAGTCCAAAGCTTCGGCCTTCATCTCCGACTTCCGCGACCTCTCGGTGGGCGACTACGTCGTCCACGTCGAGCACGGCATCGCGCAGTACTGCGGCCTGCGCGTCATCGAAGAGCCGGGCACTCCGCCTCTCGAACTTATGATCCTCGAGTTCGCCGACCAGGCCAAGCTCTACGTTCCGCTCACCCGCCTCGACCTCATCCAGAAGTACCGCTCGACCGACACCGGGCCGGCGCCGCAGCTCAACAAGCTCGGCACGCAGGCGTGGCAGAAGACCAAGGCCCGGGTCAAGAAGGCCATGGCCGACATGACCGCCGAGCTGCTCAAGCTCTACGCCCAGCGCGAGGCCGCCCAAGGCACACCCTTCTCCCCCGACACCAACATGCAGCACGAGTTCGAAGACGCGTTCGACTTCAACGAGACCGACGACCAGCTCACCGCCATCGCCGACATCAAG
>CAXTPY010000051.1:0-13248 GCA_964246195.1 uncultured Acidobacteriaceae bacterium | reverse complement strand
ACCCGCACCTCCTGCGCGGGCCTGCCGTCCAGTTCGACCAAACGCACGATGGTCTCCTCGCTCGCTTCGGCCTTCTTGAGCGCGAGGATACGAACCCGCGGATCGCTGACATGCACGAGGGAGAAGCTCTTGCCCAGCGTGCCCGCGTGCGCAACCGTCGTAAACGTGCGCAGCGGATCGTTCAGCCTGTATCCCTGCCAGTCCGTCTGCGCCTCGCGCCATCCCTTCGCGTGGCCGATCAGCGCAAACGAAAACTCGTGATGCCCCCAGTCCTGATTGGCCTCGTCGGAGTAGGGGCCCGGGCCTCCTTTGTCCGGCGGCTGCAGGCCCGGTGTGCGCAGGAGGGTAAGACGAAGCGTGTTGTCGCTCGGCTTATCGGAGCCGTTTTTCGCCTCGGTGAGGATGGTCGCCCCGAAGCTTCCGCCTTTATCCGTGAGATCGATCCAGCGGTGCGAGAACGTCTCGAACTGCCGCTCCATGGAGTTCGGCCGCTCGATGGCGCCTACCTCTTCGTTATAGGTGGCGTTCGGGTTCGAAGCGGTGAGCGGAAACGCCACCTTCAGATTGACTGCCTTGCTGCGCCAGTCGACCTGATTGGCAAACTCCACGCGGTTGCCCGCGTCGCCCGCCGCAAGACGGATGGTCTGCACGAACGTCGAACCCATCGCCTCCCGCGACACCTCGATGGCAACGCGCACCGGCCCGCGTTCCTTGATGCGAACCTTCGCCGGTCCCCCGACATAGCTCAGCGGAGCCGCCTGCTCCTGGTCGAAGTCCATGTTCCACGCAGGCCACTGTTTCGGTGTGTCGTTCGAAAGCGCCAGGCGGATCGGCGCGGCAAGCAGCTCCCTTCCGAGTTGCTTGTCGTAAATACTCGATACATCGCCGCCGGCGTTGATCTGCACCTTGTACCGTGCGTTCTCAAGCGAGTTTGCCGTCACCTTCAGAGCCCGGTTCGCCGGCGATGTAGCCGCCGCAACCACGTGGTAGACAGCGAATCCGACAGACGGCGCTTGGGCCGCGAACAACACCTTGCCGCCCTCCATCTGCGCGGGCAGCGTCTGCCCGTTCGGACCCTTGACCTCGACCGCCTTGGCAGCCGCGAACGTCGCGGGAAGCGCCGCCTCAACCAGATCTTCGCGGTCGATATTGAGCGAGTTGAACACCACCAGAGGCGTTCCTGTGCCCTCGGTGTCCAGCTGCGAGGCCACGGCCTCGGTAGCGCTGGTCAGCACTCCGGCAAACTGGTTGGCGACAAGGATATCGTCGTTCCATGCAAACTCGTACGCGTGCGGGGTCGCGGTTCCCGCGGCCGTATCGTGGAAGTGGCCGCCGAGCGCGAGGGTCCACGCATCGTTCAGGCGCTGCTGCGGATAGCTCCGGCCGCCCAGCCATGCCGCGGCTACCGAAGACTCCTCCGCCGCTTCCGCGAGAACCTCATTCTGGATGACCATGCGCTTGTGGAATGCCTGCGACGTCAGCGAGCCTGCCGAGTGATTGATCAGCTCCAGATCCCCCGTGTAAGTAGGCATCTTTGCCATCATCTCAGGCTTGATGTCGTTGAACATCTGGTCGGCTTCGGTCTCGATCACGTCTACCGGACCCTCGCCAACCCGCACCTCCGCGCCGGAGAGAGGCGTAGAGGTAGGCTTCAGAAAGAAGGGGCGGTACGGAGGAGGCATCACCGTCTGGCTCTTCGTCGCGATCGCCTCGAGCAGCTTGACCGAGAACTCCTGGGTGCCCCCACCGATGTCTCCTGTGCCGACGTAGTGGTAGTCGGCGAAGACGCCGGTCACTTTGCCGTCGAGATCGATGCGCTTTACCCAGTCCTGCTCGACGTTTCGGCTTGAGGCCCGCGCCAGCTGCTGCTTCTGCCGCTCGGTCAGGGTGGCGATCTCCTCCGGAGAGACGACCAGCGGAGCAGGCGGCGCGTTCTCCTTGCTAAGGTCCGTGTACACGTTGCTGCCGTAGCCGCTGGGATTGAGCGCAGCAAGAACCTTGCTGCCATCCGGTCCTATCCACTGTCCCACGTTGAAGGGAATGCCTTCGGGGGTCTGCTCCGGCGAGCCCGGACCACCGATCTTCGGCGCGGGCTGCCAGGCCGCATCCAGCTTCTGCGTAGAAAATCCCTTGATCCCGGCGTGAGCGAGAATCGCCGGAAGAGAGGCGGGAAAGCCGAAGCAGTCCGGAATCATGTACTCGTTGCTGGCCTTTCCAAAATCCTTGCGAAAATAATCGTTGCCGTAGAGGATCTGGCGGAAAAGAGCCTCGGCGCTGGGCAGGTTGACGTCGCCCTCCTCGACCGAGGAGCCGGCCGGAAACCAGCGGCCCGCGGCGACATACCTCGTCAAGCGAGCGTAATCGTCCGGGTAATACTCCTTCATCAGCCGGTAGCGATTGGAGCCCGTCCAGTTGAAAACATAGTGAGGGTACTTGTCGATGTAGTCGAAGTTCACCTTCATCGTCTTGTAGAGATATTCGCTGATGGTCTGCGGCATCTCCCAACGCCATTGCGTGTCGAGATGAGCGTAGGGAACGACGTAGAGTGTGGGCACCTTAGTGATATCGGGAGCCTTGTTGATCGGCCCCTGCTGCGCGGCCACAGGAAGAGTCAACGCGACCGAGACCAGGCAAACAGCCGTCATCCGAAGAGAATGTAGCCGCTCAGTCGACGCACGATATGCGGAACGCTTTAGATTCATCAGCTTCATATCTCCAAGCTCTTGAAACGGGTCTGCTGCCTCGAAGGGGGAGGGCAGCCACACCTGCCCGCCAGCCACGAGGAGAGAGTCGCGACTCCTCGCGGCGAGCGGCCGGTACATGCTTGCCCACGGCGCGAAATCAGAACTGCAGTCGCCCACTCAGTTGGCCTTGCCGTGCGTTGTTCTGCTGGCCGGCGCTGATATAGCCGAAGTTGGCCGCGTTGTCGATATTATTGTTGTTGTTGTTATTATTTGGACTCTCGAAACGGACGCGGTTTAAAACGTTGAAGTAGTTCATCTCCAGCACGAAGCTCACCCGCTCGCCGAGGTTGAGAGCCTTCGAGACTTTGACATCTTCCTCGTAGCTCCCAGGACCGCGCAGGGCCGAGTAGTTGCGTTGAGCGTTGCCCAGCACAAACGTGTTGGTCGTGCTCGAAAAGGCATTCGTCGTAAACACCTTGCGATTGCTTTGGCCGTTGGCAAAGCTGAGACCCCGGTAGTTGGTCGAGCTGATGGCCACGCCCGCCACCTGATTGGGCCGATTGAAGCAGCCCGCGCAGCCGAGTGGGTTGTCGTTCTCCACGATACCGAAGGGTTGGCCAGTGATGTAGCTGGTGATAAAGCCAACCTGCAATCCTCCCAAAAGCCGCCCGGTAATACCCTGGTTATTGACCAAGGCCTTCCCAGGGCCGATAGGAAGCTCATAGGTGCCGCTTACCTTGGCGTTATGAGTCGCATCCGCTGAGGTGACAGTGTACTCCGGCTTCTGGTTGAACTTGTTCTCCGGAAGAGCGGCGAAGGTCGTAAACGCGCTGTCGACATTTCCAAGGGTTCGAGAGAGAGTGTAGGAGGTCAAAAAGGAGAGGCCGTTCGAGAACCGCTTCTCCAGGCTCATCTGCATACCGTTGTAAGCCGCCGCGCCGCTGAGGTCGAAGTTGTTGTAGACGTTCGAGTACTGCGGAAAGGGCGAGAGCGCGTGTGCGACCGTCGCATTGCCTCCAAGGTCCGTGCTGAAGTTTGCATAGGGAGCCTGAATGCCGGCGGCGGCAGCTGCAGGGCTGTTGATGCTGGCGCTCAGCAGGTTGCCGTAGCGAAGGATGGAGGGATCAGGCTGGCTGATTGGGTTGAGTTGGCCATCGAGATGAACGGCGCGGTTGCCGATGTAGGCCACCTGCAGGAAAGTATTCCAGGGCAGTTGGTGCTGCACGTTGAAGTTCCACTGCTGCAGATAGGGTGCGCGTCCACTCTGCGAGATACTCAAGGCGCGGATGGTGCTGCCAATGCCGAGCCCAGGCCCGAGCCCAGCGGCTGCGGGAGCGGGAAGCGGTGCCTGGTCCCATGAACCGTACGCCGGCGTCACGCCTCCGGTGCTATTGCGATTGAACGATCCCTGCAGCAGGTTCCCGTAGCTGGTTGCGACCTTGCTGGTTCCGTACTCATAGGCGCCGCCGTTCAGATACGCAAGATTGTAGCCAGCCTGAATCACCGTTCGGTTGCTGATGGCATAGGCAAAGCCGATGCGCGGACCGAAATTTCTGTAGTGAATGTCAACTCGCGTCACTCCGTTGGCGCCGAACTGA
Organism: uncultured Acidobacteriaceae bacterium; assembly: GCA_964246195.1. Taxonomy (GTDB): domain Bacteria; phylum Acidobacteriota; class Terriglobia; order Terriglobales; family Acidobacteriaceae; genus Edaphobacter. Next base: position 8,966 of record CAXTPY010000051.1, on the reverse strand, counting down.
TTCGCGACGCCCGGAAGATTTCCCGCCAGCGGGTTGGGTGTCGTCTGGTTCAAATAGACAATCTGGTTCTTCTTCTCCGTGAAGGGCAGCATGATGTCCCAGCGCAGCCCAAGGTTCACCGTTAGCTTCGGCGTCACCTTGATGTCGTCTTGAAGGTACGGAGCAATCAGCAGGTTGCGAAGACTTAGCTCGTTGGCGAAGATGCGATCGGCGCTGTCAACCTGCCCCAGCAGGAAGCTGGCGAAGGCGCTTCCGGTCGTTCCCAGATGAGCTGGGTCTGCCGTGGTGTGCTGGCTGAAGTTTGCTTGACCGCCGCAGGCCTGGCACTCGTTATCGTCCTGGTAGCTGCGCCGCATCTCGCCGCCGATGTTGAACGTGTTCCGACCTTTGGTCCACAGCCAGTTATTGACGACGGCGATGCCGAGTTTACGGTTGATCGACTGCGTCCAACCGGACGCGGTGCCGAAATTTGTGGGCTGATTTTGGCCGTTGAATTGAATGTTCGGGAGGATGTTGCTGATCGGGTTCGGAGTTACACCGGCAAACTGCACCCCGCGGAGCAGGTTGAACTGGTTGTTGATCTCACCGATCCAGGAGACGCCTGCTGTCGCCACCAGTTTGGGCGTGACCGCATTGACATAGTTCAAAAGAAACACGGAACCCAGCGCCGGATTGCTCTTTGCGCTCTGGAGAATGTTGTTGGTCGGTACGATCGGAGCGTAGTCGAAGCCGGTCGAGGTGAAGGAGTTCCTCCACTCCGCATAGTGAAGCGACTGCATCTGCGTGAGTTTGTGGTCGATGGTGAAGCCGAAGGTATGATCCACGTTCGGGAACGCGTTCGGTGCAAAGTTCTTGTTCCCCTGCAGGCCGGGGCGGTCCGGGTTGGGAATGGACGACAGCAGCGAACTGGAGGCGGCGCTGAAGCGGGAGGCAGGAATAATATTCCCGGGAAACTGCTGGCCGGTCAAAGGATCGAAGATCGGAATGATGGCGCCGGTGCTATCGACGAAGTCTGAGAAGTTCCCGGTCTTCTCAAGCGCTGTAGGAACCGTGCCGATCGTGGTATTGGTCGTGTTCTGCTTGCTGAAGTCGAGCGAGAACAGAAAGAACGTGCGGTCCTTCGCGTGGTACAGATGAGGAATGCTGGCGGGGCCGCCGATGGTGAACCCATAATCGTTCTCGCGATCGATCGGAGTGGTGGTATTGAAGTAGCCCTGCGCATCGAAGAATTCATTCCGGTTGATATAGAAAGCATCGCCATGATACGTGCTTGTCCCGGATGCGGTCTGGTAGGTCACGGCACCTTGTGCCAGGCCGAATTGCGCAGAAAAGGTCGAGCGCTCGACCCGGAACTCGTTGATCAGTTCGAACGGCGGATTGAAGTTGGTGGTGTAGCCTGCGGTCTCTGACTGGGGAGCGGGGATGCCGTTGTAAAGGATCTCCTCCTCGAAGTCCACCCCGCCGTTGATGTTGTGCGAAAACGTGGTTCCCGTCACACCCGGCGCGAGGAACTGCAGGCTGTCGATCTGGCGTCCCCTTCCGCCTCCGATGGCGACCGGCAGCGCGGCGACCACCTTCGGTTCGATCGTCGTACCAAGCTCCGGCTGTGTGGTGTTGAGCGCGATAAGAGGCGATGAGACCTCGATGGTAGTGTCCATGTTGCCGGGATGAAGGGTGAAATCGATCGTCGCTTGGCTGCTGACTTCGATGTTGACCTCATTCTTCACCTCTTTGCTGAAGCCGTCGGCGCTTACGGTCACGATATACCGTCCCGGCACCAGCCCGGTAAAGCTGTATTGTCCCGCCGAACCGGTTACGGCTTTGTTGGTCTCTCGGGTCGACATCTCGAGGATCGATACATTGGCGCCCGGGATGATGGCTCCGCTGGAATCGGTGACGGTGCCGGTGATCCCGCTCGAGGCTTGCGCAAACGCCCGGACCGTCGGAAGGCCGGCGAGAAGCGCCAGCAAACAGAGATTGAGGAAGCCACGCAAAACCGCCTTTACGCGCAGAGTGCGGATCTGCCTGAAGTAAGAAGTGGGTAGATACATGGCGCAGCCTCCGAATGAATCCAAGCTAACAGCAGGGTTGATCGTTGACCTGTTTTGGAAGATCTAAGTGGAATCGTTTCCAGTTCGTAGGAAAAATTACGCTCTCGGCGCTACTATGTCAATCAAAAGTTAACAAATTGTTCGATCCTCCAAGCCGGCACTTCCAACCCCTGTTCCAGACGCTCCTCCCTACGCGCAAGAGAGGCCCGCCATCTGTCCGCCTTTCCTGGCGAAGTGCGGCGCCGAACCAAAGAGTAAATTCATTGATGTGAAAGAACCATCCTCCATCTCGAAGCTGGCTGATGTCGCGCGCCTTGCAGGAGTAGGCAACGCCACCGTTTCGCGTGCACTCAATGGCGGCAAGGACGTCGGCACTGAGAAGATGGCGCGCATTCTAGCCGCCGCCAAGCAGCTGAACTACCGGCCCAACCGGGTGGCGCGGAGGCTTCGCGGAGCCTCGTCAGGCATTATCGGGATGATCGTGCCCAGCATATCGGACCTCTTCTACTCGCATTGCGCGGAGGCCATCGAGGCTGCCGTGCGCGAGTATAATGCGCTGCTGGTGGTTGCGGTCTCGCATGAGGACGAGGATGCGATCTCGCAGAGTGTCAGGCAGCTGCTGCTGCACCAGATCGACGGACTTGTGCTCGCGTGTCCGAAGGCGCCGGATCAGGAGGTAGTCAATCTCCTGCGCGGCGCGCAAATTCCTGTGGTGGCGATCGATGGGCCGCTCACCGGCGTGGGTTGTCCCTCCGTCTTGTGCGCCAACTTCGACGGCGCGCGCATCGCGACCCGGCATCTCCTCGAACACGGCTATCGCAAGGTGATCAGCGTGCAGATCAAGCCGGAGCTCTACACCATGCGCGAACGGCTGCGGGGCTATCGCAGCGCCATCAACGCAGCTGGCCGGAAGGTTCACGAAGAGACTATCGTGGATCAGGCGAGCGCGATCGAGGTGCTCCGGCGCCATTGCGGGCGGAAGAGCCCTCCGGCGATCCTCGCAGCGAACAATCTTACCGCGCGCTATATCTGCGAGGCAGTCCATGTCATGCGCCTTTCGATACCGCGCGAGCTGACCTTGTTGAGCTTCGACGACTTTGACCTGGCCGGGACCCTGACGCCTCCCATGAGCGTCGTTCAGCAGCCGATTAAGGAGATTGGTCGCACGGCAACCCGCCTGTTGTTCGAACAAAATACCAAGGGCGCCCCGGACGAGCGATACAGGAATGGCAAAGAGATCATGCTGGCGCCGCGCCTGGTGCTTCGCCACTCCTGCGGATGTGGAATGGAGAGTGCAGAGTCGGTGGGAAGGGCTAAGCAGCGAGCGGACGCGGTTCGCCTCTAGTGTGCTTGTTCTCAGGGTTTACCGTTCTGGAGGACGCTTGCGGCGTGTTGCTCTTTTGCGCTGTGTTCGGCTGCTTCCAACTGCTGGAACCGGAGAGTGGCCTGATCCGCTTTGCCACGGTCCCCGGTGGAGCGATAGGCCTGCGCAAGCAGGCTCTGGATCGACGGCTCATCTGGAGCGGCGGCTTCGGCGATCTTCAGGTCGGTAATAGCGTCCTCCGGTTTGCCTATTCGCAGCAGGATTCGAGCGCGTTCCGCGTGAGCCTGCACCAAGGACGGACACTCGACGAGGGCGAGGTGGATCTGCTGCATGGCTTGTTCGGGATGCTCGTTGAGCTCGTCGAGAGTGTTCGCGAGGCGCCAGTGCGCGGTGCAGTCTTCGGGCTGGCTCTCGAGCAGGAGGCGGTACTTGTCGCGCGCCTGCGGCCAATCTCCCGTCTTCCAATAGAGAAATGCCAGGTGCCTCAGCGGCCCGGTGCCTGTGGGATCGAGGGCTGCGGCTCGCTTGTACTCGGCAATCGCTCCAGGGGTGTTCGAAAGGCTCTCCATCACCTCGCCCGCGAGCTCGTGGGCGAGGGGAGCGTTGGGGTCGATGCGCTGCACCTCGAGCAGCGCCTGTTGCGATAGCTGGAGGTGCAGCTTTCCAAGCATGTACCAGGCTTGCTGATCCTTGGGATCGAGTTTGAGGAGCTCTTCGAGATCGGGGATGGCGGCCTCGGGCTGCCCTCCGTCGACGAGCGCCTGAGCCAGCGTGAGGCGAGCGAAACGGTCGGCGGGGAAGGCTCCGACTCCGGCCCGAAGCGGGGCGATGGCGTCCGCGGGCTGGCCAAGCTGGAGATAGCTTGCGCCTAGCATGATCTGCGCGGGAGACATCGTGGGGTCGAGCGCAAGGCCTTTACGAAGGGTGTCGCGCGCCTCGCGAAAGCGGTTGGAGTTGTAGAGCAGCCGGCCGAGATTGTTGTAGGCTTGCGCAAGCTCCGGCTGCAGTTGCACGATCTTCTCATAGTCGCGGATCGCAATCTCATCGTGACTGGCATCCTGGGCTGCACGGGCTTCGGCAAGCAACGCCTGAACCTTCGCGGAGACAGGAGCCTGTGCTTGCGCGGTCCGGCAAATCAAGGTGAGCAGAAGTATCGGGAGGAAGCAAATTCTCATGATCGTCACTTTAGCCGATTCCGTGTGGAAACCGTACGGTTCACCTCAGCCGGCAGACTAGGTGGTTGATAAGAAGTTCAACAGCGAACAGCACATCCTCTTCAAGGACGACAACCCAGAAAAGACAGGATTAAAGACAGAGAAAAGGGCAAGCTAAGGATCGGGGCTCGGGTTTGGCACCTCCTTCGAGCTCTGCGTACCGTCTAACTGGGCCGCCCGGGCGAACTGCTGTTTGGCTTGCGTGGTGCGACCGAGGTGCCGGTAAATGCGGCCCAGAAAGAAGGCTGCTGCCGCGGAGTCGGGGGCGAGATGAACGCAGAGCAGCATCTCCGCCGCTGCTTCGGGGCTGCGGCCTAGCTTGTCCAAACACAGCGCAAACTCTTCATGAGCTTTTGCGTTAGAGGGAGCCACTTCGACCGCTCTTTGCAGATACGGCAACGCTTGATCCGCCTTCTGTTGGCTTAGGAGCAGTATTCCAAGATCGAGATAGGGCTGAGGATCTGGCTTTGCAGAAGCCGCCTCAAGCTTGATTGCGCGCTGGTATGCCTCGATAGCCTTCTCAGGTTGTTGCAGCCGCTCAAAGGCGAGGCCCAGGTTATATTGCGCGCGGAGATTCCCCGGTTCCAGAATCAAGCATTGAAGAAACGCCTGAGTCGCCGGTCCAGGATGGTCCAGATTGTACTCAGTGCGTCCGAGCAGATACCACGCCGCAGTGTTGCGTGGCGCTTCGCCGGTGGCGAGGGTAAGCCAGCGCTGGGCGTCGCCGAGATCCTTCAGCAGGATGTAATCCGACGCGATGACCACGAACTCCTCCGGCGAGGGTGAACGGTACTTCGCGGCTTCTGTGTACGCGGCCAGGGATTCGGCCGGGCGATGCAGCTTGAACAGCAGCAGGCCCAGCAGAAAGCGCGCTTCGGACTGGTCCGGTGCGGCCGCAAGGATCTGCCGCACCTCGGTCTCGGCAACTTGGTAGCGCCCCTCCGCTACCAGGTTGCGGACCTCTTCAAGCGCAGGCGGCGATGCAACTCCGGTGGCTGCAATGGATTGCCGTGCCAACGAAAATGAGGTAAACGCAGCGGCCGAACTGAGAACACCTCCTGCCCATAGAACGACAGTCATTGCGCCAAGGATAGAGCGTGTACTGGCAAACATATTAAACAGAAGCATCACCCTGCAACGCAGCCCAGGCCGCGCACAGATTGGAAATCGCTCCACTGCCGGACAGCTCTTTTTGTAATCGGGATTAGGCTCGGAAACCATCGTCAATAGGTTAGGAATAAATGCACAGTCTTCCCGGAGTGTAATTCAGCAAGCGACGGTTGGCCTTCGATTAATGGCCAATCCTTTTCTCCGTCGTTCTCAGCCGCCGCTGCGCACGGGACACACGACTTTCGGGAAGATCGGGCAAATCAGCTGGAAAAGCCTCTCGCCCCTCAGATTCGCGGCGTTCTGTCACGCATGATAATCACTGATGTCCGCGGAGCGGCCGCACCTGAGAATGAGAAGGCGTGCTTGACCCTGAACCTCAGTGCGGTGGAGACTTTGGGTGCGAACAGGCAAAGGGTCGCGGACTTATTGGTGGTCTGACCCAGAATGATAATTTGATCCGCCGGCGGCTTACGCACACCTGACTGGTGCTCCTTTGAGCCCGTAGAACAATATGCCAAACTCGCCGCCGGCTGCTTGTCCGCATTGGAGGAGCAGATGATCGAAGCGATTCTGGAACGATGCGCCGGCATCGATGTCGGCAAGAAGTTCGTCATGGTCTGCGTCATGACCGGCGGAGCCAAAGACGAACCCCAAACACGAATCAAGAAATTCGGCACGATCGTGAGCGAGCTTCAGCTGCTCGCCGCATGGCTAGTCGCTGAAGGATGTACGCACGCGGTCATGGAGAGTACCGGCAGTTATTGGAAGCCGGTCTTCAATCTGCTTGAGGCGCACATCCGTGTGATCCTCGCGAACGCCGCAGACGTACAGAACAGGCGCGGACACAAGACAGACCCGAACGACAGCCGATGGCTGGCCCATCTTCTCAGGCACGGGATGATCCGCCCCAGCTTCATTCCACCGCTGGCGATCCGAGAGCTCAGGGATCTCACGCGGCGTCGGCGGCAGTTAATCGGCGAGAGCTCAAGGGAGCGGAATAGGGTGCAGAAGATGCTCGAAGACGCGAACATCAAGCTAGGTGACGTGCTGTCGGACGTGTTCTGCGTGTCGGGCCGGTTGATGCTTGCGGCGCTGCTCGACGGTCGCATGACTGCGGAGAAGATTGCTGATCTTGCGAAGAAGAAAGCACGCGAGAAGATTCCACAGATTATCGCTTCCGTGGCCGATCACCGGTTGAGTGACCATCAGCGATTCCTTATCCGTCACGCACTTCGGCATCTTGAGTTCCTTGAGGAGGAGGTCGAGGCGCTCAACCAGGAGATCCGAAGGCGTATGGAAGACCCAGCTCTGAGCGAGGCATTTGTTCTGCTCCAGAGCATTCCAGGGATCAAGGAGGAGTCCGCAGCCAGCATCCTTGCCGAAGTAGGCGCCGACATGCAGCAGTTTCCAACGGCTGCCCAACTCAGCTCATGGGCCGGCTTGTGTCCGGCCAATCACGAGAGTGCCGGCGTGAAGAAGAACGTCCGCACGAACCGAGGAAACGTCTGGCTGAAGACCACGCTCACTCAGAGTGCATGGGCGGCCACCAACCGCAAAGGATCACGGCTCCAGTCTCGCTACCACGCGCTCCGAGCACGCTGCAGGAACAAGCGAGCTATCGTGGCACTCGGACATATGCTCCTCAAAACTGTTCACGCAGTCTTGTCCGCACGACTTCCGTACCGGGACCCTTTGGCCCCTGAAAGCAGCCGGAACGAGGAGCGCGCCCGGCATCATATTCGCTGTCTCAAGAAGCTCGGCTACAACACATTCGCGGCTGAGTAGAGCGCCCTATTCTCAGAACAATGTCCTTTATCACGCGCAGAGCTGATGAGGCGAGTACCAGCCAGTACCGGAGTGAGCGCCCTGCCCGGTCGGGGCATCCGTCAGTATCCTGGGGGCACTAATTTACCACCCATAACTTCTTTTATGGGTGGTATTTTATCGGCCCTTTTGCTACCTTTTTTCCATGCAGATCACCGTCACCATTCCCGATGAACTTGCCGCCCAGGCACAGGCTCGCGGCCTCGAACTGGATCGTTATCTCCCCGAGCTGCTCGCAGAGGAGTTTTCGATTGAGCGCCAGAGCCGGGCCGCCGTCGATAACAACTGTACTCTGCGCCAAGGGAATGCAGAGAGGCGCAATGCGGCTGTCGAAGCCATGCGGGGGTTTGCCGCAAAATACGGCATCACCACTGGCGGCCAGGACCTGAAAAGCATGATCCATGAAGGGCACAAATACTGATGCCTTTCGTGCTGGATGCTTCTGTGGCGGCAAGCTGGTGCTTTCGCGACGAAACCACACCGTACAACCAGAGCATTCTCGATACCCTTACGGACTCCTACGCCGAGGTCCCGGCGCTGTGGCTGATCGAGATCGCCAATGTGCTCGCCATCAATGAGCGGAAGGGGCGAATAACGCCCGCGATTTTAGGGGCCTTTCTCCAAACTCTGGCTGGGCTGGATATCCGCGTCGAGCCGGGCGGCCGTTCTATTGGAGGCGAGGTTCTTCTGCCATTGACGCGGCGCTACGGCTTGACTGCCTACGATGCAGCCTACTTAGAGCTGGCTAAGCGCCGGAATTTGCCTCTGGCAACCTTCGACAAAGACCTCCTGAGAGCTGCGCCACTTGAAGGCGTGGCCCTGGTGTCGCAACCATGAGTACACAGATAATTCCGCTTTCGCCCGCCTCCCTTCCCTGCCCGCTGCTGTCTGTTTCGCTCGTCGTGCCGGAGCCGGTCGCCCACGCCGGTGAGAGTGCGGCGCGGCGTTATCTGGAGTTCTTCACTGCCAACATCCGCAATCCGAACACCCGCGCGGCCTACAGCGTGGCCGTGGAGCGATTCTTCGCCTGGTGCGATCAGTACGGCTGGACCCTGGAGCAACTGGAGCCAATGCACCTTGCGGCGTATGTGGAGCTGCTGGGCCGCGAGCTGGCCGCGCCTTCGGTCAAGCAGCATCTCGCCGCGATCCGCGTCCTGTTCGATTGGCTGGTGACCGGCCAGGTGGTGCGCTTCAATCCCGCCGCTGCGGTGCGAGGGCCGAAGTATGTTGCACGGCGCGGCAAAACGCCGGTCCTCTCCACCGAGGATGCCCGCAAGCTGCTGGACTCCATCTCTACCGATACCATCGTGGGCTTACGCGACCGGGCATTGATCGCGGTCATGGTTTACAGCTTTGCGCGGGTCTCGGCGGTGTTGGGAATGCGGGTGGGCGACTACTACCTGCAAGGCCGCCGCGCATGGTTCCGCCTGCACGAGAAGGGCG
>CAXTPY010000050.1:0-13377 GCA_964246195.1 uncultured Acidobacteriaceae bacterium | reverse complement strand
CTTTCCGAGGTTCGATCTTCAGGAGTTCGACTGCTCGAACCTTGCTCGTGGCAGTCGAACTCCTGATGGCCGCGGGACCCACCTCGAGGACAGGACACCTGCACGTATGACTTCTTCCCTCCGAAACGTTTTTGTATTTGCAGTCTCAACCTCGCTCCTGTGGCCGGCAGCCCTTCTCGCGCAAATGCCCGCCGTGCCCCCCCCCCCCCCCCCCTCCCCGCGTGGTGGTGCCGCGAGCCCCGTCGCCACCCCGCCCCCCAGCTACGCTCTTGGTGCTGCAGAGAGCCGCGCGGCACCCGTATGGCTCCAATCGGCCATCATCTACGAGATCTTCCCGCGAGCATTCTCACCCACGGGAGATCTCAACGGCGTAACTAGCAAACTCGACGGCCTGCATAAGCTTGGCGTCAATGTGCTCTGGCTGATGCCATTGCACCCAGTCGGCCAGGTCAAGAAGAAGGGCACGGACGGCAGTCCCTACGCCGTTCGCGACTACTATGCCATCGATCCCAGCTATGGGACCAAGGAAGACCTGCATCGGCTGGTTCAAGAAGCACACCGTCGGCAGATGAAGGTGATCATCGACATCGTCGCGAATCACACATCCTTGGACAGCGTGATGTTGTCTCATCCAGACTTCTACAAGCATGATGCTCACGGCAACGTGCTCTCTCCGTATAACTGGACCGACGTGGCGGCACTGGATTACTCGAACCCCAAACTGCGCCGGTACATGACCGACATGCTCATCTACTGGATCAAGGACTTCGACCTCGACGGTTTCCGCTGCGATGCTGCCGGCGAAGTACCAACCAAGTTCTGGGAGAACGCCCGGAAAGAATTGGACCAGGTACACCCAGGCGTTCTGCTCCTCGCGGAAGCATCCAAACCCGAGCTGCTCCGAAGCGCCTTCGATATCGACTATTCCTGGCCTCTGATGGCTGCCTTGAACAGCATCATCGAGCACGGAAAATCGGCAAGCGCGGTCGAGACAACCATCGAGCAGCAGCAGAAGGTATTCCCAAAACAAGCAATGCATATGAGGATGTTTGACGACCACGACGAGCAGCGCGCCCTCGCTCGATACGGTATGTCTGGCTCGCTCGCAGCGGCGGCACTCACGTTCACGTTGGATGGAGTACCTATGCTCTACAACGGCATGGAAGTCGGCGATCCTACCGAGTCGGGTGCCCCCGCCCTGTTCGAACCGTTGAAGGTATTTTGGCAGGCAGGCAAGATGCGCCCCCAGTTTGGACAGTTCTATGGATTCATAATCCCGTTCCGGGAGCAGCATCCCGCCTTGCTCCGGGGCGATACTGTGTGGTTGCACAACTCCGATGAATCCCACATCGTGACTTATCTGCGGCGTTCGGAGAGCGAGGAGATACTAGTCGCGGTAAACCTCTCAAATAGCCCCTTCCTGGGCATCGTAGAGGCTTCCCCAGGTGCTTGGGAGGAAGCTAAAGTGCCGCTCTTTCAAAATCCGCCGGCCGCGATCCCAGCGCTTTCTCTAGGAGCTTTCGAGTTCCGCATCTTCCGCAGAACTCTGGCCGTCCAATCAACTCGGCCCTGCCTCCTACTTGAGGACGCCTCGGTCTTCCTCGGCCGCCTGAGGCCAACTAGCCTTAGTACACTCGGTTCCGGACTTCGTTATGTGGAGCTGACAGTTCAAGACTTCCTCAACTCTTTTGTAGAAATCCGCATGATACTTCGCTCCCCATCGCGAGGCCAAGGATATCTGAGTACCCTTGCACTTAGGAAATTATCTTCCTTGCAACTAGCTAAACTACGGTCAGTACGAGCCCCAAAAGGCGCAAGGAAGCAATATGCCAAAGCGAGCAGTTCATTCCTATAAACATTCGGTTTCTATCGTTCTGTTTCTTTCTACGGCCATATCGCATCCACAGCTGATAACAGCCACTCGAAGCGGATTCACCGCCGTGGCTGACGGAGTGACCCTGCAGGTAAATGCGCTTCGCGACGACGTCGTGCGTGTGAGAATGTGGAAGGGCAAAGCCGTACCCGAGGACGCATCCTGGGCCGTGCTTCCGCTGGCTCGCACCAGCAGTGCACCCGTGACGGCGGAGGCGCATGGCTTCGCAACGAAAGTGCTGCGGGTCAAGGTGGAGGATGGTCTACGAATCACCGTGACAGATCTGCAGGGCGTTGTGCTGCAAAAAGACGCCTCGCCCGCGCGGTGGGAAGGCACAAGCTTCATCCTAAGCAAGCAGCGCGGCTTCGAGGATCACTTCTTCGGGCTGGGAGACAAGCCAGGCCCGCTGGACCGCAGCGGCGAGGCCTTCACGATGTGGAACACGGATGCGTTCGCCTGGCAGGAGTCTACGGATCCAATCTACAAATCGGTCCCGTTCTTCCTCGACGTCAATCGTGGACGTACGCTGGGCGTCTTCCTGGACAACACCTGGCGGACGAACTTCGATTTTGGGAGAGCGGACCCGAACCTCTACACCTTCGGCTCTTCGAATGGGCCCTTGGACTACTACCTCATCTACGGGCCGGAGCCCAAGCAGGTGGTGAGCACGTGGGCGTGGCTTACCGGTCCCACACCCTTGCCTCCGATTTGGGCGCTGGGATTTCAGCAGTCACGCTATACCTACTTCCCCGAGTCTCAGTTGCGCGACGTGGCCTCTCGTCTGCGCCAGGACCGCATCCCCAGCGATGTGCTTTGGTTGGATATCGACTTCCAGCACAAGAACTGGCCGTTCACGGTAGACGAGCAGAACTACCCAGACTTCAAGGGCTTGGTTAGGGACTTGGCGGATCAGCAATTCAAGCTGGTGGTCATTGCGGATCTGCATGTGGCCAAGCAGCCCGGCGTAGGCTATGCACCATATGATTCCGGAACCGCGGGCGACCACTTTGTGAAAAACCCCGATGGGTCGGTGTACACGGGGATCGTATGGCCCGGTCCCTCGGTGTTCCCTGATTTCACGCAGGCGAAGACGAGGCAATGGTGGGGCGGCCTCTACAAGGAATTCATCGCCGATGGTGTCGCTGGCTTCTGGAACGACATGAACGAGCCGAGTGTCTTCGACGTCCCGGGCAAGACCATGCCGGACACCGTGCAGCACCGCATCGATGAGCCGGGATTCCAGAAACGCACGGCATCGCACCTGGAGATCCATAACATCTATGGCATGGAGAACACGCGCGCCACCTTCGACGGACAGCTTGCGGCGCGGCCCAACGAGCGTCCGTTCACCATGACGCGCGCGAGCTATGCAGGCGGCCAGCGTTACAGCGTCACCTGGACAGGAGACAACTCCGCGACCTGGAACCACCTGCGCATGACCATCCCGCAACTGGTGAACCTGGGGCTGAGTGGCTTCTCCCTGGCGGGCGCCGATGTGGGCGGCTTTGCCGGCTCGCCGCCCGTCGACCTGCTCACCAAGTGGATCGAGGTTGCGGCGTTTCAGCCCATCGACCGCGACCACTCCGCCAAAGGCACGCGCATGCATGAAGTGTGGACGGATGGGCCCGAACAGGAGGCGATTCGGCGAAGGTTCATCGAGGAGCGGTACCGTCTGATGCCGTACCTCTACACGGTAGCGGAGGAAGGTTCGCGCGACGGCCTACCCATCGACCGTCCCCTGTTTTTAGAGTTCCCCCATGCCACGGCGGACGGGTCTCCGTACGATCTGACCACCGGAGGTGGAGAGTTTCTGTTTGGCAGCCGGATTTTGGTAGCGCCCAATCCGTCCCCGGAGGAGGTCGCGCCCTATGTTGTGCACCTGCCGCCGGGTACCTGGTACGACTACTGGACGGACGAGCAGTTCACCAGAAAGGGAACCGTGACGGCCTTGGATCTGGAGCAGCGCGACAAAGTCATCGCCCAGAAACCATTGATGGTGGCACCCAGGCTCGATCAGTTGCCCGTCTATGTGCGCGGCGGCAGCATTCTGCCGATTGCACCACTGACACAGAGTACTGCGGAGGTGCCGCAGGGCCCGCTGACGCTACGTGTGTATCCGCTTGCTGCGGGTTTGAATACCCCGGGTGAGGCTTGCGCCGGTGAGGTGTACGCGGACGATGGGCATAGCTTCGACTTCAAGAAAGGTGAGTTCGCCCGCGTTCGCTTTACCTGCTCCGTTGGCACAGAAGGTTCACTCCGCATAGACATCGCAGGCCAGCAAGGGAATTGGGAGCCGTGGTGGCACGAGTACCGCATCGATGTAGTGGGTTGGACACCAAAGGAAAATAGAGCTTCGCTGGACGGCGCTCGCATCGCCCTTACCCGGATCAATGGGCGATGGGGAGTAACGATCCCGGCCAGAGCTGAGGAAACCGAAGTGCTTTTCGAGTAAGGTGGGCGATCACGCTCGCACGTTCTCGACGGTCCTGAGGGACTAGCCATTACGGACCACCTTGAAGCACTCGGACACATACTGCAGGACTCGGAGACCTCGTAAGCGAGCGAGAACCTCAATCTCAACTTGGCTTAGTTTGTGGGTTTTGGGTCAGGTTGTTGATTTGGTTTGCGAAGGGACGACTGATGAAAAACAGCGTTTTAATGGTCAAGGCATTCCACACAGGCGCAGTCAACTGTAAAGATGGTCACGGCTTGGTTCAGGTAGGTGCTGCTCGCGAGTTGATCGACCATGAAGGCCGCCACGTCCGCGCGGGTGATCTTGTGTGCCTTCTCGTCCGTACCGGTCGCGCTGAGGGCTACGAGATGAAAAGTCGTTTTGCCGAGATCGATGCCAACGAAACGAATTTGCATGGGCTGATCCTCCTTGAACCTGCCAACACCATCACTCAACCAGAGGGAGAGATCAAGCGGCGGACCATCTCATTAACGGGTAGAGTCGGGATGTGACGCGGTGGTTTAGGACTGGCCTATCTGTTTTCCGGCCCTTTCGTTTGCCGGTGCCTCATTATCCAGTTCGTGCTCCGTTTCCACATCCCGCTCATCGAACCGGACATGCGCATCTCGCGCATCCGGCTCTCGGACTGAACATCATGCCTTCGCCCACGGAAGGCTCTGCGGAAGCTTTGGCAGGCATATGAGCCCCATCTGTTGATGGAAGAACTCGTCGGGATAGCGCTTCAGTCTCCCGCTGCTCTGCTTATGCTTCTTGCCTAGCCACCGGCGCAGCCGGGTTGTGGTGTACCTGTCCAGAAACCGATAGGCTTTCGTGACGGGACCAAGCTTGAAGTAGTTGGCCCAGCCGCCCAGCTTCTGATTCAGACGTTTCACCATGTCTCCGGCATCCATCCATTCCATGTTCCGGCCTGTCTGAATGCGCACAGCCTCGGTCATGCGCCGGATGCTCTCGCGCGACGGCCAGGCGGCGATATAAGGTCGCCTGGTTTTCGCCGCGTGGCGCTGACCGAAGGTGTACCCCAGAAAATCGAACTCCTCTTCCGGCGAGCGGCACGTCCGTGTCTTTTCTTCATTCACCACCAGCTTCAGTTGACCCATCATCCGCCGCATGGTTTCCAGCGCCCTAACGGCGTTGTTTCCCTTGCAGCAGATGACCAGATCGTCCGCGTAGTTGACGATCTGTGCACCAAGCCGTTGCTCCGCTCCTGTCCGCTTCCATCCCAGAATGAACCGCCGCATGTACAGATTGGACAGCAGCGGGGAGATGGGCGAACCCTGCGGAATGCCCTGCCTGGTGCCTCGGTTCGTCGTTGTGCGCTGCTTGCGGCCCCTTTCGTCTCGCTCTTCAACCGGAGCGTCGAGCCACATCCTGAGCAAGCGCAGAACACGCCTGTCCACTGTGCGCCTGCTGGGGACATTCCTTGAAGATCCCACGGAGACGCCGCTGTCGGCTGTGGTGATCGCTGCCACGCGCGAAGAGCTACTTGAGGCAGTTTCCAAGGGGCTGCGGAAAGAAGCATTACGCTTTCCCGCGGAGAACGGACCGATTCACTGGCCGTCCTTTCGTGTGCAGCACGCCCTTCAGGGATGCCTGCCTTGCTCTGAAGAGGCGTCTGCGTAGGGTGAGATGAAAACGAGGTAGACAGGGACGGAGATCTTAGAGAGTGTATCGGTCTTCGCTCGCCATGCGTGTCTGGCCGAGAGCGGTAAGGGTCTCCAGTATCTCTGCGATACGGGTGCGGCTGGCGGGTTTGAAACCGTTGGCGATCTGCTGCGGCGTCTGCAAAGGCTGGGCGCGAAGGGAGTCCTTGATGGCGCGAACCTGATCCGTGAGGGTAGCGGGCCAGGGCTGCTTCCGGCGTGTCGCGGCAGCAGGTTCACCGGGCAGAAGACCACCAAGCGCCGCCTGCGTCGGGGCAGCGTTGGGTGCCTGGAACTCCGGACGGAGCCAACGCACGAGGCCGCCGGCCTCGTCAGCGCGACGATGCATGTTGAGAGCAACGAGGTTTGCGAGAATCTGCTCGGCGGTGAGGGAAGGATTCCAACCATAGGCATCGAACACTGCGGCATCCAGCTCGTCATGTAGAAGACGCAAGATGCCAACGAGCCCAGCTTCATAGATGTTGCGGTCCTCTTCGGTAAAGGTCTCGCCAGAGCGCAATATCTCGAGCACGTTGTACATGCCCGTAAGCGTCAACCATGGGTGTAGTTCTTGTTGGCGCTTGCGGTGAGCGTCCAGACGTTCGGCTGTGTCCCGGATGGTGTTCCTCTGAGTCTCAGTGCATTCGGGGAAGGGAAACGGATCGAAGCAGGTTGTCTTCACGTAAACCGGGCGATCTTCAAGAGTGCTTCCTGTTCGGAGCGCCCATCCAATATGTATGTTGCTGCTAAGGACGCCTAGATAAAAGGAATCACTCAAGGCGAAATTGACCAGCTTGTTGTCCGGAAGAACGCTGCTGTCGAGGAACACAAAAACGCGGTGCTTCGCCGTTTCAACAGTGGAGATGTAGCGAATGAGCCCCTTGAGCGCCGGTCGGAATGAGGCTCGTGGCTCCCCGAAGATCCACCAGTTCTGGCTGTATGTCGCCCGTCGATTATGATCGCGCTCTGGTTTTACATGGTCGTAAACCCATTGATAGACCTCGGGAAAAAGGCGTTGGACGGCGTGCTCTGTAAGGCCAAACAGATCGATGACCATCACATGACGAGACCGCCCCGTGAGATCGCGGCCATTGAGGTAGGGACGAATGTGATTCTCCAAACCCGCAATGCGACCCAATCCAAGCGAAGCGGCTTGGTCCGGAGTGATGATGAAGCCGGCACCATGGAGCTTTACCCCCGGGCAGCTAAGGTCTTCGTTCGATTCGAGCGGCGAGACTCCGGCTACATCCACCCCGACTCTCAGGTCGGAGAAAATCTTACCGGCCTGCTCGGCAAGCTCCACGTCCGTCCCCTCGGCTCTGGCATCTCCTTCACGGATCACGCGGTAGAGGTGTCCTTGATGTTCACCCCGTTCTCCGACTGTCATCGCAATGCGCACGGCGGCGTAGCGCGTCGATGCTCGTTCTTCCTGCGAGAGCGACTTCATCCAGGGGTGATCGGGAGTAGCGAAGATGAGAGAGAGCGGGTCTTTGGTCGCGTTCAGGTTCTGGGCGACCACCTTGCGGTTGAAGACCTGTGGCAGGCTATTGGTGGTGATGAGACCAAAGCGACGCAATTTGCCGGCGCGGGCGAACTCTGCTGAGCGTTGCCACCAATACATGACGAAATCGGCGCTGTCGGGCACCTCGTCATAGACTTTGCGGAGAGCGGCGACATAGCCGTCTCCCAGCTCTGCCCGGATATCCTTGCCGCCGATGAACGGGGGATTGCCAACGATAAAGTCGGCTTCAGGCCACCTGGAACGCTTGGCGTCCACGTATTCGTACACGGGTCGCCTGGCGGTTTCGTCGGGAATCTCCTGGCCGGTGGTCGGGTGCTGCTTTCTGGTGACGCCATCCCATTGCGTGACAGGTTGCCCCTCCTTGTCCAGAACGGGTATGCGCTTCTTCCAGGTGAGCAGGGCATCGGCTTCCACGATGTTGTGGAAGTTGCGAATGACGGGAATCGGCGGCTGCGCATCGCCGCGGGTGCGAAAGTGCCATTGCAGGTAGCCGATCCAGAGCACGAGGTCGGCAATGACAGCGGCGCGCGGGTTCAGCTCGATGCCGAGGAGTTGGTGCGGATCGACGGTGAGGCCAGTGTGTTCCAAAGCCTGCTGCGTTTCGCCAAGTGACTGCAGCGTTTCGAGCACCTCGCCTTCCAGCCGCTTCATGTGCTCCAGCGCGACGTAAAGGAAGTTCCCGGACCCGCAGGCGGGGTCAAGGACGCGGATGGAGCATAGCTGACGATGGAAGGCCTGAGCCGTTTCGACAGCGGCGGCATGATTCCCCGCATTGACCTGCTGGGCGATGACGGCGAGGGCATTGCGCCAATCGTCGCGGATGGGTTCGACCAGTGTGGGAATGACGAGCCGCTCGACGTAGGCGCGAGGTGTGTAATGCGCGCCGAGAGCATGGCGCTCGTCAGGGTCGAGTGCCCGTTCCAAGAGGGTGCCGAAGATGGCCGGCTCAACATCACGCCAGCGGGAGTCCGCTGCCTCAATCAGGAGTCCAAGCTGGTCCCGGGTAAGGGCAAGGGCCTTGGTGGATTCAAAAAGTCCACCGTTGAATTTGAGGATGTGGCTGCGGAAGATCGGTGAAAACCCGCCGTCGTTCATGGTCTGCCAAAGGGCTTCAGCCATGAGAGGAAAGTTGCCGACATCCTCGCGAAGGCTTTGCAGGAGATTGAGCCAGCCCCGCTCCGGGAGCAGGCGCACGTCCTCAGCAAAAGATGTGAAGATGCAGCGCGTCAGGAACTCGGCGACCGCTTTGGGGGAGTGCTGCAGCTCCAAGTTGCGAGCAAGAGCGGCGAGCTTGGCGGCGACCTCTCGGGTCACCTTGGCGGTCTCCCGAGCCGGATCCAACGAGAGCGGATCGAGCCAAATTGCCCGCAACCGCTGCTGGATTGACTGAATCGCCAGCTGATCGAGGAAGATGCGGAAGGTTCGTGGGTCAGGAAAGGGGAGGTATGCCTTGCCTGTGAGTGAAAAATCGGCGTACAGCTCGATCGAGTGCCCCACGTCCACGACGATTAGAAAAGGCGGCCAGCCTTCTGACGCGGGCAGTGCCTTAGCGTAGCGCTCGGCCTGGCCGCGCGCGGCGAGCATGGCCTCATCCCACCCATGGGTTCCTCGTACAGCCGTTCCGCGCTTTACCTTCCGTGACATGGAAAGGGAATTCACGGTGGTTGGGAGTTGAGGATTGCTGCCCTGTTTGGCTTCCAGGACAAAGCAATTGCGCTTATAGAGGTCGATGAAGTTGGTGGTAGCGGAGCCGTCGAGCTCTTTGAAAACGACTGCCTTATCGATCACATAGGTGTTCGCATTCTCGTCAGACGTGCTGGGGTCAGGTCGTGAAACCTTGATGAGGTCGCACAACTCCGAGAGGAAAAGCGCGTAGTTTGCTCTCTCTGAGGCGGAAGATCGTTTCCAGCGGGTAGTAAAGGATTCGGTGGCGTTGGGCAAGAGCGTCCTATTGGTCTTAGGGAATAACGACATCGATGTTGTATGCGTCGATCAGGCCAACATCTTTAAGCCATGCTTCTGCACGATCATGAGCAGCTTGATCGCCATGCCGCTCGGCCGCTTTACCCCGGTCTCCCACTTCTCGACAGTCGATTCACTGGTGTTGAGATAACGGGCGAACACTGGCTGGCTCACCTGTTGACTCTCTCGAATCATCTTGATCTGTTCAGGTTCGATAGTGTCTGGCATGGTGAGGCAGGACTCGTCGAAACCGCGCATTGTTTCCTTGTCAATCGTGCCGGCCCGGTACATGCCAGCCGCTGCGCTATGGATTGCTTCATAGGCATCACTCTTGTACTTGCGACTGCTTTTCATGGCATATCTCCACCAGTTCTTTGAGTTGCACTTCCTTGGCCAAGTCGTTCTCGGTCTTCCGGGCATACAGTGCAGCCAATGCCCGGAAGCTCACGAGTTCGTCTTCTTCAATATTGGCTCTGTCCTGCTTGGCAAACAGGTACGAATAGACCCAATACTGCCGACCACGGGCGAGGATCAGTGATCGGTACTGATTCTTACTAAGCCGCTTCTTGAACACGCCGCCTCCTAGGTCGTCAGCTTGGCCGAGCATGACCTGGCGAATGGCGGAACAAAGCTCATCGTCGGTGATGTTGGTTTTTTTGCTGGCTTTGGTAAACCAAGCCGTTTTGAAGACCCGCTCTGATCTGACAAGCATGCTGCCCAGTGTAGCACCTGGTGATACTTTATCAGAAATGCTGAACATATCTGGGCGGTCCGAGTGGCAGATTTAGGGGGCATTCTAGAGGTCTTTGAGTGAACGCTCGATCTCTTCCCAGACGACACGAACGAACTCTACGCTATCCCTCACCTGCTCTCGCAGCGTCACCGTGTTGGAGCTGAGGTACTTCGCCTGTCGTAATCGGAAGGCCGCGATGCGGCAAGCGTTTTCCAGCCACCAGTCCTTCGGTGGCTGGGAGTCACCCGGCGATGTCATGTGTGCGCTCACTTAGTGGAAGTCGTGGGACTGCGTTGGGGCTGCGGTGACGTTCAGCTCTTCGATGTGCTTGGCTCGGATGTGAACGACTTTATCGACGTTTTGCAGTGTCCCACCGATCAGCAGGAAGCGGGCATACGTCACCAGTGATCGATTCCGCTCGTATAGCTCTGGATCAATGATTGCGTTCGAGATGCCAGTTTCATCTTCGAGGAGAGGAAGATGAAGCCGTAGGCCGTACCGGGTCGCTGTCTGGCAATCACGCAGCCGGCGATGCGAGCTTTAACTCCGTGGCGAAGCATACGGAGATCGTCGGCGCGGCAGACGTTCATGCTCCGTAGCTGATCGCGGCAATGCGCCATCGGGTGACGGCCTACAGTAACACCCGTTCCGGCGTAGTCGGCAACCATGCGCTCCTCGGGATTCATGGCTTGCAAAGGCGAAGTCTGCTCTTCGTCTTGATCCAACGATTCCAAGAGCGGCCCTGCCTGGCGCCCCGCTCTTTGGATTTGCCAAAGCGCGTCTCGACGATGCGAACCTTCGCCAATCGTGTTCAGCGCACCAACCTCGGCTAGTGTGGCGAGGTCAGCGCGAGACAGTGACGGCACCCGACGCGCGAGTTCTTCGATGGAAGCGAAAGCTCGGTGTATTCTTGCTGCCTCAAGCTCTACGGTGACGGTCTCTCGAAGGCCACGGGCGAAGCGCAGGCCGAGACGGAGCGAAAGCGAACCGTCTTCTTCAGGCTCCAACGTACATGCCAGCTCGACCGCATGACGTCAATGGGCCGCACACGGAGGCCATGACGCTGCGCGTCTTTGACGAGCACGGCGGCGGAGTAGAAGCCCATAGGCTGGTTGTTGAGGATCGCTGCGGTGAAGGCCCCGAGGAAGTGGAACTTGAGCCACGCACTCGCATAGGCGATAAGGGCGAAGCTGGCCGCGTGGGACTCGGGAAAGCCATACAGCGCGAAGGAGCTAATCGACTGGATGATCTCTTCCTGCGCAGCGGTTCCCACTTGATTCTTATCCATGCCTTCGCGGAGCTTGATCTCTAACGCCCGCATTTTGTCAGCGGAGCGGCGGCTTCCAAGTGCGCGCCGCAGCTCTTCCGCCTCCCCGCCGGTGAAGTCGCGATAGTCATGGCAATGCGAAGCAACTGCTCTTGAAAGAGCGGGACGCCGAGCGTCCGGCGTAGCACCGGCTCCAGGAGTGGATGCGGATAGGTGATCTCCTGCCTGCCCTGACGCCGCTCCATGTAGGGATTCATCATCTTGCCTACAATGGGGCCTGGGCGGATGATCGCGACCTGTACAATCAAGTCGTAAAACTTATCGGGATTGTTGCGAGGTAACGAGGCCATCTGCGCCCGTGACTCGACCTGAAACAATCCGATGGTGTCGGCCTTGCGACGCGAGGCGTATACCTGACGATCGTCATGCGGTATCTGCGCGATGTCAACGGTTTTGCCGTAATGCTGCGGAATGAGGTTGGTGCAATCCTTGAGGACTGCCATCATACCGAGGCCCAACAGGTCTACCTTGATGAGGCCCATGTCGCTGACATCTTCCTTGTCCCACTGGATGACGTTGCGACCGGGCATACTCGCGGGTTCGATGGGAACGACGGAGGCAAGCTGCCCTTGCGCGATAATCATGCCTCCCGAGTGCTGCCCCAGATGACGGGGCAAGTCGAGCATCCGAATCGAAAGCTCAAGGTACTTGGCGATGCGAGGATGGGCGAGATCGAACCCGGCGATGCGGAACTGCTCCTGCATTGTGTCAGTCGCGCCTTTCCATTCCCACGCACTGACGAGCCGGGTGAGCCGAGTCAGTGTGTCTTCATCGAAGCCCAGCGATCTGCCAACCTCGCGGGCAGCGGACTTCCCTCGATAGGTGATGACGTTGGCACACATCGCGGCTCCAAGCTGGCCGTAACGGGTATAGACATACTGGATTGCTTTCTCGCGGTCTTCGCCGGAGGGAAGATCCAGGTCGATGTCCGGCCACTCTCCGCGCACCTCGGAGAGGAAACGCTCGAAGAGCAGTTCCATCCCTACCGGGTCGCTCGACGCTGAAAGGCAAGCGTGATTACGTGATCCTCGCCCTGCTCACCGGCTGCGCTCTGCGCCGCACGGAGCTTGCCGAACTGGATGTCGCAACCATTCAACTGCGGGAGAACCGCTGGGTGCTCGCGGACTTCGAAGGAAAGGGAAGACGGATCCGCACCGTCGCCGTCCCGCTTTGGGTCAAGCGGGGCATCAATGCCTGGATGATAGCGGCCAAGATCGAAGAGGGGAGACTCCTGCGGAGCATCAGGAAGGGGGGCAAGGTCGGGGAAAGCCTGAGTGACTGGGCGGTCTGGTCCGTGGTCGAGCAATCGGCCCGACAAATCGGTATCGAGCACTTCGGGGCCCATGACCTTCGGAGGACCTGCGCGAAGCTCTGCCGAAAAAGCGGCGGCGATCTCGAACAGATCAAGTTTCTGCTGGGACACAGTTCAATCCAGACCACAGAGCGTTATTTGGGGTCCGAGCAGGAGATCGCCGTCGCGGTGAACGACAGTTTGGGCTTGTGATGCTAGGTGGTGAACTGCCTTCTCGACTTTCGCTAGACAATCTTCCGGCAAGCACAAGATTCTCTTGTCTTGTCCAGACGCATGGCTGTCTCTGATCCCAAACCTGCGTGTGTAGCGGTAATGAGCGTAGCTCCCGTGGCGCTTGACCCAGCTGGTTGACAGCGCACATTTCAGGAGGTAACCATGGAAACGTGCTGAGTTTACGCGGGCCAGTCATTTAGGCTGACCCGCTAGATCTCACAAGCGAATCGCTAGACCTGCGCCATGCCGCCGTCGACGAACAACCTTACACCATTCACAAAGCTCGAGTCGCTGGAACCGAGGAACAGGGCCACGGTAGCAA
>CAXTPY010000049.1:0-13501 GCA_964246195.1 uncultured Acidobacteriaceae bacterium | reverse complement strand
GGGTCCTGCTTGCGGGGTTTGGAGAGGAGCATCATGCTTCGGTCTTGCGAGCTGCATGGAGGAGAGTTCTATGGCGGTCATGACGGAATCGGCGAGTGAGAGGAGAGACTCCTTCTGTTGGTCGCTGACTTGGTGGGGTCTAGTGTCGAAGACACAAAGGGAGCCAATCTCTCTGCCTGGCTGGGCGAAGATGGGAGCGGCCGCAAAGAAGCGAACGCCTTTGGCGAGCAAGATGGGATCTTCGCTGAAGCGGGGGTCGGAAGAGGTGTCGGGAACGATGACGCATTGGCCCTGCAGAGTCGCCTCCCTGCAGGGAAGCGACTCCTCGAGCGCAGAACCGCCGTCAATCTCCTCTTCGGGCAGACCGCACTGCGCTCGCCAGAAGGTCCTGCTGCCGTCGTGAACTTTGATGATGGCAATGGGCGCGTCGAAGACTTTCGCTAGGTTATTGACGACCTGATGGAAGATGTCCTTCTTGGTCTCGTCGAGCGTGGGAGGCTCCTTGCGCTCGTCCGCTGGAGGCTCGGCCTCGGATGCCGGTGCGCTGACCGGAGTGGAAGCGACCCCGATGTCGGGGTGGGCGAGTGGGGTCAAATACTCCCTGGCCTGCAGCAGCGAACAGATAACATGCTGGGCGTCTTCGAGCGGGATGCGACCGCGGAGATTCGACAGGTCACACTCGACGCTGAGCACGCAGGCGACGACGATGGTCTCCGGAAAATGTGTTCGCAACTGGTGGCAGCGTAGCCGGACATGGCGAATGGCTTGGGGCGGGATGCCGACGACGCAGAGGATACTGGGCCGCGCCGCTGTTATGGCGGATACGACGTCGGCGCTCAGCATATCGGCGCCGAGGATTTGGAGTTCATAGCTCTCGGACAGAACATGACTGAGAAGCTGGCAGGCGATCTCGTCGGCGAGATCGCGGACCGCTACGCAGAGGATCCGATTGCGGCGGGCGTCGTTACGGTCATCGCCGCTGGGTGCCGGAGTTGTCCAATGCTCTTCAACGATCTCCTCGAAGCGGTGCAGCGCACGTTCGGCTTCAAAGGTTTGGAGTTCTTCGGAGTGGCGCGCCTCCTCGACAAGACTGAGCGCGGGGATGATGAGTGTGTCGTAGACCAGTTCCCGCGATCGCGCCTTGAGATCGTCCTCAAGCAGTTTGGCGGCGTCTTTGGAATCGGAGGCGAGGATGCGCTGGTAAAAGCGCTCTGGAGGATCGAGGACGCTCTCTTCGCCGAAGAGGACACCGATGAATTCGAGGCGGGGAACGTGGCGGCCGATAACGATAAGACACACGGTCAAGGGGGTGGAGAGGAGAAGCCCGGCGAGTCCCCAGAGCCAGGTCCAGAAGATAGCCGCGATGAGGATGGCGAGGGCAGAGATGCCTGTGGAGGAGCCGTAGAGCAGGGGTTCGATGGCGTTTGCGGCGATCAGTTCCAGAGTGACATAGAGGCCGAAGGTCCATGCCGCGGTGCTCCAGTTGGGGGATACAGCGAGCGCCAGCATAAGGGGGCCCGTGCCGGCGGCGAGGATGCCGAGGTAGGGGATGAAGCGCAGAAGGACGGTGGTGACCGCCCAGAGCAGGGGATGGGGAACGCCGATGCCCCAGAGCGCCAGGCCTACAATGCCGCCGTAGGTCACGTTGACGACGAATTGCATGAGCAGATAGCGGCTCACGCGAGCGCCGGCATCGGTCATGGCCACGGTGGTGACGTGGATGCGGCTGCTGCCGACGAGGCGAACGGCGCGCTCGCGGATATCGTCACGCGCGAGCAGCATGAAGATGACGAAGATGGTGACGACGAAGGCTGTCGTCAACGGATGAATGAAGGGTTGGAAGTCACGGGCTGCGAGGGTGAGGAGGGATGTTTCAGGTTCTTCCAGGCGGACCGGAACCGGCTCGCCTGCCTTCCGGGGGTCGATGCCTGGAGTGGTGGGGGCGGCGCCCGCGCGCCGGCGACGGACGGGGTGTATGGGCGGCAAAGTGGCAAGCGGCTCTTCGGAGCTGCCGGTGGATATCTGCCGGCTGACGTCGCTCAGCATCTGGACGGTGCTGGTGAGCCTGCCGGCCGAATGGAGATGCAGCGTATCGATCTTCCTGGTCACGTTCTGCTGGTACTGGGGGAGTTCGACGGCGAGATTGTAGATCTGGCCAAGAACGACCGATCCCACGGCGCAGATGCCGGCGAAAGAGAGGCCGATGACCAGCAGGCATGCGATGGTGCGATGCAGGCCCCAGCGTTCCAGCCTAGTGGCGACGGGAGCTAGGAGGAAGGCCATCAACCCCGCAAGGGCCAGCGGAATAAAGATCTCGCGGCCGAAGTAAAGCGCTGCAATCGTCAGCGCGGCCGCGAGCAGGCTGTTGCCGCTGCTCGTTCTTCGGTCCGTGGGTCTTTTAGCCGATGCCTTGTTCGGGTCTGCTCTGTCAGAGTACATAGCTCGACCTGTTGTACGCACATTTTGGGCGCTGCACAATGACTCTTTCGTTCCTACGCTCTCTATGCGCTGGAGTGAAGGATTTTGGCGCTCGCAACCGGCCCTTTCCCGGGTGTCGTCCCCTTGCAGAGTCCCGGATTGGCTGCACACGCGGGCTGGTACGGCGGAGGCCGACGTATCAGGGTATACGAGGGCCGAGCGCGTTGTGCCGGCGGCTACAAGCCCGCTCCGCAGGACCCGCGGACGATGAGTTCGACAGGCAATATGGTCGAGACGCCGGGCTGGGTGCGGTCCTGTTGCGCCAAGCGGGCAAAGAGAACTTCGGTGGCAGTCCGGCCAAGCTGCTCGTTCGGCTGGCGAACGACGGTGATGCCGGGATGCAACAGGTCGGCAGTTTCGAAGTCGTCGAATCCGACGACGGCGACCGGACTTGGAGGAAGCATCTTCATCGCGCGGAGACTGTGCAAGACATGGCGAGTGACGAGGTTATTTGCGCAAAAGAGCGCAGACGGCCGGACCCGCCCGGAGAGCAGCTTGCGGAGAGCGATCAGGGAGTCATCGAGCGCTCCCGAAAGAATGGCCGGACAAGGTTCGAGTCCAGCGGATCGCATCGCTTCGTCGTATCCTTGATGGCGCATGCGCATGGTGTAGAGATGGTCCGAGAGGCCGAGATAGGCGACACGTTTGTGGCCAATGGAGAGCAGATGCTCCGTTCCCATACGGGCGCCCCCTTCGTTATCTACCAGCAGGCTGTCGTAAGGGCCAGAGGAGCCGGGAACAATGCCTTCTATGGGTCGATCGAGGGAGACGATAGGCATGCGTTCGAAATCGCGCGAGAGCAGCAGCGACGGCGCCGATCCAAAGTAAGCCGGGATGACGATTAGACCTTCCACGTTGCGGCGAAGCATGCGGCTTGCCTCCTCGAACTCCGCCCGTGGATCCTCATTGGAGGTAGCAAGCACGATGGAGTAACGATGCTGCTTGGCGATGCTGGAGACGGCGTCGGCGCAGATGGCGAAGAAGGGATCGTAGAGGTAGGGAACGATGATGCCGATCTGACGGGATCGCTGCTCCCGCAGCGAGCGGGCAAGTTCATTGGGTTGGTACCGGAGCTCCTGCATGGCGGCGAACACCCTGGTCCGCAGCCCGTCGCTGACGTGAGGGCTTTCATTGAGAACACGCGAGACGGTCATGGTACTGACGCCTGCGAGTCTGGCTACGTCACTCATACGCGCACTGCCGGACGTAGACTGCAAAGAACCTCCTGACGCAGGTGGTCTTGGGAACCGGCCGACTGCGCGTGCGACTAGTGTAACGGGTTAGGCCGCGGGGCGAAGGCGTTGGACGGAAGTCCCGCAGCTTTGTAATGATTGGCCGTGGCCACGGCTTCGCAGCCGTAACGGCCGTAGCCTGGAGGCTCTCCATAGTGAGAGGAATGAGCGGGCGAGGATGCCGCTAACGAGGCTGCGCATGAACCGGGATCTGTGTTGGATGCATCGTGGCTTCTCTGAATGGCGGAGTCAAGGCAGCAGGCCCGCGACCAGCAGACTGCATAGGATCTAAGCCGAGTGGGGCAAGGAAGGGTGCGACCGGGCTCCAAGATGTGGAGGCGACTGGGAACTTCCGGGCGGAAGACGACACTAAACTCGCGGACGACTTGGAACATCGCCGGGGCGAAGAGGTTCCACGCGCTGGCCACGCCTCCACGGACGACAATCATGGGCGGACCAAGGCCGATGCGGACGGTCGCGCTGCCAAGATCGATGCCAATGGTGAGAAGTTTGCGGCCATAACGGTTCAGTTTTCTCCTTGCGTGGTGTGAGGAAGCAACGGCAGAGCGCCAGTAGAAACGGGGACAGGCTGCATGGCAAAGCCAGGTCCCTGCCAGAGCATGCGAAAGTTGTCTCCGCCCGTCGTGTGGATTTCCGTTACTTTGAGGTGATGTGGTCCTTTGGCTAACGCGGCATAGAGATAGATTGGCCGGGCGGCATTTCCAGCCAGGCCGCAGACCTGGGCGAACGCAGGTGGAGACTTGGAAATCAGCTGTTCATCCAAGGTGAGGATAGCGTCATCATTGGCGATGGCGAGCAGCGTGTAGGCTCCGTCGACAGGCGCGTTCAGGTCGCCTTCGAAGGTGATAATGTAGTGCTCAGGACGATGGGGAACAGCGTCCAAAGAAAACGCTGAGGCCGGGCCTGTCACCGCGTATGAGTCCGATGAAGTGCCGGACTGCTCCTGATATGTGTAGACGATGCCGGGAGTAGAGGCGACAGCCGGGCGCAAGGCCTGCGTGACCAGCACGGGTTGGTAGAGCCAAACGTTTCGGCCTGCGCGAGTGGAGATATGGAGCAGAACGCGGAAGCGGCCCGTGCCGTCCTGAAGGGTGCCTTCTGTATCGGGAAAGCGGTGAGTCGCCTTACGCCCTTTAGCCTTTCTGCCGTCTCCGAAGAGCCAGGTGTAATGCAGGCCGGAGGCGTTGCCAGCGTCAAGTAGAGCTTCGAAGTGGACCTTCTGTTTGGGGCGCACAAGACCGGTCACAGGACGGAGCCGAATGCTAGGCGCGGTGTCGGCTAGGATGGGCACGGCCGCTCCGGATTCAGATTCGAGCGGAAGATCGGCTGCCCGGGCGATGAGGGTTCCGGCGGCGATCACGTTGTCGAGCCTGACCTGTGCGATGTCGCCCTTGACGGTCGACGCAACGAGAGCGGGTTGCTCCGGGGCCATGATGTCGGTGAAGGTGACGTCCCGGATTTCAGGAGTGAGCTGACGAAGCTGAAACAGCGTATGCCAATCCTCCATGCGAATGTTGTCGAAGTGAAAGCCGGAGCTTCGGCCCCGGCCCTCGGGGTCTGCCCACATCTCCATCAACGCGAACGGAATGCCACAGCCTCCGAGGCCGGCGTGGAGGACATCAGAGTCGCGCATCTCGAAGTTTCCACCTTCGAAGTTTTTGCGTGGCCACGCGGCGCGAACGATGTTCGAGATACTGGTCGAGACCACCGTGTTCTCGATGAGGATGTTGGAAACGGGATGACCCTGGTCGGCGAGTGCGACGTCGGTGTAGCCGTTCCAGCCGGTCTGCAGGGCAAAGACGTCATCGGCGGCGCGAAAAAAGCTGTTGCGTACCACGGTGTCTCCGCCGCCGAGCCAGTCCATTCCATCGGCGTTGGCGTTGCCGGCGTTGGCTCCGATGGCCTTGATGTTGTCGAAAAGAATATGGTGGGATTCCGTCATCTGGATCTGCCAGGTGCGGCTGCGGACCACACAGGTGATTCCTTCGATGGAGACCTCCTGTGCGTGGTCCATCACGATGCAATGCCAGTTCGGCTTCTGCCTCCAGCCCTCGTCGTCGTCGGGGCTCTGCGGTCCGTCATAGACGAGGACGCCACGGCCGAAGACCCTGACGTGATCCACTCCCCAGAGATTGAGTGAGCCGAAGAGGATGGCGCCGGGCGCGAGATAGATGTTGTCGCCGCTGTGTGCGTCGATGTTTTCATGATGGATGCCGGGCGCGTAATAGCGGAGGGTTGAAGAAGCAGCGGTGGGCGCGGAGGTCTCGGGCGGGTTGGCGAAGAGGTAGAGCATCTCGGACGCGGCAAGGAAGTCGTTGGGCCGGGAGACCGTGAGCTTGGCTTCGCCATCGAGATCGAAATCGAGCCTGCGGCCATGGATCTGCGGACGGATGTTGAGCCGCCACGGTTGAACCTCTACGCCCGGCGCCCAGAAGTCGTCGGACGGCGCGGTAACGGTGATGTGGCGATGCTTGCCGGAGACGATGTTCAGGAAGTAGAGATGGACAGCGGCGTGGAGCACCTCTACTGGCCGGCCATCGACTGTTACCTGGAAATGGGTGGATACGATCTCGTCGGGTCCACGCGCAGCGAGCGTTTGTGCCTGCAGGATCGACGGCGCGAAGATAGTCAGAAGCGAGAGCAGGCGCAGTGAGGAGGACATGGTCGCCTCAAGTGTAGAGAAGTTCAAGGAAGCAACGGTCTGGAGAGGGATGTTCTTCAGACCGTTCAAGCAAAGGCAGGTGCGGGAGAGAGCATGGTGTACGCCCACACCTGCTTCAGACAGCAGGTCCTTGCCGGGAAGGAGAAGAGAAAAGCAAGAGCAGAGACAGCGCAGGAACGCCGGCTCAACTTTTAGAAGATGAACTTGGCTGCGAGTTGTAGTTCGCGTGGAGACCCGGCGGTTCCAGTGATCTGTCCGAACTGCGAGTCGTTGAAGTTGGCATCCGGACCGGCGAAGTAGGGATGGTTGAACGCGTTGAAGCTCTCTAGACGAAGCTGAAAGTTATACCGCTCCTGGCCACCGAGATAGGTGTTCTTGAAGATGGATAGATCGGCGTTAGTGAAGCCGGGATTGCGAACGTCCGGAAGCACACGCGGCGCGTTGCCGATGGTGAATTGTGCGGGCAGAGCGAAGGCAGCCGTGTTGAACCATTCGCTGCGTGTGGCATTGCCGATGCGCGCGGTCTTCGCCACGATGTTCGGCCTCTGCGCACCGCCGAGAAGACCGGTTGGGTCATTGATGCTACCCATGACCACCGGAGTGCCGGAGTTGTAATTGACGATTCCATTGAACTGGAAGCCACTGAGAATGGTGTTCGCGGCTCCATTGAGATGGTTCAGATAGCGCTGTCCGTGTCCGAAGGGAAGCTCGTAGTTGAAGCTGGACACGAACTGGCGTGAGACGTCATAGGCGGAGACCGAGTATTCGCCGTTTGGATTGTATTGGTTCGCGTAGGTGGAGCTGGACGGTCCAAGATAGCTGACCGCAGCCGATGAGTTATCCATGGTCTTCGAGCCGGTGAAGGACAACAAAAAGGTAAGACCGCCGGAGAAATGTTTCGATAACTGCGCTGTCACAGCCTGATAGTTGGACTGTTTGTCCGGTTTACGTACGGAGGAAACATTGGTGTACTGCGGGAACGGACGCAACAGCTGGTTGCGCGTGACCGTAGGATTGGCCAAAGAGCCGGGCGTGGTGATGATGCCGTAGAAAGGATTGGTGACGTTGTCGAAGAGGTGATTGCCGAGCGCCAGGTAGTTGGTCGTGAGTTGGTCGTACGGCGTTCCCGGGTCGCCCTCTGGCAGGAAGAGTCCGCGATTGCCGATGTAGCCAACTTCGAGGATCATTTGGTACGGCAGCGAACGCTGGATGTTGGCATTGGTCTGGATCGAGTAGGGGTTGCGAACGGAGCTGAAGAAGGACTGGCCGAGGGCATTGCCTATATCGGTGGCACCTCCGCCGGCTATGCCGAGAGGCAGGCTGAAGCCATCCTTGGCGGGATTATCGAGCGTGGTGTTAATGGTTTGTTCGCCGTCATGGGTGAACTGGAAGTTGGTCTGCCCGGAAAAGCCTTCTGTGCCCGCATCTCCGGTGGTGCCTGCGGCCTGCAGCGAGGAGGGCGCGTAGACGATACCGAAGCCGGCGCGGATGACCGTTTTCTCATCCGCGGCAAACGAAAAACCGACACGCGGAGCGAAGTCCTTCCACTGTGTTGGAGCTTGGCTGCGACCGTACTGCGAACCAGGCTGCCCTACGAAACTGATAGCGCCTTTGAGGTTGGAGCAGGCAGGGCAGGCAGCAGCCGAGACACCCGTAGCCGTGACCGCTGCTTGAATGGGCGAGGGTGCGTTTGGATCCCAGTAAGAGAGCTTGTTATAGCGTTCGGTGCGGGGAAGCTCGACGTCCCAGCGCAAGCCGTAGTTGAGCGTCAGCCGCGAGGTGACCTTCCAATCATCTTGGGCGAAGATCGCGATGTAGGAGCTGGCCTGCGCGGTCTCGATATCATGGGTGATGTAGCCGTAGTCGCCAAGACCGAGCAGGAAGTCGGCGACCGAGTTTCCGTCGGCGGCGCCCAGGTTGTTATTAAGCTGATGCTGCGTCCAGCTCTGGCCGAAGTAATAGCTCCCGGAGGGCTGAGCGAACTGGTGGAAGTTGAGCAATAGCTTGCGGAACTCGCCTCCGAACTTCAGGTTGTGGCCATTGATGAGCTTGATGATGCTTCCATTCACGTCATGGGCCAGCGGGTTCTCGGTATATGCGACATAGCCGCTTGAACCCAGGCTGGAGATGCCGTTGCCGAAGTTGTAGTTCGGGAAGACCTGAACGTTCGCAATCGCGCCGAGCGAGGAGGGAAAGCCAAGATTTGTGAGTGGAAAGGTTCCTCCGAAGGGCAGGCGCGATGTGGCCGAGCGGCTTAGGCCGTAACGGATCTCACCGAGAAGCGTGGGAGAGAACGTAAAGGTATTGTCGTAGGAAAGGCTGTAGGAACCGGAGTTCTGCGGTCCGTTATAGCCTTCCGACGCCACGTTGTTGAAGCCGCTGAAGGGTACGCCGGTGTCGTTGAAGTGCGAGAAGCGGACGAAGGTGTGCCAGTTGGGACTCCAGTTGTGATCGATCTTCGTGTCGTAGTGATAGTACGCATCGGTATTGGTGCCGCTGGAGGTGAAGTTATATCCGTTTCCCACGACGTTTGGGAGGGGAAAGTAAGGGAGGGAGGCTACCGCGACCTTGCTGAACCGAGTCGGGAGAATCTTGTTCCCAGGGAAGGGCGTGCGCGTGTAGATCGTGCCTGTGGGACTGGTGGAAGCTGTGACCTGGGTCGGGTCGTAGATGATGGAGCCCGATTGCGAAAAGTCGCCGTTGCGTTCCGCCACGGTCGGGACGTTGAACTGGGCCGTATTACCCGCCGAGGTATTCGACTCCTCGAACGCCACGAAGAAGAAGGTCTTATCGTGGCCGTTGTAGAGGTGGGGAATGACGAGAGGACCGCCGAAGGTGCCGCCCTCCTGATAGCGGCTCAGCGCAGGGATGGGGCCGTTATTGTAATAATCCCGAGCGTCGAAGATCTGGTTGCGGGCGAAGAAGAAGCCCGAGCCGTGAAGGTTGTTGGTTCCGGACTTCGTAATCAGACTGATGACGCCGCCTGAGAAGCGGCCATACTCTGCAGGCAGGACGCTGGTTTGAACGTTGAACTCTTCCACGGAGTCGACGATGGGCTGGTACGCGCTCGAGCTGTTGCCTACGTTGTTCTCCGGCAGGATGTTGGTCTGGCCGTCGAGTTGCTGCTCGTTATTGGCGTTGCGAGACCCTGAGATATGTGGTGTGGAGGCTCCCCCGACATTGCTCACTCCAGGCGTCAGCGTGGCCAAGTCGAAGGGGTTCCGGCCATTCAGAGGAAGATCGACGACCTGCCGTTCGGTGATGACGGCGCCGGTGCTGGAGGTGCTGGTCTCGAGATCGGGCGTGGCCGACGAGACGGTGATGGATTGGTTCTCTGCTCCAGGTTTGAGAGAGAAGATAACGGGATGGCCTTCCGAGACCTGGACGACGATATTGTTTTGGCGGTCCGGGACAAAACCGGGAGCGCTAACGCTCACCGAGTAGACACCCGGCGGCAGAAGCGGAACCTCGAAGCGTCCGGAGTTGTCCGACGCGACGACGCGTGTCTGATTGGTCTGAGTATCGCTAATGGTGACCTGCGCATGCGGAATGACGGCGCCCGTGGTGTCAGCGACGATGCCCTCGACAGAACCCGTGGTGCCTTGCGCAAGCACAGGGCTGGCGCTGAGCGCGGACAGTAGAATCAGGCTAGCGAGATGTTTTCTGAACTTCATCGTGATGCCTCCTTGTGGCAATTTGGCGGGACTCGCTCACCGTGCGTCGGGCAGGGCGAGGAAAACTCGCTTAAGTTTTCTCTTCGACACACGCTCTTTTAGGCGCGGTTGATATCGATATCATGAAGCGTTGGTAACGTTATCCAAGCCCGGCAGAACTTGTCAAGTGAATAGTGAGAGCTGGATTGTCCTCGTGCGTCATCCCTGAGGCTGTGCCCCTGCTCGATGACAGTTGTAAGCTGTTCCCTACTAACAAGGGATAGAAGATCTCCATGAGAAGGAGGACGACTGGAAAGCACAGCAGTGTTCTCTTTTTTTCATCTCCAGCCATAGCTGGCCAGGAGTCTTCCGTCCGTGCCGATGAGCAGGAGAGCTGCGTGGCCGGCCTCAAGTGTGCCTCGGAAAGTGCGCCCGCTGCGAATGTCTTGAAACGAGATGGCTTCCGTGTTCGTTTCGGACGTGAGAGCGTACAGGGTGGCATGGGCATATTCGGTGGGACAAACAAGGATGCCGGGCGTAGCTTCCACGTGCTGCGCGGATGGGACGATTCCGGCCGAACTCATGGCATAGAGGTAGACCCGGCCAAGACCCTCTGGGTTCTCCCCGAGTTCGAGCGGAAGACTGGCGAAGAGGATTTTGCCTTGTCCTACCATCGCCTCGTGCCAACTCTTGCCATCAGTTGATTGGGCAGCGGAGAGTAGCGTGGTCTTGTTGTGGGCGAAGGTGAAGTCGGCCTTGCCGCCCGGCCACGCAATGGTCTGCTTGCGAAGTTCAAGCGCGATGAGCTGATAAGGAAGTCCGGCTTCTTCCGGCCGTTCGGTCGGGTGCAGATGGCTATCGCCTCCGAAGGGACCGGTGACGAGCAGCGTAGAGCCTGCGCGGACGCGAGCGAGGATCGCCTGCCAGGCAGCGTCCGTGAGGCCAAGCGGAGACGGAAGCAGGATGAGCCGCGGATTGCCGAGGCGTTCGATCTGATCTTCGCCAACGGCGTATGCCGTGCCGCGAGCATAGTGATACAAAGCTCTGACGGCCATCTGTTGTGCTTCGAGCGCTGTGCTGTTGAGGACGGAAAGCTGCAGCGATTGCGGCAAGATGAGGGCGATCGAAGGCGTGACAAGATCATGGATCCAAGGAGCGGCGTCGTCCGCAAAGCTCCCTAAGGAACGCATCATGTTTTCCCACAAGCGCGACGAGCCGTCGCTGCGGAGCATGCCGAAATCGACCTCGCGAGCCCAGTCCCACTGTACGGCTCCTGTGGAACCGGCGGCGAACCCCAACGCCCACTTGCGCTCGGTCAGCGCCAGCCCGGTGAGTTCGTCGTATCGCCAGGCTCCATCGGGCGCCCACGCAGGCTGGTAGCCGGTCTCGCCCGTGATGTTGGGGAAGCCGACGACCTTGGCCGCGACCGAGTCCCAGAGAAGAGAATCGTCCTGCCAGTAGGTGTGGTTGGTGGTGAAGGACACGCCGGCGGAGGCGTAGAACTGGTTCAACACACGGTCGGTGACTCCGCCTTCGTCCTGACCGACGTTGATGAGCTGCGTGCTCCCGGAAGCGCGGATTACACCAGCCATCTTCCTTACCCAGGCCCTGAAAACATCTTGAGCGAAGAGGTTGTAATCGAGAGCTCGGACTTGGCGGGGGTTGCCGTAACGCTCGTAGGTCAGGTCTGGTCTCGTGGGCAGGGGAATCGAGTCGAAGCTGCCTAGCTGTTCCGGAGTGACGGACCAGGCATCCGCGAGCGCCTCGATCGATGCGTACTGCGAACGCAGCCAATGACGCCATGCGGCCAACTCTTCGGGGTCTCCGCTGGGATAGTTTCCTTTGAATATCTGCGTGGGATTGGTGACGCTAGGCTCGTTGATCAGATCCCAGCTGAGATAGGGAACGGCGTGGAAACGTTCTAGAACGGAGCGGATATAGGCTTGCTGAGCGTGCAATTGACCGGGATCGAGCCATGGATTGGGTGGGTTGTCGCTGCCCGCGGGGGGTGGGCCGGTCTTTGGCGAGAAGGCGAAGAAGGTGAAGTTCACGACGATGTGCTGGGCCTGGGCGCAGAGAAGAAATGCTTCGAGATTGCGCAGAAAACGCTCATTGACGGCACCGAGATCGCCGTCGATGAAGCGGTGATTGGGCATCCACACGCCGGTGCGGACAAAGCTGACGCCGTGTGCCTTCATCTCTGCGAAGTCTCTTTGCCAGAGGGCGGCGTTTCGCGGTCCGGAGAAGTCCCAGCCGTCCTCGGCTGTGGTGAAGTAGTTGGTGCCGACAGGAAGAAAGGGATGACCGTCCAGGGTGAGGGAGGTGGCGTTGGCGGCAAGCCTGCGGCCTTTCTCCACGGCATCCGGCGCGGCGACCCAGAAGCCATTGGTGGCCGATTCGAGGGTGCGATCGCCTTGCTGCCAGGTAGCGGTCGCGGTATAGAAACCGGGATCGGTTGCGGCGTCGAGGAGAACGAGGCGGATCTCAGGGTCGCCGGGCTTTACGGGAATTGCGGACTGCTGGAGCGTGCGCCCGTTGTGAGTCAGACTGAGCCGGATCTGCTGTGGTTCTGTCGCTGGTTTGCCCGGTCGAAGGTGGATCGAGAGGTGCGGTATCTCACCTGGGCGCAGGGTTGAGAGCAAGAGTTCGAGTGAGAAGATGTTTGGACCCTGGCGGGCATAGCGAGCGGCGCGTTGGAGGAGCGTGGCCGCGTCCCGTGTCTCCCAGAAGCCTGGAGAGGCATCGAAGTCCAGAGCCACGACCCGGCTGCCGGCGATCTCGCCCTGGAAGTGATCGGAGACGATGACGGGAGCGGCGGTGCGATCGCCGTTCGGTGCCTGCATGTACGCCAGGCCATCCAGTCGACCTTCCACGGTGAAGAAGCGCGTGGCCGCGAGATGGGTGGAGGGTCCGGCATCATACCCTGGGCGCCAGGCGAAGGCGGCGTCCGCGGGGACGGGGACGGCGTAGCTGTGTTTGAAGCCGAGCGCCCCGGCGTAGCTGTCCTGCGGCCGCTGGGCGCGGAAGGTGTGGCCTTGACGGCGTACCGGAGTGTGGAGCGGCTGGCCGCCGATGACCAGCAGATTGCCGCCGAGTTGGAGGAAGTGGAGGATGGGCGACCAGGCGTCGGCAGGTACGGCCGAGCCATAGGGGAGCACGAGCAGGTTGGCGGAGGCGAGGGCTCCCGGCTGCTGCAGGCCTTCCAGATCGACGAAGGCGGGAGCATCGAGAGCGCGCTCCAATGCTGGGCGGCTGACCGGTGCCGTATCGATGGCTGGGAAGCCGGACTGCCAGAAGACGACGGTCGGGCCGGACTGCTGGGCTGGAGCCAGTGAGAAAGACAGGGCGAAGAGGACGAGGCCGAGGTGGAAGCGGTGTTTCAAGTTCATTCCCAATGATTTTTGAGGGGGGGTGAGGGCGTGTTTGGGTCTCGATTGCGTGTCAGGTTCCTTTGG
>CAXTPY010000048.1:0-13855 GCA_964246195.1 uncultured Acidobacteriaceae bacterium | reverse complement strand
ACCGACTCCAACTCCAACTCCGACTCCGACTCCGACTCCGACTCCAACGCCGACTCCGACTCCGACTCCGACACCTACGCCGACACCAACACCAACACCTACGCCGACAGGCTTTCCAGGGGTTGCTTTCGGGGGGAAGGTACTTGCTGGGGGGCATCCTCTGGATGCTTCGCTGGTCCAGCTTTATGCGGCGGGAACTGGAGGCAACGGGTCGGCACCGTCGTCCCTGCTCGCTTCGGCGCCGCTGACGGACGCCACGGGAAGCTTCAGCGTCGGGGGCGGGTATGAGTGTCCCTCCGCGACGTCGCAGCTCTATGTAGTCGCGAGCGGCGGAAGTCTTGCGGCGAACCTGCCGTCGAACGCCTCGGTTGCGCTGTTCACGGCGCTTGGCGCGTGCGATCAGCTCGCCGCTTCCGCGCAGTTCACGGTCAATGAGGCGACCACGGCGGCTGGCGCGTGGGCCTTCGCGCAGTTCTTCTCCGCTGGCGCGGAGCTGGGTGCGTCGGCGACCAACGTCCAGGGCCTCGCCAATGCTTCGGCCACCTTCGCCAACCTGGTGAACCCGCAGACCGGAACCGCGCCGGGAGCGGCGTACCCGGCCCAGGCGACGGCGTCAGCGCAGCGCATCAACCTGCTCGCCGACCTGCTCGATACGTGCGCCGCATCGTCCGCGCAGGTGCCGTGCGAGCAGCTTTTTACCTCGGCAGAGGCACCCGGAGCCTCGCCTCCCACCAACATCCTCGAAGCCGCGATCTCGCTGGTGCAACACCCCGGCCTGAACATGCCGACGCTCTACAACCAGGCTTCGCAGAGCAGCGCCTTCGCGCCTGTGCCCAGCTCCGCGCCGGCCGACTGGACCCTCTTCGTCAGCTATGGAGGAGGCGGGATGAACGAACCCGCGGGGCTTGGCATCACCTCTCGGGGCGATGTGTGGGTGTCGAGCTACCCGGGCGTGGTCTCGCAGTTCTCGAACACGGGCCAGCCGGTCACGCCTTCCGGCATCACCGGGTACGGGCTGCACTCGATCTACGGTCTGGCGGTGGATGCGAACGACAATATCTGGATTCCGAACGAGGACAGCGACCCAATGGTCAACAACGGTCTCGGGAGCGTGACCGAGCTCAACTCGCAAGGCCAGCCGCTCTCGGGGGCGACGGGGTACACCAGCGGAGGCCTGGACTACCCGGTCGCGGTCGGCATCGATCCGAACGGCACGGCGTGGGTGGTGGACTACGGCAACTCGCACCTGACGCTGCTGAGCGCCAGCGGCCAGCCGCTGTCGGGGGCGACGGGCTATGCGGGTAACTCTTCCTCGAATTCCCTGGTCTTTCCTTTGGCTATCGCGATCGACGCGAACCACGATGCGTGGGTCGCGAACGAGAGCTCCTATACGGTCAGCAAGGTCTCTTCGCAGGGGCAGTTCATGGACTTTACCTGCTGCAACGCGCCGTCCGGCGTCGCCATCGACGCTTCAGGGAACGTGTGGTTGGCGAACTTCTACGGCGCCAGCGTGAGCGAGCTAACCTCCACGGGGGCCGTGCTCTCGACCGGCTATACCAGCCCCAGCGTGGACCACCCGCAAGGAATCGCCATCGACGGCAGCGGCAATGTCTGGGTGGCGAGCTATCGCGGCCCGGCGCTCACGGAGCTCGCGGGCTCCGCCTCCTCGAACCCGGGCCAGATCCTCTCCCCCAGCGTGGGCTGGGCTCCCGACGCGAACCTTCAGGAGGCGTTCGCTTTGGCTATCGACGCCAGCGGCAATCTTTGGGTGACCACCTTCGCCACCAACCAGCTCACGGAATACATCGGGCTGGCGTCCCCGGTGAAGACGCCGCGGGTGGGGCCGGCGGTGGCTCCGTAGCTGCTGGCGGATTTGAACTGGGATCGAAGCCGGTCTTCGGCGTGCCGCGGACCATCACCACGCCGTGGCTGGGACACCTCCGTCGAGTAGCTTCCGGCGATGTTGCCCAGGTCCTTATGCGCCCAGAGGTCGCGCACTGAGGCCTGCGGGCCGGGCGGATAGCCGATATCGTTCCAGTCCGCCGAGATCTTGCCCAGCACGGCTCCGCGGTTCAGCAGGATCACTGGCCATTCGATGCGCTTGCACACGCGCACAGGGGTTTGCCAACGCCGGAAGGCAGCGAGTAGATTTTCAACTGAGCGCCGGTGCGCAGGCGTGCCGCCCGCAGACGCCGGAGGCCGGTCACAGGGAGGATTTTGCGTGAGCTTCGAGGAGTGCAACAGGAGGTCCTTCCTGCGAACGCTGGGATCGGCCGGGATGGTGTCGCTGCTGCCGGAGTCGGTGTTGGCAGCCGCTGGGGGCGAAGGTCACGTGCTGCACGAGGTGGCCAACGAAGGCCAGGACACGGTGGAGAAGCCGAAGTACACCCTACGCTTCGCGGTCTGCGGCATGAGCCACGACCACATCTACGGCATGGTCGGGGCGATCGAGCGAGGCGGCGGCGTGCTGGTCTCGGCGTATGGGTCGGAGCCGGACAAGGTGGCCGCGTTCAAGCAGCGCTTTCCGGAGGTGAAGATGGTGGGGAGCGAGGACGAGATCGTCCATGACAGCTCGCTGCAGCTTGTGCTCAGCTCGAAGATCGCGAGCGAGCGCGCTCCGCTGGGGGTCCGGGTGATGCGATCCGGGAAGGACTTTCTCAGCGACAAGCCGGGGATCACCACGCTCGAGCAGCTGGCCGAGGTGCGCAAGACCATCGCCGAGACCGGGCGCATCTACGCCATCATGTACAGCGAGCGGC
Source organism: uncultured Acidobacteriaceae bacterium (assembly GCA_964246195.1). Classification (GTDB taxonomy): domain Bacteria; phylum Acidobacteriota; class Terriglobia; order Terriglobales; family Acidobacteriaceae; genus Edaphobacter. Next base: position 11,096 of record CAXTPY010000048.1, on the reverse strand, counting down.
TGGAGGTAAAGGCGGCGGTCAAGGCCGGCGACCTGGTTCAGTCGGGCGCGATCGGACGTGTGCTCCAGACCATCAACATCGCGCCGCACCAGGTCACCCAGAGGCACGGTGACGCGGGCGGGGGCGATGGCCGGCCCGATTGGTTCTGGAACCCGGAGCAGTACGGAGGCATTCTTACCGACATCGGTTCGCACCAGGTGGACCAGTTTCTGTTCTATACCAACTCCGACCAGGCGGAGGTGGTGGAGTCTCAGATCGCGAACGTGAACCATCCGCAGCATCCGCAATTTCAGGACTTCGGCGACATGGTGCTGCGTGGCAATCGCGGCCTGGGGTACGTGCGGCTGGACTGGTTCACGCCGGACGGCCTGGGTACCTGGGGCGATGGGCGGCTATTCATTCTGGGCACGCAGGGCTATATCGAGGTGCGCAAGTACGTCGATGTGGCGGTGAAGAAGGCGGGCAACAATCTCTTTATCGTGGACCAAAAGCAGGCGCGGTATATCGATTGCAACAACGTGCCTCTGCCCTTCGGCCCGGAGTTTGTGGCGGATGTGGTCAACCGCACGCACAACGCGCAGAACCAGGCCCAGTGCCTGCTGGCGGCGGAGCTTGTGATCACGGCGCAGAACCGGGCGAAGGTCGTCGAACTCAGCGCCTAGGCGCGCGGGGCGGCCCGCTCAGTGAGGATGGATCGCGCAGCTCTGGCCTCCGTAGCTTCCGGTGCGCTGGAAGACGCGGAGCTGCTGGTTGTCGGGGTTGTCGACGAGCAGACGGCGCACCAGGTTCAGCGAGTCCTCCGCGTGGCCCAGCTTGCATTCGATGAAGGCGAGGTTCAGGCCGGCGGAGCTTCGGCTGGGATCCGCCGAGACCAGGCGCTCGAGCAGAGATAGAGCCTCGGCGACGTGGCCCGAACCGGCGTCGAGGACGGCCAGATTCGCCAGCGCGGAGGGCTCATAGGGGTCGGCCGCGAGGGCAGCTGTGTAGGACGCGCGCGCCTGTTCGCGGTCGCCCGAGATCTGCTGCAGGTAGCCCAGCCGGACGTTCAGTTCGGGATCGTGAGGGAAGCCGGGCGCGGCGGCGGAGAGCAGCCGGAGCGCGGTCTCGCCGGCTTCGCGGTCGCCGCGCTGGGCCATCTGCGCGTAGGCGAGTCCCTGGGCCCGGGTGTCTGCGACGAAGCCGCCGACGGGAACAAGTTCGGTCTTCTGGCCTGGGGCAAGCTGTGGGATGGCGGCGTGGTCTTGGGGTCGCGACACGAGATCGATATGGAGATTGATATTGTGGTCGGTCACCTGTTCGTGGGAGATGTCGGAGGTCTTGCGCGTGGGCATGTGGCAGGTGGCGCAGTCCTGCTGCTCCGGGTGATGCGTGGCCAGGGTGGGGGAGGTGTGGCAGGCGAGGCAGCGCGCGCGAAAGTATGCCACGCGTTCGGCTGGCGCGGGGTCCGAGTGTGGATCGTGGCAGGTCGTGCAGGTCATCCGGTCGCCGCTGGCGCGTTTGCAGGCACTGCGCAGAAGCGCCTCGTACTGGCTGGTGGCGCGGGTATCGCCGCCTGGCTGCTGGGTGCGGACGAAGTAGACGGCGAGGGCTGAGAGCTCCTGGCCGGGCTGGAATTGGGCGAGCGAACGGCCGGGCTGGTAGACGACGGCGTCGCCTTCCAGATGGCACTGGATGCAGGCGCTATCGCGTCTCGACGGTGAGAGCTTCGCAGGGTTCACGATGAGTCCGAGACCGTGCTGCGCCAGGTGCGGCGCGGGGTCGCCGTGGCACGCGCTGCAGCCTATGCCGCCCTGGGCGAAGGGGGCTCCGGCGTAGAGGTTGCGGGCCGCGGGTAGGGCGGCGCTGACCCCAGTGGCGTGGCAGTGCAGGCAGTTCGGATCGACGGGGAGCTCGGCGGGCATGGAGGAGGCATTATCGTAGGCGGGAGCCATGGCCCAGGCGTTGCGGCGCGTGTAGAAGTTGATCGGAAGCTCGAACCAGCGGCCTTGGAGCTGGTAGAGGAAGGTGCGTCCGCGGTGTCCGGAGCCGATGAAGTACTCGAGCTTGCGCTCACCATCGAGCGTGCCACGTGGCGTGCCCGCTCCTGCCGCAGCTGGGCGCGAAAAGGACATCCACGGTTGGCCGTCGCGCAGGAAGACGCGGTAGTCAACGTCCGAGGCGGCGTGGTGAAAGCCCCCGGGGATGAGGCCGTCGAGTGCCATGCCGCTGCCACGGGCCATGGCGGTCTTCTCGTAGCTGGCATAGATCGCCTGGTGGCAGGAGGCGCAGGCCACGTCGGGATGGGTCAGCCTGGGCTGCCCCTCGGCGGCGAGGACCTGCGTGCTCGTCGCGGGGGGTCTGCGAGGGGCGGCGAGACCCACCAGGCAGAGCGCGGATGCAGCAGCCAGGCAGATCATGAGCCGCCGCAGGTTCCCGTGCGTGCGAGCCGGCGTCATCGCACGGCAGCCGGGGAGCTCTGCTCGATCGTCTGCGCGCGGCCGCGTTCGAGCGCAGCTGAGGCCGCGTTGCCCTGGCGGGTGTACGCCTCGGCCAGTAGGCGGTGCGGCTCGGCGCTGGCGGGGTCCGCTACGGCCGCCGTCGTAAGCTGCTGTACAGCCTCGGGCAGCTTGTTTTCGGCCAGCAAGGCGCGTCCGCTCTTGAGTGCGAAGGCGGCGCGCTGGCGGCCGATCGCGGCGCGGCTCAGCCCGGCGGCGATCTTCCGCTCGGCCGCAGCTTCTGCGACGCGGCCAGCCTGGGAGTCGAGCGCGGCGAGCTGGATGTGCAGGCTGGGCTGGTCCGGCTCGAGCGCCACCGCGTGGCTGAGCGCGGCGGTAGCCCCTGCCGCGTCGCCTGAGTCCTTCAGCACGCTGCCCAGGGCGGCCCAGGCGTCGCCGTTCAGGGGCTGCAGCTCGGTGGCGCGCCGCAACTGCGCGGAGGCCTCGGCAAACTTGCCCTGCTGCATGGCGATGATGCCCAGCGTGTAGGGTGGATCGGGAAGCGCGGGATCGAGCTGGGCGGCGCGTTCGAACTCCGGCACCGCCGCGGCGAGGTCGTCTTTCAGCTTCAGCGCGAGGCCGGTGTCGTAGTGCAGATGCGCGTCGTTCCGGTCGAGCGCGAGGCCGGCGCGAAACTGCTCGAGGGCATGCGTCAGGTCGGCCTGCTGCAGGTACGCCACGCCGTAGTCCTCGCGCAGCGTGGGGGTCTCGGGGCCGAGCGCGAGGGCGCGGGCGTAGAGAGGGAGCGCTCCGGCTGCGTCGCCGGTCTGCACCTTGGCCAGGGCATAGTTGGTCAGGGCGCTGCTGCCCTTGGTCGCGTGCCGCGCCCGGGGGGGGTGGACCGCCCCCCCCCAAACAAGGAACCACGGACGCCACGAACCGCGCACCCGCCGCGGCCGGGTCTCCGCTGGCCTGCAGCGCGAGCGCGAGCGCGTAGAGGCTCTCGGGCGGCGTGGACGGCGCGCGCAAGGCGGAGGCGCGGTGCAACTGCGCGAGCGCCTCGGCGTCCTGGTGGGTGGCCGAGAGGGCGCTGCCCAGCTGCAGCTGCGCGTCGAAGCTCTGCGGCAGCGCGATCGCGGCGTTGCGCAGAGCGGGCAGAGCGTCGGCGGGACGGCCCAGCGCCAGCAGCGCCACGCCCAGGTGATACTGCGCCTCGGCGAGCGCGGGATCGAGCGTGGCCGCGCGTTCCAGGTAAGGGAGCGCCTGCTCGATGTGGCCCTCACCGGCCAGCAGACTGCCCAGCGCATCGGACAAGGGCGCCGAGTCGGGCGAGCGGCCAAGCGCCTCCTCGACACAGGTGCGCGCCTCGGCAGCCCCCCCCGTGGCCGACAAAGCCGACGCGTAGGCCATGGCCTCCTCCGGCATCAGGACGGGCGCGGGGGAGGAGGCCAGCGCCTGGCGGAAGCGGGCCACCGCGGCGGCGTTCTCGCCCAGCGCGCTCTCCGTGCGGGCGAGGTTCAACTCGATGCTGGGATCTCCAGGGGTGAGCTTGTCGGCGCGTTCGAGCTGGGCCCGCGCACCCTCGAGCTCGCCCTGCGCGAGCAGCACAGAACCTAGCGCGGCATGGGTCGCGGCCACCTCCGGCGCGAGGGCCACAGCATGGGCGAAATCGCGCCGCGCGGCGGCGAGGTCGGAGCGCGAAGCGGCTTCTGTGCCTGCGCTCATGGCTGCTTTGGCGCTCGCCAGCCGGTGCGCCTCCGGAGTCTGACACGCGCCGGGTAGGGCCGAGGCCGCCAGCACAACGAGAACGGCATAAACGCGTTGACATCCCGGCCAAAGCCGTCCGTCGCGCCGCAAGGGACCGGGTTGTGTCTTAAGCCTAGGCATCGGATAGAGAGTAGCGCGTGAGCGGGCAGCGGACGACCACGCGTTCGGGTAAAGTCGGCCAGCGCGTGCTCTGGCGTCGGCCGCAGCGACGGTAGACGCCATCCTACGAAACGTGTGGACAGCCTGCAAGATACGCAGGCACCCCAACCCTTCGCGCTGTCGTCTGAACCGTGCTCTGCGTCGGAGCCGCCGGCGATTCTGTCATGACATTTGATTTCCCGCGTGGCAGACCTACTGGACTCCTCTGGTTGCCAGCGTAGCTCCGGAGTTCCAATGACCCAAATTTCATTGGGTATTTTGCTGTTTTCGATGTACTCAAAGCGCCTGATGAAATGTCATATCATTTCAACTTCGCGCTTGCTAGAACTGTCCGCAAAAAGATATTGACAGTTGCAGCTTCGATGCGTACTGTTCACATCGCACAAAGAATTGTGATTGCAAGGGCTCGAAGCACGCCCACAAAGAGGTGAACCTCTGCGCAGTTCAGCAGGCGGATCGCCCGAGGGACGCTTCACGGTCTGGCAGTAGAAACATTCAAGGGGGAGCATCATGTTCGAAAATTGGGGAAGGCTCACACGTATCACGCTGATCGCGGGGAGTCTGGCTCTTCTACTGGGATCGGTGTCACGCGCCAACGCGCAGGCGGTCTTCGGGCAGATCGTTGGAACCGTCACGGACTCAACGGGCGCGGCGATTCCAGACGCCGACATCACCGTGACCGACAAGAACAAGGGAACTTCGGTGAACCTGAAGAGCAACGGCGCCGGCGAGTTCGCGGCGCCCCACCTGATCCCGGACATCTATAACATCAAGGTCTCCGCAAATGGCTTCAAGAGCTTCGAGCAGACCGACCTGCAGGTGTACGCGGACACGGCACCGAAGGTCAGCGTGACCCTCACCGCCGGCAGCGCGGACCAGACGGTAGAGGTGAACGCCGACTCCGTCCCGCAGCTGAAGACCGATCGCGCCGACGTTGCGACCATCTTCAACGCGCAACAGGTAGAAGATCTTCCCATTCCCGGACAGAATTTCACTAACCTGCAACTTCTTCTGCCTGGCGCGCAGCAGCTTGGCTGGTCCCACGCGACCGACGAGAACCCGCAGGGCTCCAAGCAGATCCAGGTCGATGGACAGGCCTTTGGCGGCGTCTCCTATATGCTCGACGGCACCGACAACCAGGACCCCATCCTGGGCATTATCGTCATCAATCCCAACCTCGATTCGCTCTCCGAAGCCAAGATCACCACGCAGAACTTCGACGCTGAGTTCGGCAAGGCCGTCGCCTCCTTCATCACCGTCCAGACCAAGTCCGGCACCAACAGCTTCCACGGCTCCGCCTTCGATAACCGCCAGAGCAACGCCAACCTGGCCCGCGACCCCTTCACCCAGGGCCCCTCGCAGCTCAGTGTGTTCGCTCCCTTCCCCGGCGGCCTGATGAATCAGTTCGGCGGCTCCCTCGGCGGCCCCATCATCAAGGACAAGATCTTTTTCTTCGCGGACTACCAGGGCGTGCGCCAGAAGGTCGGCATCTCCCAGCTGCAGACGGTCCCCTCCGCCCACCTGGTCTCCACCTGCCTCGGCACGGCTGCCCCGTACACGGGCGGAGTCGCGGGCTGCGACTTCAGCGAGTATGTAGCAGCCGGCTACCAGATCTATGACAACTCCGCCTCCGCCGCAAACGGAGGCGCCCCTATCCCGGGTCGCACTATCTCGCCCTATGCCAACGGCGTCATCCCCGCCGCGCAGCTCTCTCCCCAGGCGCTAGGCCTCTTCAAGCTGCTGCAGCCCTACGCCCCCAATGCGCCCGGGTCCGTCCCGAATCCGGTGAACCCACAGTATGGACTCTCGAACAACTATGCGGCTAGCGGTTCGGGCCTGTTCAACACCGACCAGTGGGACGTTCGCGGCGATGCCACCCTCAATCAGAAGATGCATGTCTTCGGGCGCTTCAGCCGCTTCACCGACACGGAGACGGGCGCAACTATGTTCGGCCCCGCGGGTGGTTCGGGCTTCGGTCTGGGAGGATACGGCGGCTCGTCCACCGGAGCCAACGACAGCCTTGCGCTCGGTTTGGACGTCGCCGTCAACCCAACTCTCGTCAGCGACGTCCGCCTAGGCTACTACCGCTATAACATCCTCACGGCGAAGTACAACCAGGGTACCAACTTCGCCACCAACCTCGGCATCCCCGGGGAGAATCTGGGAAGCAGCATCACCAGCGGCGCTCCAGACTTCAACATCGCCGACCTGAACGTCACCAGTGCTAATGCGGGGCCAAACAACGCCGCCGGTGCCGGCTCGCAATACGGCGCCGGGCTCAACGTCAACCGTTGCAACTGCCCCTTGATCGAACGCGAAGACCAGTTCCAGTTCGTCAATAACTGGACCAAGACCATAGGCAATCATGCCGTGAAGTTCGGTATCGACCTCCGCTACGCCCGCAACCTGCGCGTGCCGAGCGACAACGACCGCGCCGGCGTGAACCAGTTCGGCCCCGGACCTACCTCGAACGGAGCCATCGGAGGCCTCGGCTTCGCTACCTTCGTGCTTGGCGACGTCACCGCCTACAACCGCTACGTCAGCGTCTCCACCAACGCCAAGGAGTTCCAGAAGCGCGACTTCGGCTACATCCAGGACACCTGGCGCGCCACCCCCAAGCTGACCCTCAACATCGGCGTCCGCTATGAAGCCTACTTCCCTGAGACCGTCAATGGACCCGGGAACGGAGCTCTGCTCGACCTCAGCACGGGCTATATCCACGTCGCGGGCATCGGCGGCGTCCCGTCCAACATGGGCGTCGGTATCGGGGGCAACGCCTACAATCCGCGCCTCGGAGTCGCCTACCAATTCAACGAAAAGACCGTCATCCGCGCAGGCTACGGACGCAGCTTCGACCTGGGGGTCTTCGGCTCGGAGTTTGGCCATGTGGTCACGCAGAACATTCCGGTCCTCGCCAACCAATCCATCAACGCAACCCAGGGCACGACCAGCTTCCCCGTCAATCTCAGGACCGGGCCGCCTGCCTACGTCTTTCCCACGGTGCCTTCAAACGGCCTGCTTCTCAATCCGGGTTCTCAGGTGAATACCAAGGCGCGGCCCTTTACCATGCGTCTGCCTACACTTGACGCGTGGAACCTAAGCGTCCAGCGTTCGCTCACGCCGACCATCTCCGTCACCGCTGCCTATATCGGCAACAAGGGAAGCCACACCCTCAGCGCAGGCGACACCAACACCACCAATCCCAACGAGCCGGGCATCTTCCTGCCCGCCCAGTACACGCTGAACGGCCAGGCCCTCCATTACGACCCCGCCTTTCCTAACGCCCCCTCAAACACGGGAGGGACAGGCAACACCACCCTCCTGCGGCGGTATAACAACGGTACCCTCCCGGCCTGCCCCGGGGCGTGCGGCTGGACCCAGGACATCTCCTACTACGGCGACAATCAGGACTCGCATTACAACTCAATCCAGATCAGTGTGGCCAAGGAGTACACCCACGGCAACTCCGTCAACGTCAACTACGCCTACCAAAGGGCGACCAACTACGCCTCCAGCTACGCCACCTGGAATCGCGCCTCGACCTTCGGGCCAGACGATAGCATCCGCCGCAGCCAGATCACAGGCTACGGACTCTTCAGCCTGCCCGTTGGACGCAACCAGCTCTTGCTCAGTCATGCCAACGGCCTCGTCAACGCTCTCGTAGGCGGGTTCCAGTTCAGCCCAGTGGTCGTCTATTCAAGCGGCCTACCCTACACTTTGTCCTACAACGAATGCGGCAACGACATCCCCAGCAGCGCGCCCTGCTACGTAAACGGCAGTGCCTCCGCCCTCCATTCCGGAGCCACCGGAGTTCCGGGCGTCAACCTCACGTTCTTCAAACGCCAGACCCTTGGCGGGGCTTTTACCGACCCCGGTCTCGACACCATCGGCAACGCTGGACGCAACAGCGCCTGGGGTCCCAACTTCTTCAACAGCGATATGTCCCTGCTGAAAAACTTCACCATCAAGGAGAGGTACACCGCCCAGCTTCGCATGGACGCCTTCAACGCCTTCAACCACATCAACTTCAACCTACCGAATGGCACGGTCGACAACCCCAGCGCCGGGCAGATTACCTCTGGCCCCTACCCCGGCGGTAGCGCCAACCCGCGCCAGCTGCAGTTCACGGCGCGCATCCAGTTCTAGCCCCCCCTTGTTTTCTTGGAGCGGCTAGCTCTTGGGGCGGGAGGAGAGTCTCTCTCCTTCCGCCCTCTTTTCTTGCCACGCTAGCCGCAAGAACGATCTCTTGAAGTACGGTTTCTGCAATACCTAGAGCGGATTCATTGATGGTGTCGAGAACGGACAATAGCGAAAGCGATTGCAGATTCCCTTGGGAAAGGGCAACAAAAGAGCAAAGGCCTCTACATCCTTTGCTACGTTGCTCTAAACACATCCCCACTGCTAGAGTGTTTCTCCTGGCTCTCGCCTCACTGCTCGGCCCCATGACAGTCTCCGTTCCTGGCCAAGTGGTCGCCTCGCCAGAGGGTCCGCTGCCAGCCTCTGCGCAGGCTGCTTCTCCCACGCCTTCGCCTGAGGCCACACTCCGGCGGCTGCGGCAGGAGATCGACACCGGTCACCCCGACCGGGCGCTCGCCGAGATCGAAGCACTCCGCCAGCATCCTCCCGCGCCCTCCGGCCTCAGCCGCGTCGAGGGTCTCGCCCTCTACAGCCAGGGCGACCTTCGCAAGGCCGACGCAGCCTTCGCCTCCGCGCTCGAGCAGGATCCGCAGGATACCGAAGCGGCGCAGATGCGCGGCCTCACGCTCTTCCGCCTGGGCCGTCCCGCCGAGGCTATTCCCCTGCTCGAAGCCTCGCGCGGCTTCGACAAAGGCAAGGCGGACCCCAACTACATCCTCGGGCTCTGCTACATGGACACCCGCCGCTACGACGATGCGCGCCACGCCCTGGCCGCGCAGTATGGCTTTGCCCCCGAGAGCGCCCCCGCCTATCTCATCGCCGCGCGCATGCTCTTCCGCCGCGAGTTCGTACCCGTCGCCCGCGCGTCCGCCGAGAAGGCCTTGACGCTCGAGCCTACCCTGCCGCTCGCCCATGAGCTGCTCGGGGAGATCGCGCTCGCCGGCAATCACCTCGACGATGCCATCGCCCAGTTCGAGCAAGAGAAGCAGCACAACCCCCTCGAAGGTGTTCTCTACGACCGCCTCGGCGACGCCTATCTCCGCGCCACGCGCTATGATGATGCCGAACGCAACCTCCAGGAGGCCGTGCTGCTAGAGCCCTCCTCCACCGCCCCCTACATCCTGCTCGGCAAGACCCTGCTCAAGAAGACCGACCCTGTAGGCGCCGCGACCTACCTCGAACGCGCTAGCCAGATGGACCCGGCGAACTCCATGACCCACAGCCTGCTCGCCCAGGCCTACAGAGACATGGGCCGCGCGGACGACGCCGCCCACGAGAACGAGACCGCCCAGAAGCTCCGCGCCGCCACCGAGCCCAGGCTGCAGGATGCCCACTAGCAAGCGCCCCATGCCGCAACCGAGACGCGCGACCCTGAGCGAAACCTACACGCTACCCACCGTGCTCCTGTTCCTCCTCCTATTCTCCGTACCTCTGCGCAGCCAGCCGACGCCCATGCCGCCGCCCGCCGTAGGCACCGTGAGCGTACCCGCACCGGGAGCCGCCGCACAGCCCCTCTACCAGGCCGCCAGCACGAAGGAGATGGCACGCCGGCTTGCCGACATCTACGCCTCCACCGACTGGAAGCTCGACCCCAACAAAGCCGCCCAGCGCGTCGCCTACTACACCCAGCTCCTCCAATCCCGCGCCCTCACCCTCCCCGACGACACCGTGGGCCGTTAGCAGCGCGCCCGGGAGGTGCTCTACGCCGGCGACAGCGAAGGCGCGGTGCGCCAGCTCGAAGAGGTGCGCCGCCGCTGGGCCAACTCCGCCCAGCCTATGCCCCCCGACCAGCTCAAGGACCTCCGCGGCTGGCTCGCCATCGCCTACCTCCGCCTCGGCGAGCAGGAGAACTGCGCCTCCATGCACGGGCAGCGCTCCTGCCTCTTCCCCCTCCGCGCCTCCGCCATCCACCAGCTCCCCCGAGGAGCCGCGGGAGCCGTCCGCGAACTCACCACCCTCCTCGAAGCCAACCCCTCCGACGCCCAGTCCCAGTGGCTCCTCAACCTCGCCTACGCCCAGCTCGGCCAGCCAGTCCCCTCGCGCTGGCGCATCCCCGCAAACCTCTTTGCCTCCGAGTACCCACTCCCCGAATTCCCCGAGATCGCCGCCTCCGCCGGTGTCGACATCACCAGCCACGCCGGCGGCGTCCTCGTCGAGGACTTCGACGGCGACGGCCTCCTCGACATCATGGTCTCCTCCTCCGGCCCCACCGACCAGATGCACCTCTTCCACAACAACGGCGACGGCACCTTCTCCGACGTCACTCGACGGTCCGGCCTCCTCGGCGAGACTGGAGGCCTCAACCTGGTCCTCACCGACTACAACAACGACGGCCACCCCGATGTCCTCGTCCTCCGCGGAGGCTGGTGGGGGAAGCAGGGCTGCTACCCCATGTCGCTCCTCCGCAACAACGGCGACGGCACCTTCGACGACGTCACCCTCCAGGCCGGCCTGCTCTCCGAACACCCCACCAACACCGCCGCCTGGGCCGACTTCGACGGCGACGGCTGGCTCGACCTCTTTGTAGGCCACGAATCAACACCCTCCGACCCACACCCCTCGCAGCTCTTCCACAACAACCCCGACGGCACCTTCACGGACAAAGCCGCCACAACCCGC
>CAXTPY010000047.1:0-13947 GCA_964246195.1 uncultured Acidobacteriaceae bacterium | reverse complement strand
GGCAGGCAGCGCCCGGTACACAGGATTGTGACCTGAAAATGCCAAGGGAGGGGTGAATCCGCATTTCTCGTCCCTTTTACGGTGCTGTTGTTTTCCCAATGGGACTGTGAGATTCTCCTGTTGGTAACCAAAACGTAAAGGGTGACGGCGCCAGATTTATGAAATCGAAAAAGGACGTACAACGGGGAACGCTGGCGCTGATGGTGCTGAAGACCCTAGATGTCATGGGGGAACTCCACGGATATGGCATTGCCCGGCGTATCGAGCAGATTAGTGGAGACATCCTTCTTGTCAATCAAGGAACGCTTTATCCAGTCCTCTTGAGACTAGAGCAAGAACGGGCGGTTGCATCGGAGTGGGGCCCGTCTGAAAACAACCGTCGTGCCCGGTTCTACCGGTTGACACCCGCGGGTCGCAAGCTCCTCGAAACCGAGAAGCACGACTGGGAGCAGACGGCGGCAATCATTGCCCGCTTCTTCGAGGTGAAAGCGGAGGATCTGGCATGAAGACTCTCAATCGATTCCTGATCCGTCTGCGCAATCTTGTCACTGGCCGGCGCGGCGATCAAAGGCTGCGTGAAGAGTTGGAAGACTACGTAGCGCGCGAGGCGAAAGCCAATATACAGGCCGGAATGAGCGAGGAAGAGGCGAGGAGGCAGGCGCGGTTGAAGCTTGGCTCCGCGGAGGCGATCCGAGAGCAGTATCACGCAGAGGAGGGAATGCCCTTGCTGGAATGTCTGGCGCAGGATACCCGATTCTCGCTGCGACAGATGAGGCGTTCGCTGGGGTTCACGCTCGTCGTAGTGTTGACGATGGCACTGGGCATTGCGGCGACGACAACGATGTTTACGGTGGTGTATTCGACGCTGCTCAGGAGCTTGCCCTATCCACAGTCGGAGAGAATTGTCGCGATTCACGATACACGGATTACCGGGCAGTCGGCTGGGGGACTGATGACGGGTCCGCGATTCTATGACATCAAGGCGCGAAACCGGAGCTTCTCCAGTCTGGCGTTCTTTTACTTCGACGAGAGCACCCTGATTGCGGGAAAGAAGTTGCCTATCTATGTGAAGGGAGCGGGAGCGAATGCAGGATTCTGGGATGTCTTCGACACAGCGCCGATGCTAGGGCGGGTATTCAATGCGAGAGACGACGTGCCCCATGCCCCGCGAACCGTGGTGTTGAGCTATCCCGGATGGCAGCGGCTTTTCGGAGGCGATCCGAACATAATCGGAGAACAGGTGAAGCTGGATCAGCAGACGGCGATGATTGTGGGTGTGATGCCGCGAGTTTTTTCTGCGCCGGGAGGCGTGGATCTCTGGCACGCGGCGCAGCTTACTCCGAATCACTGGGGCAATGATCGGGGCGACGGACTGCGGGACACCAATGTATTTGGGAGGTTGCGGTTGGGCGTAACCCTGGCGCAGGCTCAGGCCGATCTGCATCGGATCGGGGAGCAACTCAGGAGGGAGTATCCGTCGAGCGACGGCGCGTGGCGGTTCACGAGCGAGACGCTGCGCGAGGATCGGTACGGTCAGGTACAGTCGGCACTGGTGGTCTTGCTGATCGCGTCGGCGCTGCTGCTGCTGATCGCTTGCATCAATGTGACCAACCTGCTCTTGTCTCGGGCGACGACTCGGCAGCGGGAGATCGCTCTGCGGCGGGCGCTGGGTGCCTCGGGACGGCGCGTGGCTTTTCAGTTAGTAGTGGAGAGCGTGCTCCTTACGTTGGCGGGCGGCTTTACGGGAATCCTCCTGGCATTCGTGCTGACTCGCATCGCCGCTACCAGCCTGCCGGGGATTCTGGGGCGGCCGGACACGATTCACATGGACGGGATTGTGATTGGGGTCGCTCTGCTGGTTTCGGTGGCAACTGGAATCGTGTTCGGAATGATTCCGGTGCTGGAAACACGGAAGGTGCAGTTGCATTCGGCGCTCAAGCAGGGTGAGACACGCCTCGGTGGATCAGCGGGAAACTGGTTGCGCAGCGTCCTGGTGGGGGTGGAGGTAGGTCTGTCTCTTGTGCTGCTGGTGGGTGCGTCGCTGCTTGCGGAGTCGCTGTTGAACTTGATGAAGCAGCCACTGGGATTTGAGCCGGAACACCTGCTGACGGTTCGGGTGTTGTTGCCGTGGGACACGAGGCCGGAAGCGGTAGGCAATTTCTACAACGACGTGCAACAACGAATTGAAAATCTCCCAGGAGTAGAGGCTGCGGGGCAGATCAGTTCGCCGCCAGTGACAGATTTTCATGTGCGCGGCAGCTTCAATGCGGACTGGCTGCCGCAAGTTGCCAATCAGCCGGCAATCAGCGCGGAAATCCGGAATATCGCCGGGAATCTGCTGGCGGCGATCGGGACGCCATTGCTGACAGGGAGAGCGTTTACCGCAGCGGACCAGGTCTCGACAGTGCCACCAGTACTCGTGAACGAAGCATTGATGCGGGAGTTTATGCCGGAGGGAAATCCAATCGGACATCATCTGCTCCTGGATGGCCAGGCGCACGAGATTGTGGGGGTAGTTGCCGATGTGCGAGGGGTATCAGGAGCGATAGCGGCGGAGCCTGGACCGGCCGTCTACTGGCCTGCGAACACCAATGGCGGTTGGCATCGCTACTTTATGGTGCGGACGAAGGTGCCGCCGGAACAACTCGCAAGCTCGATCCGCGAACAGGTATACCAGTCAGACCCGCGTCAGTCGGTAGGCGAGATCGAGACGATGGATCAGCTACTAGGCGACGCTGTGGCACAACCACGGCTGAACGCAGCGGTAGTTGCGTCATTCGCCGGAGTCGCATTGCTGCTAGCCTGCACTGGAATTTATGGAGTCGTCTCGTATCTTGCTGCGCAGCGCACGCAGGAGATTGGCGTCCGGATGGCACTCGGAGCGACACGGGGTGACATCACACGTTTTTTCGTGCGGCGCGCGATGGTCCCGGCAGCGATAGGCTTGGCGACCGGTACTGTGGTTTCGCTGGTGGCGAACAGGCTGTTACGCAGTCAGCTGTACGGCGTGCAACCGGATGACCTGCGGCTTTACCTTGCAGTCCTGCTGGTCCTGCTGGTGGCCCTGCTAGCGGCTACCCTCGGGCCAGCGATACGCGCAGGAAAGAAAGAGCCGATGGAAGCGCTGAGAACAGAGTGAATAGAGGACCATTGCAAGAAGGATCGAAAATGGTGGTTCGCTCACATCCTTAACCTGACGACGAAACAGCGCCACGATGTGAGATTCCGCGACGATGCTGGAACTAGCAATCCAGCTGACTCATCTCACTCAGCACGATTCGAGCTTACATCTGTAGGATTAGCAAGCCAGCCCAGGAATGTGGTTAACGGATAGGCTCTCAACTGTCGAGAACAGGCTAATGCACCCATTGAACCCTGGTGGTGGCCACCAAGACAGAAGCGGGAATAGGATTGAACGACAATTCCGGTTCGTTAGGATCCATTCCGATTCCCGACGCCAAGTCTCGGATTTGGGTCCAGATGAACCGTCGCACCGAGAGCAGTAGGCACCGTATGATGCGCAGACAAGCAGCAACAAGGTGACACAGACCGTCACCCAGGGGCATGTACGCTCGCCGGAGTCCAGTGCTGTATTTGCGATGCGTGAAGAACAGCGGATGTACTTCCGCTAAGATGCGTGTGCCGTCACGTGCTTACACTCACGACGCACGCCAGTGTCCACAGATGGACAGATGTTTTCATTTTCGAACACCTCTGGTAGCCACAATGCGTGTAAGTCATTCATAACTCGAATCCCGCGAATGACCCACTTCGGAAGGTGGCGTGCTTCCTAATGGTTCAATGGACATTTCGAGACCGGATATCAGACAGAGAAGACTCCGCCGTAATGCCCTGATGTCGGTGCTGGGTGGTATCGCTCTCGTCGTGACTACGTATCTCGTGATGCACCTAAAGCCCGCTATCCCCGCCGTCGATAGTGCCGTATGGACCGATGTCGTAAAACGGGGCCCTCTCCTCCGGCAGGTGCGAGGGCCAGGCTCTCTGGTTCCGCGCGAAGACCGAACCCGCCTGATCCCAGCCGAGACCGAAGCCACCGTAGTGCGTATTAGAGTTCTTCCGGGAGCCAAGGTCACCCCCGAGACGGTTCTAATGGACCTGGTCGACCCGGCAGTGCAACAGCAGATGCTTGATGCTGAATTGCAGTTCAAGGCCGCACAGGCTGATTATCAGAACACACGCGCTCGCCTCGACAGCGACATGATGAACCAGCGCGCGGGAGCAGCGACTGTAGGAGCCGACCAGAAGCAGGCGCAACTGCAATCACAGACAGATAAAAGCCTGTACGATCTCGGCGTGATCAGCGGTCTCACGTACAGTGCCTCCAAGGGCAAGGCTGACGAGCTTGATCAACGCAACGACCTTGAGCGGCAACGGCTTGAGCTCAATCAGAAAGCCATCGCCACCCAGCTTGCGGTGCAGCAAACGAGGGTGGAGCAGGCTGCGGCAATGCTCGGATTGCGCCGCAAACAGCAGGAAGCGCTCAGCGTCCGTGCCGGCATCTCCGGTGTTCTCGTTGATCTGCCGCATCAGGTCGGCGAGCACGTCGCTCCCGGCACGACCCTCGCCAAAGTTGTGCAACCGGACCAGCTCAAGGCCGCGCTCAAGATCGCCGAGACGCAGGCACGCGACATACAGATAGGTCAGCCAGCCGAGATCGATACGCATAACGGCGTCATTCCCGGGAAGGTTACACGCATCGATCCCGCCGTGCAGAACGGAACTGTAACCGTCGATGTGGAACTGCTTGGCGCCCTGCCACAAGGCGCGCGTCCCGACCTCTCGGTGGATGGAACCATCGATCTCGACCGCATGACCGATGTGCTCTATGTGGGCCGGCCCGCCTTCGGTAACGAGAACTCCACCATCAGCCTCTTCCGCCTCTCTCCCGGCGGAAAAACTGCGACGCGCGTTCCTGTCAAGGTCGGACGCGCCTCCGTCAACAGCATCCAGGTGCTCGAAGGGCTACAGCCCGGCGATACCGTCATCCTCTCCGACATGTCCCGCTGGGACTCCGTCGATCGTGTCCGGCTTGACAATCAGTGACCGCCTCCAGGAAGGAAACCCGCATGGCCACAACCCCCAATCTCTCCCAAGCAAACCTGATCCATATCGAGCAGCTCACCAAGGTCTTCTACACCGACGAGCTTGAAACCCACGCCCTCTCCGGCATCCACCTCTCCGTCGCGCGCGGGGAGTATGTCGCGATGTCGGGTCCATCGGGCTGCGGCAAGTCCACGCTGCTCTCTATCCTCGGCCTGCTCGACACGCCCACGGAGGGACGTTACACACTCAACGGCAAGGAGGTAGCGAACCTCAACTTCTCCGACCGTTCGCGCATTCGCAACCAGGAGATCGGTTTCATCTTCCAGAGCTTCAACCTGATTGGCGATCTCACCGTCTACGAGAACGTAGAGCTCCCCCTCACCTACCGCGCGGGGATGCATTCGTCGGAACGCAAGGACCGCGTCCAGCGCTCGCTCGAACGCGTCAACATGGCGCATCGCATGAGGCACTACCCGGCGCAGCTCTCCGGAGGCCAGCAGCAGCGCGTCGCCGTGGCCCGCGCCCTTGCCGGCTCCCCGTCCATCCTCCTCGCCGATGAACCCACCGGCAACCTGGACTCGAAAAACGGTGAAGCCGTCATGCGCCTCCTGCAAGAGCTCCACCAGGAGGGCGCCACCATCTGCATGGTCACCCACGACCCCCGCTTCGCCGCCCATGCTGAACGCCAGATCCACCTCTTCGACGGCAAAGTTGTCGCTGAAGGCGAACTACTACAACTCCTGGCAGATCCCGAGCATAACCCCTCCACCACCGCAACAGAGCCGCGAGGCAGAGTATGAACTCACACCTCCGCTATACCCTGCGCAGTCTTGGCCGCTCTCCCCTCTTCGTGCTTGCGGTAGTGGCCGCGCTAGGGCTTGGCATCGGTCTCAATGTTGCCATCTTCACCGTAGTCGACTGCGTTCTCCTGCGTCCTCTTGCTTACCATGACGCCGACCGCATCGTCGCGCTGCAGACGCACTTCGTGGAAGAAAACCGTTCGATTCCCCGTATCGGTGGCGACGACTACACGGACCTGCTCAAGAACGTAAGAGGTCTGAGTGCTGCGGCCTATTACCATAGCTTTTCGGACGGGATCCAGCTCGATGGCACTCCCTTGTACGTCTCCGTCGCGAGCGTAAGTCCGGGCTTCGGTCAGGTGATGGGAGTTCAACCCCTCGCCGGACGCGTCTTCCCATCCACCGACGCCGCGGGCCACGAGACACTCGTTAGCGCCTCCTTCGCCCGGCAGCACTTCGGTTCCCCGCAAGCCGCGCTCGGCCACGCGATCCATTACTACGGCGCCTTGCGTCCCATCGTTGGCGTGCTGCCTGATGGGTTCTCTTTTCCATCGGATACCAGTGTCTGGTTTGAGGACAAGGCTGCTCCGGACACGCCCAGCCGCACCGCATACAACCAGCAAGCCGTCGCCAAACGCCGTGCCGGAGTCAGCGCGCAGCAGCTGAACGCAGAGCTTGCGACCTTTTCGCGCCAACTCCAGAGCGCCTTTCCCGAAGACCGTCACAAAACGATTGAAGCCGTCCCTTTGCAGGATCAGATCGTCGGCAAGGTCCGCCCTACACTCCGCCTGCTGATGGGCTCCGTCGCCGTCATCCTGCTCATCGTCTGCGTCAATGTCACGCACCTGCAACTCGTTCGAGCCACCCGCCAGCTTCGTTCCATCACCATCCGCACCGCGCTCGGAGCCTCCCGCGCGACTCTCACAGCCCGCGCCATGCTCGAGGCTGCGCTGCTCGCCGCGGCAGGCTGTCTCGCTGCAATCCTGTGCGCCATCCCCGCGCTCCGTCTTCTGGTCAGGATCGCACCTCCCGACGTACCCCGCCTAGCCGACATACACCTGAATCTGGACGTACTGGCCTTTTCCTTTCTCCTCTGCATTTTCGTGATGGGTCTTACAGCCGCTCTGCCTGTATGGCGCTCTTGGCGGACCGATCCTGCCTCCGTGCTCCGCCAGGACGCTTCCCGCGGAACAGAAGCGCGCAGCGCAACCCGCTTGCGCAACGGCTTCCTCATCGCGGAGATCGCCCTCACCTTCACCTTGTCGATAGGAGCCGTCCTGCTCACCCGCCAGCTCATCCGGCAGTCCCGGCAGGACCTCGGATTTGCCGCTGACAACCTTGTTACCCTGGACACGCACGCGGTGGACGCCAGCCTGGCAGAGAAATCCGGTACAGCAGCAGCAGCCCATGCCTCCCAGCTTCGCCTTGCGCATCTTCAGGACACGCTCGAGTCACTCTCAAGCTTCCCGGGGGTAGAATCGGTTGCTGCCATCCTCGGCGCTCCTATGGGGTTCGGTGGCGCGGACGTAGGCTATGCCGTCAAGGGCCGTCAGGTCTTCGCACCCGGCGTGGAGCACCTCCCCAACGCCGACATCCACCCGATCACCCCCGGTCTGCTGGCCACCCTGCAAGTCCCTCTCCTTCACGGACGCAACCTCTCCGCGGAGGACCGCCTCGGAACCACACCCGTCCTCCTCATCAACCACGCGCTGGCGCAGCAGGTCTTCCCCGGTCAGGATCCCATCGGCCAGCAGATCATGTGCGGCTACGACGAAGCCTCGCCCTGGTGGACCATCGTCGGAGTTACAGGCGACATCCGCAGCGACTCTCCCGCCGCGGCCCCCACCCCCACCTTTTATGTCCCCATCGCCCAGCATCCGCGTGAGGCCGCCGACGTGCAACTCGTCGTCCGTACGCAGGCCGACCCGTCAGCCATGGTCGAACCGCTGCGGAACCGTCTCAAGCAGACCCACCCGGAGATCGTTGTCCAGGCTTCTACGATGCGGAAAGACATAGGAGACACACAACGTGCAGAGGACTTTCGCACCCTGCTCTTCACCAGCTTTGCCGCAGTCAGCGTTCTTCTTGCAGCTATCGGCATATACGGCGTAATGGCGTACTCGGTCGCGCAGCGCAACTACGAATTTGCCTTGCGGGTTGCGCTCGGTGCGAACCGCATGCAGCTACTTGGCATGGTCTTGCGAAACGCGCTCACAGTCGCCACCCTCGGCATTGCCATCGGCGTCGTGCTCTCCCTCACGCTCACACGGATGCTTGGCAGCTCCCTGGGCAAGCTTCCCACATTCGACACCCCGGCCTACGCCCTTGCAGTGTTCGCAATCCTGCTCATCGACCTGCTTGCGACCCTCATCCCCGCACGCCGCGCCGCCTCCATCGACCCGATACAAGCCCTCAGAACCGAATAGGAGTCCCCATGCCTAGCCTTCCAAGCGACCTTCGGTATACCCTCCGCCAGTTGCGGCGTTCACCTGGCTTTACCCTCACCGCCGTCCTTACGTTGGCCCTGGGCATCGGAGCCACCACCGCTATGTACTCCATAGTCCGCAGCGCACTCCTGGCACCCCTGCCCTACCCGCACGCTTCGGACCTGGTCGGCATCGGATTCTCGCATCCCGGAGAAGACGCCAACAACGAGCAGACCGGCGAGACGGCGGCCTTCCTGCTCGCCCACGCAACCAGCTTCTCCAGCATCGGCGTTGCAGACGATGGTCCGCTGGGACAGAACCTGTCTACCGGTACCGGGAATCCGCAGGCAATCCACTCGCTACGCGTCTCCTCCGGCTATCTTCCCACGCTGGCCCTTCCGACTCTCCTGGGCCGCACCTTCACCCACGACGAAGATCTTCCCCATGCCTCTTCCACCGTCGTGCTCAGCGAAAGCCTGTGGCGCCGCGCATTCAACGCCGACCCCGCGATCCTTGGCCGCAGCATCCACGTCAACGGCGACCCCTTCACCGTAATCGGAGTGATGCCATCGACGCTCACCACTATCGATTCCGCTGATCTTTGGCAACCCCTGCATCTTTCCCCCAGCGACCCCGGCTACCAGGGCGACAACTTCCAGCTCATCGCACGCCTCAAACCCGGCATCTCCCTCGCGCAGGCGACCGCCGACCTGACCGGCATGACAAGCCAGATCTACCGCGAGTTCCCTGACTACGCGAAGTGGGGACCGCCCGGTGCGCCCAAGATGCAGCAGTACGTCTGGCCACTGCGGCAGATCGTTGTCAGCGGCGCTCGTTCCAGCCTTATAGCCTTATCCTCCGCCATCCTCGCCGTGCTGCTGATGGCATGCCTCAACCTCGCCGGCTTGATGACGGCCCGCTCTGTCGGTCGCAGCTCCGAGATCGCTCTGCGTACCGCCCTCGGTGCCAGCCGCGCCACCATGCTCCGTCTCCTGCTCACCGAAAGCTTCGTACTTGCCCTCTCAGGCTCTGTGCTGGGCCTCGTCGTCGCGCACCTCATCGTTCCCATCCTGCTTGGTTCCTCGCCCGTCGATCTGCCGCAGCTTCATGTGGCGACCATCGATCTTCCCGTTGCCGCATTCGCCATCAGCGCGGGCTGCGCCACAACGTTGCTCTTCGGCCTTCTTCCCACGTTCGTCCTCTTCCGACGGTCCATGGGTCTACAGACTGGCGGCTCGCGCACGGCAAGCGCAAGCGCCCCGCAGCAGAGGCTCGGAAAATCCCTCATCGTGGCCCAGGTCGCGCTCGCCACCGCACCCCTCTCCACCGGAGCGATTCTGCT
This sequence comes from uncultured Acidobacteriaceae bacterium, assembly GCA_964246195.1. Lineage (GTDB taxonomy): Bacteria > Acidobacteriota > Terriglobia > Terriglobales > Acidobacteriaceae > Edaphobacter. The sequence continues at coordinate 4,315 of CAXTPY010000047.1, read as the reverse complement.
CGGAACCTTCCTTCACATGCGATCCATCCCTCTCGGCGTGCGTCCGCAGCACCTGTACGCGCTCCAGGTAAATCTCAAAGGAGACACCTACGCCTCGAGCGCACAGTCCGGGCAGTTCGTCTCCCTGGTCGAGGCGCGACTGCGCCAGATACACGGCGTAACTCAGGTCGCCACCATCAACGGCCTGCCTCTGGATCGCGGACTGAACAACTCCGGAGGCCCGGCGGGTCATCCGGATCAGATCGGCTACACCGAGACCCGCTTCGTGACGCCCGGCTACTTTCGCACGGTGGGCACCCCGCTGCTGGCTGGAGCTGACTTCTCCAGCGCGGACACCACCTCCACCCAACCCGTCGCACTCATCAACGAACGTGCCGCCAGGCAGTGGTTTCCAAACCGCTCTCCGCTCGGCGAGTACATCATCTCGGGCGGTGGCAAACTCCGCCGGGTCATCGGCCTCATCGCGAATGTGCATGACGCATCGCTCGCCGCTGCGATACAGCCCACCGTCTACGTACCGTATGCGCAGGTTAACGATGAGGCCATGAAAGAGATCAACGGGTGGTTTGCCACCACCTTTGTACTTCGTACGATCGACCGTGGGGACATCCGCGATCCGGATATCGCCGCCTCCGCCTCCGGCGCCATTGCTGCCGTTGATCGAGAAATACCGGCCAGCAAGTTTGCCCCCATGCAGAGCTTCATCGACCGCAGCATAGCAGCCCCCCGCTTCTTCTCCTGGCTCTCCGGAGCCTTCGCCGCATTCGCCCTTCTGCTTACGCTCATCGGACTCTTCGGCCTGCTCAGCTACCAGGTCGTCTCCCGCACCCGCGAGCTTGGCGTCCGCATGGCACTCGGCGCCCGCCGCTCGCAGATCCTCACCCTCATCCTTGGCAATGGCCTCCTGCTGACCGGCATCGGACTCATTCTCGGGAGCGCCGTCAGCTTCGCTCTCCGCAGGCTGATCGCCTCCTTTATCGCAGACACGGCACGCCTTAGAATCGCAGATCTCAATTCCATCCTCGCCAGCCCAGCCGCCTCGATCGCAATCGCCGCAGCCGCCATGCTCCTCTCCTCCATCGCCGCCAGCCTGATCCCCGCACGGCGCGCCGCCTCTATCGAACCCACCGAAGCCCTGCGCGCCGAGTAAGGAGTCCCTCGTATGTCAACCATCCTTCAAGACCTTCGCTTCGCCCTCCGACAGCTCCGCCGCGCCCCAAGTTTCGCTCTTGGCGTTGTCTTGGTACTCGCGCTCGGTACCGGTGCGAACGCGGCGCTCTTCTCCGTCGTTTCAGCCACGCTGCTGCGCCATCTACCCTATGCATCGCCCTCCCAGCTCGTCTCGATCAATGAGGTCAACTCCAAGGGAGTGGCGAATGAGGACAACATCCTGGATCTGGAGCAGTGGAGGGAGCGCAGCCGCACCCTTACCGAGCTTGCATATTACAACCGGCCGGGTAATTGGAGCGGCACGTATCTCTCCATCGCAGGTACCGATCAACCTATCGACAACCCCTGGGTAAGCTCAAATCTCTTCTCCGTCCTCGGCGTTCAACCCGCACTCGGCCGGCCGTTCACGCCCGACGAACAGCACCCTGGGCAGTCCCATGTGGTGATGCTCAGCAACATCCTCTGGCAAACGCACTTTCATGGTGATCCTGGCGTCCTCGGCCGGATCGTATCTATCGCAGATGTTCCATACACCGTCGTCGGAGTCATGCCGCGCGGGTTCGTCTTCCCCGCCAATCCGGGTGCTCCGCAAGTATGGACTCCAGCGGAGCTCCCTGCAGATCGCATGAACCGCGGCTATAGCGCTCTGCAGTTCGATGTGATTGCACGTCGCCGCTCCTCTTCCACCCTCGCGGCCGTACAGGCAGAAATCAAGGGCATTCAACAGTCCCTCAGTCCGCTCTACACAGGTGACGTCGGTACGCTGCTCGTTCCCAAGTACCTTGCAGTCCAGGAGTATCGCGCCAGTCTCAATCGTAAGGAGCGGCCTGCGCTGCTGGCATTGCTTTCCGCAGTATTCCTTCTTTGGCTAATCGCATGTGCCAATGCTGCGAGCCTGATGCTTGCGCGCGGAGCGTCGCGTCGAAGCGAGATCGCAATCCGCGGAGCCCTCGGAGCTTCGCGCTGGCGTCTTGTGCGCCAACTCTTTGTTGAGAGTCTTCTGCTTGCCTTGGCGGCTGGGGCGGCTGGCCTGGTGCTCTCACAGACGCTGCTCCACCTGTTTAGCCGTATCCTGCTGCGTCAGCTTGGCGCCCCGGTCGAAGTTTCACCGTCATTCCCCGTGCTTGGGGCGCTGCTTGGCCTGACTCTCCTCAGCGCCGCGCTCTTCGGAATCCTTCCGACTCTGCTCAGTACTGACGTCGAGATTGAAAGGTCTCTCCGTCGGGGTGGCGCACAGAGCGGGGTGGCGCGTTCGCAACATCGGCTTCAGAGTTCGTTGATAGTCTCAGAACTCGCCCTGACCCTCGTCCTCATCTCTGCCTGTGGACTTCTGCTTCGCACCGTCCTGGCATTGCATCAGGTCCCTCTCGGCTTCAGGACAGATCATATGGTCGTAGTCGAACCCAAGCTTCCCGTGTTTCGATATCGCGGCCAGGACCTTGCGCAGAGACTCTATCTGCCTATGCTGGAGCGGGTCCGAGCTATCCCTGGCGTCACGTTGGCTGGGATGGCAACCGTTGTCCCCTTGAGCGAAACCTTCGATGCCAACATGAATCTCTACCTTACGAAATCCGGCAGTTCAAGTCCCAAAACCATCGTGGCCAAGATGCGTGCCTCCTCGCCGGAGATGCAGCAGATTCTAGGCTTCCACATGCTCAAGGGGCGGTACTTCAACGCCGGCGACACCGCTACCTCTCAACCGGTCGCCGTGGTGAATCGTGCCTTTGCGGACCTCTACAATCCCGTCAACCAGGACATCGTGGATTATTTCTCATTGAAGCTCGACAAAAACCGCAGGATCAACATCGTCGGCATCATGGACGACTTCCATCAAGTCGGTGTGGCAGCCGCACCCGCTCCGGAGATCGACTTCTGCCTGCCGCAGCTGCGGCCAACAGACAACTTCTACCAGCCCACCATTCAAGGACACATCGAGCTGGCTCTCCGCACAGCACGCGATCCAACCACCGTTCTGCCCGACGTCTTACGCGCCTTGCATGATGTTGCTCCGGAACTGAACGCGTCATCCATCCGCACCATGGATCAGGTTGTGGACGATGCCATCGGGCCCCAGCGTCTCGCCGCCCACCTGCTGGAGACGCTCGGTGCTCTTGCCCTCATCATCGCGCTCGCCGGGCTCTATGGTTTGCTCGCCTATCTCGTCACGCTCCGCACGCGCGAATTCGGCCTGCGGCTCGCCCTCGGCGCACAAAGATCCAACGTTCTCGCACTCGTTCTCCGCAACGCGGGCGTACTCCTCCTGACTGGTACCGTACTCGGCGTTGGAATCAGCCTGGCAACGGCACACCTGCTCACTCGCTTTCTCTTCGGCGTCAAGGAACATGACCTCCCCACCCTCTGTCTATCCTCCGCGCTCCTGCTGCTTGTTGGCATCGTCGCCTCCTGGCTACCCGCGCATCGGGCAGCCTCGCTAGAACCCATGCAAGCTCTCCGAACGGAATAATCATGATTGAGCTCCACCACCTCGAACGCAGCTACAAAGCCGGCCACTCCGAAGAGTTCGTCCTGCGCCGTATCAACCTAAGCCTTGCCCAGGGCGAGTTCCTCACCATCATGGGTCCGTCAGGAGCAGGCAAATCTACGCTCCTGAATATCCTCGCCATGCTCGACGACCAGTGGCGAGGCGAGTTCCTCTTCGAGGATATCCCCGTCCAGACTCTCAACCGAAAGCACCGGGCAGATCTCGCACGACGCCGCATCGGCATGGTCTTCCAGAGCTATCACCTGCTCGACGACCTCACCGTTGCCGAAAACATCGAACTCCCGCTCTCCTACAAGGACATCCCACGTGCCGAGCGGCAGGCCCTGGTGGCCGACACGCTCGACCGCTTCAACATCGTCGGCAAGAAAGACCTCTTCCCCTCGCAGCTCTCCGGCGGCCAGCAGCAACTGGTCGGCATCGCCCGCGCCGTCATCCACAAACCCTCCCTCCTGCTCGCCGACGAGCCCACCGGCAACCTCCACTCCGGCCAGGCCGCCGAGATCATGCAACTCTTCCGCACCCTCAACCAGCAAGGCACCACCATCGTGCAGGTCACACACTCCGAAAGCAACGCCGCCCTAGGCTCTCGCACCATCGAACTTCGCGACGGCTGGCTCACCCGCGACACCGCCCACCCCACCC
>CAXTPY010000046.1:0-13970 GCA_964246195.1 uncultured Acidobacteriaceae bacterium | reverse complement strand
TTCGTGGACAGCGTGGGGATGCGCCGCCTGGCCTTCATCGTGTTCGTCTTCCATGGTGAGCGTTGAGGACTGGCGGGCGTGGACAGGGGCACCGTGTGCGGCGAGGGAGGCGTGTTCACCAGTCTCGAATCTTGCGGGGCCGAAGAAGGTCTTGAACCACAGGCGGAACATGTAGAAGGCGGTGAGCCCGGCGGTAACGAGGCCGATAAGCCAGAGCAGTTTGCCCAGCGGGTTAGGGCTGGTGTAGGTCTGGTACAGGATCTCGTCCTTCGAAAAGAAGCCGGCCAAGGGGTAGATGCCGGCGATGGCGAATACGCCCGCGGTCATGGTCCAAAAGGTGATGGGGATGCGTTGGCGGAGGCCGCCCATCCGGCGCATGTCCTGTTCGCCGGAGAGGGCGTGGATGACGGAGCCGGCGGCGAGGAAGAGGAGGGCCTTGAAGAAGGCATGGGTCATGAGGTGAAAGATTCCGGCCGCGTAGGCTCCGACTCCGCAGGCCAGGAACATGTAGCCCAGCTGGGAGATGGTGGAGTAGGCGAGGACGCGCTTGATATCGTGCTGGACCAGGCCGATGGTGGCGGCGAAGAGGGCGGTGGAGGCGCCGATCGACGCTACGACGGTGAGGGCAAAGGGGCTGCGGTCGAACAGCGTGTGGCAGCGCGCGACCATGTAGATGCCGGCGGTGACCATGGTGGCGGCGTGGATCAGGGCGGAGACTGGGGTGGGGCCTTCCATGGCGTCGGGAAGCCAGATGTAGAGGGGGATCTGGGCGGACTTGCCGGCGGCGCCGAGGACGAGGAGGAGGGCGATGGCGGTGAGGAAGCCGCCGTGGAGTGCGGAGTTCGCCGCGATGGTGGAGAAGATGTGGGCGAAGTCGAGGGTGCCGAAGTGGACGATGAGGAGGAACATGGCGAGCAGGAAGCCGAAGTCGCCGATGCGGTTGACGATGAAGGCCTTCTTGCCGGCATCCGCGGCGGACTTCTTGGTGAAGTAGAAGCCGATGAGCAGGTAGGAGGCGAGGCCTACGCCCTCCCAGCCTACGAAGAGCAGGAGGAAGCTGGACGAAAGCACCAGGACGAGCATGAAGAACAGGAAGAGATTGAGGTAGGCGAAGAAGCGCCAGTAGCCCGCATCTTCCGCCATGTACGCGGCCGAGTAGACGTGGATGAGGAAGCCGACGCCGGTGACGATGGCGAGCATGATGAGGGTGAGGTGGTCGACGGCGAGGGCGAAGTCGACCTGGAAGCCGGAGATGGCGATCCAGGGAGAGCTGCTGATCTGGACCAAAGCGGTGTGCGATCCCAACATGCTCGACCAGAGCCACGCGACGAGGATCGCGGGGAGCGCGGTGAAGAGGAGCGCGATGGCAGTGATGGCGGGGCGCGGCAGCCTGCGGCCGACGGTTCCGTTGAGCAGGAAGCCGGTGAAGGGAAGCAGCGGAATCATCCAGAGGTACGTTGCGGGCATGAGGCTTTCTCGTGAGGGACCGGAGGGCTGAGGCTCAGTTTTTCATCAGGTTGATCTGGTCGACGTTGAGGGTCTGCCGTGTGCGGTAGATGGCGATGATGATCGCGAGGCCGACGGCGGCTTCGGCAGCGGCGACGACCATGACGAAGAAGACGAAGATTTGGCCGGAGAGCTGGTGCCACATGTGCGCGAAGGCAACGAAGGTGAGGTTGACGGCATTGAGCATGAGCTCGATGGACATGAAGATGGAGATGACGTTGCGCTTGATGAGGAAGGCCGCGACTCCGGTGGAGAAGAGGATGGCGGCGAGGATGAGGTACCAGGCGGTCGGGACTTGGCTGCCCATAGCTACGGCTCCTTCCGCGCGAGGACGACGGCTCCGAGGATGGCGACGAGGATGAGGATGGAGGTGACCTCGAAGGGCAGGAGGAGTTTGGTGAAGAGGATGGCGCTGAGGTCGGCGATGTTGTTGCTGGCGCGGGAGAGGGAGCCGCCGAGGTTGGCCGTGCCGAGGGCGTGGCGCTCGGAGAGGAAGACGAAGCTCAGCAGGCAGAAGATGGCGGCGGCGCCGGGGAAGCCGGCGATGTAGGCGGCGCGGCTGCCGGTGGTCTGCTCTTCTTCGCCCGCGTTCAAGAGCATGATGACGAAGACGAAGAGGACCATGATCGCGCCGGAGTAGACGATGACCTGGGCGGCGGCGAGGAACTCCGCACCGAGAGACCAGTAGAGGACGGCGAGCGACATCATGACGACGACCAGCGAGAGGGCGCTATTGATGGGATGGCGCTGCAGCAGGAGGTTGATGGCTCCTGCAACGGCGAGCACGCCAAAGATGATGAAGAGGGCGAGTTGCATGTTCTGGTCGCGGCGGCTTTCCTGAGTCTAGTGAAGCGGCGTTTGCGTCGTTGGCTATATGCCGATTGTAAAGCAGCGTTACACGGTCTCAGCCACGCAGGGCGAGATAGAGGCTGGTGAAGATGATGTTGAGCATGGCGACGGGCAGAAGGAACTTCCAGCCGAAGCTCATGAGTTGGTCATAGCGGAAGCGCGGCAGGGTGGCCCGCACCCAGATGAAGAGCAGCAGGAAGAAGAGCACCTTGGCAACGAACCAAAGGATGGGCAGGATGGCTTGGACGATGGCTCCTCCGAAGGCCGGGAGCAGGTGGCCGAAGGGGCTAGAGGCGCCGCCGAGGAAGAGCAGCGTGGCCACGCAGGAGACGGTGATCATGTTGGCGTACTCGGCCATGAAGAAGATGGCGAACTTCATGGAGGAGTATTCGGTGTGGTAGCCGGCGGTGAGTTCGGATTCGGCCTCGGGCAGGTCGAAGGGGGAGCGGTTGGTCTCAGCGTAGGCGGACATGAGGTAGACGAAGAAGGCGACGATCTGCAGGCCGCCGAAGACGTTCCAGGAGAGGGCGCCGTGGGCGGACTGGCTGCCGACGATGTCGCGCAGGCGCAGGGAGTGGGCGCGGAGCACGACGCCGACGAGAGATAGGCCGAGGGCGAGTTCGTAGGAGATCATCTGCGAGGTGGCCCGCAGGGAGCCTAGCAGCGCGTACTTGTTATTCGAGGACCAGCCGGAGAGCGCGATGCCGTAGACGCCGATCGAGGTAACGCCGAGGATGACGAGGAGGCCGATGTTGATGTCCGAGATATCGAAGAGTTCGACGCCCCTGATCGTTGTGGCGGGGCCGAAGGGTACGACGGCGATCGAGACTAGGGCGCAGGTGAGGGCGATCAGCGGGGCGGCGATGAAGAGCGGGCGCTCGGCGGCGAGTGGGGTGAGATCTTCCTTGAGGAAGAGCTTGATGCCGTCGGCGAGAGGCTGCAGCAGGCCGAAGGGGCCGACGCGGGAGGGTCCCCAGCGGTTCTGCATGCGGCCGAGGACCTTGCGCTCGAGCAGCACGGTGTAGGCGACCGCGGTCAGCGTGATGACCAGGACGATGGCGATCTTGATGACGCTGAGCAGAAGGAAGGTCAGAAATGGGCTGAGATGGCTCACGGTGTCGTTGAAGGCTCCTGAAGGTCAGTCTGCGGCGGTCTCGATCTGGGTCAAGGTGGGCCGATTGGCGTTCTGCTGGAGGTCGGTGAGCATGGCCGAGTAGCGGCCAAGGGTGCCGGATGTAAAGAGTGTATCGCCGGAGGGGAGGACAAGGTCGCGGCGGGTGCCGATCTGGACCAGCGAAGCGGGAGCGGAGGGCGCGAGGTGCTGGTCGTTCCCCGAGAGGAGTTGCAGGCGGAGGAGCTTGTCGTAGCCCGGCACGAGGCGTTGGATCTCGTCAAGCGTGGCGAACGGGTCGAACGGGCTGAGGCGGGGTTCGAGATTGTTGGAGGTGAGCCAGATGGCGTGCCGGTCGGCTTCGCCGGACTGCGCGCCGCGGGATTGGCCCATGTCGGCGCGGAGCCCTTTGCCGAAGGGGACCAGCGATTTCATGTGGGCTCCCATCTTGTCGGCGATGCGGACGATGAGTTCGAAGTCCGAGCGGACGCCCGCGCGGTCTCCGGCCTTCTTGACCTGCTGGAGGTCGCCGTAGGAGTTGGTGACGGAGCCGGATTTCTCGTACAGGTTGGCGGCCGGGAGGATCACATCGGCGAGGGCGGCGGTCTCGGTGAGGAACATGTCCTGGACGACGAGGAAGGTGTTCTTCAGGGTAGCGGGGTCGACGTTGTAGCGGGCGACGGGATTGGCCGCGACGACGTAGAGGGCGGAGAGGTCTCCCGAGGCCGCGGCGTCGAAGAGTTGTAGGAGGTCGAGGCCGGGCGCGGTGGGGGTGTTGTACTCGGCGAAGGAGGTGTTGCCGGGGATGGGGGTGTAGCCAGGGAGCAGGTCGGGAAGCAGGCCCATGTCGGCGGCGCCGCGGGAGTTGGCGTAGTCGGAGAGCAGGGCGAACCTAGCGTTGGGCAGGGTAAGGCCGAAGGCGATGAGGCGCTGGAGGTCGGCTCCGCGGAGCTCGCTTCCGAGGAGGATGAGGAGGGATTCTTCGGTTTTGAGGGCGCTAGAGAAAGACTGCACGGCTTCGACGTCGGTGCCGGGGCGGGTGAGGTGCGAGGCTGCGCTGGAGTCGCCGGAGAGCAGGGCGGCGAGGGCGCCGTACTGTAGGTCGGGGAGGTGGAGGAAGGCCTTCGCCTGGCGGCGCAGCTTGATGGGCTCAGAGTTGGCAATGTAGAGCCTGGCGCCGTTGAGCCGGACATTGGTGCGGAGGTTCCAGGCGGTGAGTGGGGCCTGGTGAGTGGGGTCGCCGCCTACGAGCAGGATGGCGGGGGCGGTGAGGGTGTCGCGCTGGGAGGCGGTGCGGTCGCCATGCGTGCCGATGGCCTGGGCGAAGCTGACGTAGTCGGCGGTGCGGTGGTGGTCGATGTTGTTGGTCTGGAGGACGGTGCGGGCGAACTTCTGGAGCAGGTAGGCCTCTTCGTTGGTGAGGCGGCTGCCTCCGAGTACGCCGATGGAGGAGCCGCCGCGTGTGTCGCGGAGTTCGCGGAGCCTGCTGCCGGCGTAGTCGAGGGCGACCTCCCAGGAGACGGGCTGGTGCGTGCCGTCGGGCTGGCGGAGGAGAGGCTGCGTGATGCGGCTGGCGTCGTTGGCGAAGTCGAAGGCGTAGCGTCCCTTGTTGCAGAGGAAGTCTCCGTTCATGCCGGACTTGTCGCGGTTGTCGCCACGAACGATCTCGGAGCCGTTCGAGGTGGAGCGGACGCCGAGAGTGGTCTTGCAGCCGTCGCCGCAGTGGGTGCAGACGGTGGCGACGTGGTTCATCTCCCAGGGCCGCGTCTTGTAGCGGTAGGTCCCGGAGGTGAGGGCGCCGACGGGGCACGCGTCGATGCACATCCCGCACTGCTCGCAGTCGACGTGGGCGAGGGCGTCCGGGCTCATGTCGGCGGGGACGTTGGGGGCGATGACCGAGGAGCTGCCGCGGTTCTGGATGCCGAGGGCGAAGACGTCCATGCCCTCGCCGCACATTCTCACGCAGCGGTAGCAGAGGATGCAGCGCGGCCGGTCGAAGTAGACGACCGGGGACCACTTCTGCTCTTCGCGGTGGTTCTTGGGTTCGGCGTAGAAGCTGTCCGCGGCGCCGTACTTGAAGGTCATGTCCTGGAGCTCGCACTCCCCGCCGGCGTCGCAGACCGGGCAGTCGAGAGGGTGGTTGCCGAGCAGAAGCTGCAGGGTGGCCTTGCGTGCCTGCGCGATGTCGGCCGTCTCGGTGAAGATGACCATGCCTTCGGCGACCGGCGTGGTGCAGGCGGTCTGGAGCTTGGGCATCTTCTCAATGCGCACGACGCACATGCGGCAGGCGGCCTGGAGGGAGAGCCCGGGATAGTAACAAAAGGCGGGGATCTCGATGCCGGCCGACTTGCAGGCCTCGATGAGCAGCGTGCCGGCAGGGGCGGTGAGCTTGTGGCCGTCTACGGTGAAGGTTACGTCTGGCATGGGTGTCCTTAGGCTGCCTGCTGGATGCGGCGCTTGGTTGAGCGGGGCTTGACGTGGGCGAGTCTGCGCTTCTCGATCGCCTTCGGCTTTGGCATAGTGACGCTGAGCCGTTCAACAACATACGTAACCTTGGGGTCGGTTTCGCCTTCAATAGGGACGGTCACACTTTGAGTTACAGGCTCTGGCAACTCGTAGCCGAACTCTATGCAAGTCTCCATGTACAATTCGATGGCAAATTGGAGATCTGCGCGAACTTCTTCCAGCGTATTTCCAAGGCCTCCGCAGCCACTAACATCAGGAGCAAAGCCGCTGTAGTTCTTTCGGCCCTTTTCGTACACGACAAGGAATGTTTTTTTCATAGGAGACCTGCATCTCTTAGTATTTGTCTTTCGCTTCCAATCTTCAAGTCGCCCTTGTGTATTGGGACAATGATGATCTTGCGAATGGCGTGATGAACGAAGATGCGATGGCCGCCGGTCTGTTGAAGGAAGCGCCAACCGTTAGCCTCGATCTTCTTGATTATCTCTCGTGCGGTAAGTGGCATCATTAGCTGCTGTGCTGGAGGATCAGAGGAGAGTCACTTTGGCTGGCCAATCAAGTTGAGACAGACGGAAGATGGCTAATATGTTCACGCGCAATATTACTTATCGTAGTCCGCCTTAGTCGCATTAGCTCGAATGCGCGACAGAGTCTTCTGTAGCTCTGTTTCCGGAGTCCCTTTGATCTGATCACGAACGTATTCAATAGCTTCATCAACATGGATTCCGAGGTTTTGGAAATCTTTATAAAATTGATCCAATCCTAGTCGCACTTGTGAAAAGCGCAGCCCAACGAAATCTGTCCGATGCTCAATCTCAGTCACATCAGTACGTGGCAAGGTCGTCTTGGCAGTTGCGTTCATCACCTCCCAGTAAAGAGATGTCCTTCCGCTCCCCTCGAAGAATCCATATATGTAACCGGTCTTGAGCTGCTCCTGTTGTGAATTCCACCAATAACCGTTAGTTGGCTTCAGTTGCGCAGACGCCGCTCCCAGGAGACCAAAGAACAGTAGCAGAACTGATCCAATAAATCGCAAGTTGCCTCCTTAGTGTCCCGCCCCTACCAGTTGTTCCACGGTGATGATGGGGGTGCCGGCGCGGTGGCCGGCAATATAGTCTTCAAATTCCTTGCGGAATTTTTTGACGAAAGCCAGCGTAGGCATCGCAGCGGCATCGCCCAGCGGGCAGAAGGTGCGTCCCATCATGTTTTCGGCGAGATACTGAACGTTGTCTACGTCCTTCTTGCTGCCTCCGCCCTGGTAGACGCGGGTGAGCGTCTTCTTGATCCAGTCCGTGCCTTCGCGGCAGGGGATGCACCATCCGCAGGACTCGTGCTGGTAGAACGCGATGGTGCGGAGGGCGAACTCGACCATGGAGACGCTCTCGTCGAGGACGACGATGCCGCCCGAGCCAAGCATCGTGCCGGCCTTGCCCATCTGGTCGAAGTCGAGGCCCACGTCGATCTCGTCTGCGGTGAGGACGGGGCAGGAGCTTCCGCCGGGAACGACGGCTTTGAGCCTCTTGCCATCCTTGACGCCGCCCGCTACCTCGTAGATGGCCTTGCGCAGAGAGTAGCCCATGGGGAGCTCGTAGACGCCCGGGCGCTCGACATGGCCGGAGATGCCGAAGAGCCGGGTCCCTCCGTTGCGTTCCGAGCCGAGTTTGGCGTAGGCCTCGCCGCCCATGAGCAGAATGTGCGGGGCGTTCGCGATCGTCTCGGCGTTGTTGATGACCGTGGGGCCGCCGTAGAGACCGACGACGGCGGGGAAGGGAGGCTTGATGCGGGGGACGCCGCGTTTGCCTTCGAGCGATTCCATGAGAGCGGACTCTTCGCCGACCTCGTAGGCTCCCGCCCCGGTCTGGGTGATGATGTCGAAGTCCACGCCTTCGTTGCCGAAGATGTTCTTGCCCAGGAACCCACGCGCGTAGGCGTCGGCGACCGCCTTTTCGACGATCTTGAGCAGGTACCGATATTCGCCGCGCAAATAGATGAAGCCGATCTTCGAGCCGATCGCGAGACCCGCGATCATCGTACCTTCGATGACGGCGTGGGGGTCGTGCAGGAAGAGGACGTGATCCTTGCAGGTGCCGGGTTCCGATTCGTCGCCATTGACTAAGACGTACTTCGGTTTCTGCGACGTCTTGGGAACGAAGGACCATTTCATTCCCGTGGGAAAGCCTGCGCCCCCGCGGCCGCGCAGCCCGGAGGCTTTCATGGTATTCACGATCCACTCGGGACCTTCGGCGATGCCCTTCTGAACAGCCTTGTAGCCGTCCAGTTCGAGGTATCGGTCGATGGCGGTGGCGCCCATGCCGAAGCGGCGCGAGACCACTTTGACCTCATCGGGATGACTGACAAGTGCTGGCATTACCGCACGTCCTTTCCCTCGCCGTCGCGGTAGATCTGAAAAAGCACGTCGACTTTTTCCCGGGTGAGGTCGTCGTGAAAGTCGTAGTTGATCTGCATGGCGGGTGCCCAGCAGCAGGCTCCAATGCACTCCACCTCTTCGAGCGAAAACATGCCGTCGGGCGTGGTCTGCTTGTTGCCGATGCCGAGCTTGTGTTTGCAGTGGTCGAGGATCTCGTACCCTCCGCGCAGCATGCAGGAGATGTTGGTGCAGACCTGCACGTTGTACTTGCCGGCCGGGGCGGTGCGCAGCATGGAGTAGTAGCTGAGCACGTTGCGTACGTCCAGTGGGGTGATCTCGATGCGTTTGGCGATCTCGGCGATCACGTCCTCGGAGATGTACCCCATCTCGTCCTGCGCGTAAAGCAGCATAGGGACGAGGGCGGAGCGGCGCAGCGGGTAGATGGTGACAAGGTGGTCGAAGCGCGCGGCTAACTCCGGCGAAAAAATCGTGTTGGCTATCTCACTCACTCTGCATCATCTCCCTTGCCATGCTTTCGGCGGCCAGGTCCATCTCTTCGATCTTACCGTCTATGTCCACGCTGCCGTTCTCCTGAAGGGCGAAGACCGAGTTCGTCCCATCGCTCTTCTGGACCGCGTCGTACGTGAAGCGAATCCAGTGCCGCCCAGCTCGCAGCGTGATCTCTTCCGATCCCACCTCGACCACAGCATGATGCCGGCTTTGCAGGCCGTGGGCGGCGGCGTAGGAACGCAGGAGCGACGCCCATGACGTCCAGAGCTCAGCATGCAGCGCTAAGTCTAACTTCGAAGGACTATGCACGACGTTGTGCCAAAGATCTTATGGTCTCTGAGCTCGGATTGATTCGATATCCGACGCTTGGATATGCAAGTCCTTTAGCCAAGGTGAACTCGCTCGCACCAGCCCAAATCAGGTGCATCTTCGATGCTGGCAGCGTGGCCAAGTTCTTCCATTCTCCCGTGAGAGATAAGGCAAGGTCATGTAAGTGTGTTCGCAACCTGCGAGCTTTGCAGGCTATCCTCAAAAATGCGATCGTCACCGGTCGATCTCGCCCAGCACAATGTCGATCGACCCAATCACCGCGACCACATCGGCGAGCAGACGTCCCTTGCACATAGTTTCGAGGGCCTGAAGCGTGGCGAAGCTGGGGTTGCGCATGTGGACGCGGTAGGGCTTCGCGGTGCCGTCCGAGACCACGTAGTAGCCCATCTCGCCGCGCGGCGATTCGACCGCCTGATAGACCTCGCCGGCGGGAACTCCGAAGCCTTCGGTGACGATCTTGAAGTGATGAATGAGCGACTCCATCTCCGTCTTCATCTTCTCGCGGTTGGGGAGGATGATCTTGGGTGCGTCCGCGACGATAGGGCCGATAGGCAGACCGTCGAGGGCCTGCTGGGCGATCTTGATGGACTCCCGCATCTCGGCCATGCGCACGACGTAGCGTGCCCATACATCGCAGCCATGCGAGATGGGAACCTTGAAATCGAACTTCTCATAGCCGGAATAGGGCATGTCGCGGCGAAGATCCCAATCGACCCCCGAGGCGCGGAGCGGAGGGCCGGTGACGCCGAGCGCGATGGCGTCGGCGGCGGAGAGGTGGCCTACGCCCTGGAGCCGGCCCATCCAAATGGGGTTGCCGGTGAGCATGTTTTCGTATTGGTCGATGCGTCCGGGCATTAAGTTCAGGAAGGTCTGAACCTGGGCGTAGAAGTCCAGCGGAGGCTCGACCGAGACCCCCCCGATGCGGAAGTAGCTGGTCATCATGCGCTGGCCGGAGACGTTCTCGTAGATGCGCATGACGTCTTCGCGTTCGCGCCAGCAGTAGAGGAAGATGGTCATGGCGCCGATGTCGAGGGCGTGGGTGCCGAGCCAGACCAGATGCGATTGAATGCGTGTGAGTTCGTTCAACAGGACGCGCAGGTACTGGGCGCGTTCGGGGATCTCCAGGCCAAGCAGCTTCTCTACGGCCAAGGCGTAGCAGAGGTTGTTGGTCATGGGGCAGAGATAATCGATGCGGTCGGTCAGGGGCACAACCTGCTGGTAGAACTTAGCCTCGCAGGTCTTCTCAATGCCGGTGTGGAGATAGCCGATATCGGGTGCGCAGGAGACGACCGTCTCGCCATCGATCTCGAGCACAAGGCGAAGCACGCCGTGGGTGCTGGGATGCTGCGGTCCCATGTTCAGGACCATGGTCTGGTCGGAGACGGGGTCGCTGCCGTGGTGGTGGCGTTCAGAGTCGGCGACGACGTCGTCCACGCCGGGATCGATCTGGTCCGGAGCTGCGATGGGCGACATCTAGCGATAGCCCTCCACGGGGTAATCCTTGCGCAGCGGATGCCCCTGCCAGTCTTCCGGCATCATGATGCGCTTCAGGTTGGGGTGGCCGGCGAAGTGGACGCCGAAAAGATCGAAGACCTCCCGCTCGTAGAAGTTGGCCGAGGGCCAGACGGAAGTGATGCTGTCTAGGCGGGGGTGTTCGGAGTCGAGCCGGACAGCCAGACGCACTCTGGACTTCAAGCCGTGGGAGAGCACGTGATAGGTGATCTGGAAGCGAGGCTCGGAGGGGTACCAGTCGACGGCGGTGACGTCTTCGAGGAAGTTGTAGCCGGCGTGCTGGAGCGCCCGGACAGAGGTGAGGATGGAGCCGCCCGGCACGGTCAGGGTGAGTTCGTCCCGGTCGAACTTCGCGCCCGTGGCAAGCTCGCGGAGAGCTACTATCGCCGGAAGCTCCGGGTGCGCGGCAAAGACGGCTTCCGTGCCGTGGAGCGCGGACGCTGGCTCATACATGGCTATAGATCTCCCTTATCGTTAGCCCAGTTCAGAATGCCCTTCTTCCAGACGTAGAAGAGGCCGACAGCCACAAAGCCCAGGTAGACCAGCATCTCGTAGAAGCCGAATAGCCGCGATCCGGTGAGCGCGGGAAGCTCGTGGAAGATCACTGCCCAGGGGAGCATGAAGACCGCTTCGACATCGAACAGGATGAAGAGCATCGCGACCATGTAAAAGCGGACGGAGAAGCGTCCCCGGGCATCGCCGATGGGGTCCATGCCGCACTCGTACGCGCCGGTCTTGGTTCGTGAGTTTTTATGCTTGCCGACGAGAAACGAGACTCCGACCATGCCGCAGGCCAGCCCCAGCGCAACTGCGATCTGCAGCACGAGCGGAAGATAATTCCAGATGTAGGGATAACTTTGCATGCCCAGTTTTGAGATTATGAGCGACTCTGGCAAGTGTCAAGCAAGCTGTCTAGGCCCGCGGCCACTCCGGTGCGCTCCGATCGCAGTTGCGTGCGGGCTATCGAAGAAGTGCGGCGTAGGCGTTGATGATGCGATAGCCAAAGGTGGCCGCGACCAGGCCACCGGCGGCCAAGAAGCTGCCCAAAGGCAGCCGTGTGGCAGCGTTGGCGCGTCCACGCGCCAGCAGTAGAGACGAGTAGATGGCAGCGGACATCACGCCCAGAAAGAGCGCCAGCATCGCCGGCCAGAAGCCTAGGAAGGCCGCAAGCATCGCCAAAAGCTTTACGTCGCCCAGGCCCAGCCCTTCGCGGTGACGGATTCGCCGGTAGAGCCAGCGGACCAGCAGCAGGGGGAGCGCCGCGGCGCAGATGGCGAACAGGCGGCCGCCGATGACCGCCTCGGGGCCCGTCAGCAAGACGTTGCCGTGGTCGATGACGCTGCCCGGGCCGGTGAGCTGGAGGTGATGGTTCGAGAGCGTCACCCGGTCATCTGTCGGCCCCAGGAAGATCGTCTGTGCACAGGCGAGGAGAAAGCCTATGGCGATGCCCGTGAGGGTAAATGCGTCTGGCAAGAGTTGCGTCTGCCAGTCCATCACCATCAGCCCGAGCAGCAGGAAGCCGAGGACGGCAACTCCGAGTGCGGCCAGCAGGAAGGCAGCGGTCCGGGGACCGTTCGCAACCACCAGAGCCGACCCCTCGACCGCCGCATCCAGCTGCGCTCCGCGTGTGAACAGCCGCCATGCATGGAGCAGCCAAAGAGCCATCGCAAGCTCGATGGCTGGGTACCTGTAGGAGATCGGGGCGTGGCAATCACGGCAGCGGCCACGCAGGAGTACCCAGCTCAGCAGAGGCAGGTTGTCGTACCAGCGGATGGGGACACCGCACTGCAGGCACCTGGAGCCGGGCCGGACGACGGACTCCCGACGGGGTAGACGCGCGATGCAGACGTTCAAGAAGCTGCCTAGGAGGAGGCCGAGCACGAACGCGGCGCCGTCGAGTAGGGTGGGGGTGTCCACGCGCTGAGTATACCGAGAAGCAGCTGCTGACCCCTGTCTGCTCCAAAGACAGGGGTCCGGACTTAAGTGCCTACATATGAAGACTTTGAGCGTTTTTATGGGTATGGAGGTGAAGTCTGCAAGTAGCTCTCGAGCGCAGGTTTCAGGGAGCGTTAGCAGGGTTTGGAGGAGGCTTGACCTGGAGAAATCGCGGGCGTATTGTGGAGCTACACGGGAAAGGAGGATGGTCCAGCCTATGAAAATTGACAGTAGTTGTAGCACCAACGTACGTGAGGTGACTGAGGCTTAGAGCGCGTCCCGCTCTAGTCCTGGCTGTAGTTCGATGGAAGCCGAGGCCCAATGGTCCGAGTTGTGGACGCCTCAGGTCAATCTCAACAGATCACCGCCAGATGGCCCGTTGCTCCTCGTGAGCGCGGGCTATTTGCGTTGCGGAGCTAAGCCCCTGGGTGGAAAGCCCCTGGATACAGCGATATGGAAGATCTGATTCTGGCGGGGCGGAGGTTTCGTTCGCGTCTGATCGTGGGCACGGGAAAGTATAAGGACGGGCCGGAGACCAGGGCGGCGATCGAGGCCGCGGGCGCGGAGATGGTGACGGTTGCGGTGCGGCGGGTGAATCTGGACCGGAAGACCTCGTCTTTGCTGGACTTTATCGATCCGAAGAGGTATTTTCTGCTGCCCAATACCGCTGGTTGCTACACGGCGGAGGAGGCTATTCGCGCGGCCCGCCTGGCGCGGGAGGTGGGTCTGTCGGATTGGGTAAAGATTGAGGTGATTGGGGATACGGCCACTTTGTACCCGGATGTGCAGGCTACGCTCGAAGCCACGCGGGTGCTGGTGAAGGAGGGGTTCACGGTTCTTCCGTATACCTCTGAGGACATTGTGTTTGCGCGACGCTTGATCGATGTGGGCGCGGCCGCGGTGATGCCTCTGGGAGCGCCCATCGGGACCGGGGCGGGGATGACGAACCTTCATGGTCTGCGGATGTTGCGGGAGCTGGTGACGGAGGTGCCTCTGATCGTCGATGCGGGGCTGGGAACGGCCAGCGACGCGGCTCTGGCGATGGAGATGGGTTTCGATGGAGTGCTTCTGAATACGTCGATTGCGGGTGCTAAAGATCCTGTTTTGATGGCGTCCGCGATGCGGAAGGCGGTGGAGGCGGGGCGGGAGGCGTTTCTGGCGGGGCGCATGGCGAAGCGGCTCTATGCGACGGCAAGCTCTCCGCTGGAGGGGATTTCACGGTGATTTCACGGTGGATTCTGCTGGGCTGAAGATGGAGTTTTGTACCGCAAACGCGGTCTCCGCGCTAGTGACGCGACGGTGGTTGGCAGGGGAGCATCTAAAACGGCGCGGAGGCCGCTTGTCGCGGGGACGGCGGCGAAGGCGGTTGGTGGGTTAGACTTCGCC
>CAXTPY010000045.1:1304-14041 GCA_964246195.1 uncultured Acidobacteriaceae bacterium | reverse complement strand
ACTTCAACCATGAGCCCAGTTGTCCACGCTCGCGCAGCAGGTTGATCTCGGCCTCCCGAAGTTGCAGGGTATCTTCTACGACTTCGAGATATTTCTCACGCTCGTTGATGCTCGAGGTCTGTTCATCCTTCGGCGTAACCTCGCCGCGGCCGCTGGGCGCGGAAGCTCCAAGCCGGATCTTCAAGACGTCGAGTTGCTGGGCGGCAAGCTGTTGCTGCAAGGTGGCGAGTTCGATGCGGGCGCGCAGTTCGGCGATTCCATGATGGGTGCGAATCTGGCCGTCCAGGGCTTGATCGCGAAGATTGTCAGCGTCGTGCATGAGCCGCGACGCATCGGCGGTGCTACCGAGGGCATGAGCACGGCGCACGCGATCGATAAATGGCATTGTGATTTGTACCCCTACCTCGAAGTTGTAGGACTGGTAGGCAGCGCCGTAGATGTTCTGGTAGGTGTTGAGGGGGGAGAATTGGTTGTATTGCGCGGCAAAGCCGATCTGGGGCCGCAGCACATAATGCGAGTCGCCGAGCGCGGTGGCCGCGTGGGCGCGAGCGTTGGCGTAAGCAGCGGCGATGCCCTGGTTCAGGACTACGGGAGGGGCCGCAGAGGCTTCATCCAACGCGGGTAGATCGGGCAGTCCGGCTGCGTCGACGGAGAGGGAGTTGGAGGGAAGGCCGACGAGGCGGCTCATGTGGGTTCGATCTGTAGCGAGGTCGTCCTGAACGCGCAACTGGTTCAGCTTGAACTGGGCCAGCGTTATCTTGGCCGTGGTTAGGTCGGTGGCCGAGTCGCGCCCGGCGTCGAATCGAGCCTGGACGATCTCGACCAATCGTGCGGCGAAATCCACCTCCTGCTGGATACCGGCGGCTCGCTGCTGGTCGCGCACCAGTTGAACGAAGGTGAGGCAGGTATCTTCGATGACTGCTTCACGCACGTCGATGAGCGTCGCATTGGCGGCGTCCAGGCTGAAGTGAGCGGCGCGTGTGTAGTCGCGCTGGGACTGGCTGAAGATGAGGGATTGGGAGGTGAGCGTGAGGATGGAGGGCTGCGCGGCGGGAAAGAACCCATAAGGTTGAGGGCCGACGGCGGACGTAGAGGAGAGGCTGGGGATGTAGATATCCTTGACCTCCGAGAGGCCGGCGCGGGCACGTGCGAGGTCAGCTTCGGCGGACTGGATGCGGGGGCTCCCTTGGAGGGCGAGGCCGATGGCCGAGGTAAACGAGATCTGCGCGGGGGCGAGCGCGGCGGGGGCCGCCAAGAGGAAGACCGCGATATGGCGAAGAGATATCATGCCCGGGTAAAGGCTCCGGCGGCTGGGGGCTGTGGAGTCACAGAAGAAGTGTACGGCCCGAGGTTGAGGCGCCAGGCAGGATGGGCGGCCTTCTGCGCGGGGGGATAGTCGGGGGCGAGCGACAGGGCGGCGGCGAACTCTTTCTGGGCGCCTGGGGTGTCGTCCTGCTTTTGCAACAGCCGGCCCAACTGAAGGTGAACGCGGAAGGCGGGAGCTGCTTCGGAGAGGGCGCCGGAGCCCAGGTAGTCGCGAAGCAGGCCGATCGCGAGCTCCGGCCTGCGCTTTGCGGCGGTGAGGATGCTGGCGGCATCGACGAGGGCGGGACCCCGCTTGCGATCGGCTGCGGAAGCGGCCTCCACCTGGGCGACGGCGTCCTCCGGCCGGTCGTGTTTTTCGTAGAAGTGGGCTAGATCGACGTAGGTCTCGGGAGTGTGTTCGGCGGCGACGGCAGCCTTGAACTCCGTCTCCGCTTTGGAGAGGTCGGAGCGGCTCTGGGCGGCCAGGGCGAGCAGGCGGTGCGCGGCCGCCGGAGAGTCGGGCAGGATGGCGCGGGCGAGCGCCTCTGCCTTGTCGAGTCCTCCTCCAAGCATGCTGGGCGCATCGACGTAGAACTCCCCGAGGTCACTTGCGGCGCGGATGTTATGGGGATCCAATACGACCGCCCGCTCGAAGGCGAGGCGCACGGGCTTGGCCAGGCGGTAGGCAGACATGGGGTTGGCGTGAGAGGCCTTCATGCCATAGCTGCGTCCGAGCCACATCTGGTCTTGACTCTCTTCGGCGGGTGTGGCGGCGTGCTGGCGCGCGGCGAGACTGCACTCCGCGATGGCGGGGTCGGACATGTCTTCAGCATAGTAAAGGCGGCAGAGGAGCTGGTGGGCCTTGGCGATGGAGGCCTCCGGCGCGGCGGAGGCGAGTACCTGGGTGAGAAGCGTCTTGGCATCGCCGGCTCTTCCAGCCTGCAGCGCGGCTTGAGCCGAGGCCAGATCGGCGCGGAGCGGGGGAGGGTTCAGCAGGAGCAGAGTGGAGGCGAAGGCGAGCCTTCGCAGGTGCGGAAGGGTCATGTCGGGTTATTCGACAGTCCGCACGGCCAGTCCGTTGCTCAGGTCGCGATTGCTTGTAGCGCCCAAGGCTACGGTGTCGTGGTCGGTGAGTCCGGAGGTGATCTCGACGCGGGTGAGGTTGACTACGCCGACCTGCACGGGGGTGTGCACCAGCCGGCCGTTGACGACCTTGTAGACGAAGTTGATGGCGCCTTCCGTATGCAGACCTTCGCGCGGGACGCAGAGAACGTTGAAGCGCTGCTTGGTGATGACGGTGACGGTGACGTTGGTGTTGGGCAGAAGATCGCCGTTGGCGTCGTCGACGGTGATGATGCACTCTCCGACGTTGCGTGTTCCGTAGGTGATGATGGTGCTTGGAGCGCGTTCGATGTGTCCGTGCCACGTCTGACCTGGACGCGCCTCCCAGACGATGCGCACCGCCTGGCCGACCGCGAGTTTGCCGATCTCCGGTTCGTCGAAGTACGCGCGCACCTGGATGCGGTTCAGGTCTGCGACATCCATAAGGTCCTCGCCTGTGGAGACGAAGTCGTAGGGAGCTACGGGGATGGAGTAGACGGTTCCGGCGAGGGGGGCGCGTATGTCGTTGTGGTTGTAGTTTGCCTGGGCCGCGGCGAGGCCGGCGCTGGCGTCGGCGACCTGGGTCTTGGAGCGTGCGATGTCACCCGGACCGAAGCGTCCGGCGCGCCTTTGCTCGACGCCGCGGAGGGCCGATTGTGCCGTCTGCAGACGCTGCTGGGCGGCGGCGACCTCGGCTGCCGAAGCTGCGCCTTTCTGCCGAAGCTGCTCGAGAGCCTGGAGGTCGGACGTCGCCTGCTGCTCCTGGAACTGCGCGCGCTCGACCTCGCCCGCGAGCGCGATACGCTCCTCCTGCGTGCCGTTCTGCTGCAGGTCCGCGGCAGAATTTTTCGAGGATTGCACGGCTACGCGCATGGAGGCCACGCGGGCGGCTGCGTCGGCGTCGTCCATCTGCAACAGCATCTGGCCGCGCTGCACCTTTTGGCCTATCTGGACGAAGATTTTTTTCACCTCGCCGGGACCGAACGCGTGCGCCTGGAACTCCTCTACCGGCTCCACCTTGCCATTGGTGGATACGGAGCTGATGAGGTTTTGGTATCCGACCGGAGCGACGCGCACCTCCACGTCATCATGGCTAAAGAGGTGAACGCCGGCGAAGATCAGCAGAGCGGCAGCGACGGTCAGCCCCACGACCAGAACGTACGGCGACCGCGTTTTTTCAAGGACAGGCATGTTCCATCTCGCAGTATATAAGACGCAAGTGCATGAGAGACGAGGCGGATCGCTGCACGGGCACAGGGGAAACCGGTGAGAATCCGCTCGCCGAGTGAAGCACCGGCGCGAGCTTTTTAGATGTCGCCGACCGACGAGGGTTGCAGATCTACGATGTCGATCTCGTACACACCGAAGTTCCTGTCGGTCTTCTCGCGCAGACGAAATAGCACATCGACCGCCGACCCACGCGTGAGACCTAAGGCCTCGCAACGCCTGCCCCAGGCTACCGAGTGTCCCCACGCCATCGCGTCCTGCGGCACGCTCGTCATGCCCGCGGCGAGCGTCAGGCGTAGATGTTTTTCCTGCACGATCCGCGGCTCACGCAACACCCGGACGCCTCGGGAGAGAAACAGCGGTTCAGCGTTTCCGATGCCGAAGGGAGCCAGGCGCATCACCCATTCGAAGAGCTGCAGCGTCACTTGATCGAAGGGAAGTTGGGCATGGTGCGCGAGCGCGCCGGGCGCAGGCTGCAGGGGCAGCAGCGACGAGGCATACTCCTCGAGTCCGGCGCGCAGGTGCTCCACGCGACACGAGGGCAGCGCAAAACCGATCGCGTGCGCATGGCCTCCGAAGCGGCTAAAGAGGGAAGCTTCGCCGCCTCCGGCCCTCGCGCCATACTGCGCGTCCACAGCGGTCACGGCGTCTAGCAGATGGAAGCCCGGAACCGAGCGTCCGGAGCCGTGCGCCTCGCCATCTTCGTGGGTGAGGATCAGCGTGGGGCGGGCTGTCTTTTCGACCACACGCGACGCCAGGATGCCGAGCACACCTCGATGCCAGCCGATCTCATCGAGCACGATACAGCGCGCGCGGAGCCCGCCATCTTCTTGCCGCATCGCCTCCAGCTTCCGTTCGATGGACTCCAGGGCTGCTGTCTCGGTGGCACGGCGCTCTACGTTCAGACGATCGAGCTTGCCGGCAAGGGTGGTGGCGTGGGCGGCATCCCGAGTCAGCAGAAGTTCCACCACGTCTCCGGCGATGTCCATGCGTCCCGCCGCATTGATCCTGGGGGCCAGCCGGAACGCAATCTGCGCCGGTGTCGGAGCCTTGCCTGGCGCAATCCGGGCGCTGGCGAAGAGCGCGCGCAGACCGGGCTGGACGGGAGCCGCGAGGAACCTCAGTCCAAGGCTGGCGAGCGCCCTGTTCTCGCCCTCGAGCGGAACCGAATCCGCGATCGTCGCCACCGCGACCAGCTTCAGCAGCGAGGGCACGATCACCTTCTCGATCTTCGCCAGCGCGGCAGCATCCCTGGCCGAGGCACGTAGCACGGCATGCGCCAGCTTGAACGCCACGGCCGCTCCGCAGAGCGAGGCAAACCCGTATCCGCAGCCGTCCTGCGCAGGGTTGATGACGGCCAGCGCGTGGGGAACGCCGCCAGCAGCGTCGGGAAGGTGATGGTCGGTGACGATCAGGTCGAGACCATGCAGACGCGCGTGGGCGGCGGCGGCAAAGGCGCGTATGCCGGTGTCCACGCTGATGATCAGCCGAATGCCGGCGGTGACCGCATCGGTCAGAACTCCGGTCTGCATGCCGTAGCCTTCGCGGAGACGATGGGGCACGTGGTACGACACGATGGCGGGAGTCTCAGGTGGCGCGGCCAGTTCGAGTGCTTTCTTCAGTAGCGCCGTCGCCGTGGTTCCGTCCACGTCGTAGTCGCCGTAGATGAGGATCGCCTCGGAGTGGCGCAGCGCGCGCAGGATGCGCTGCACCGCTTCGCTCATCCCACGCAGACCCAGCGGGTCGCCCAGGTCTTCGAGCGTGGGATCGAAGAAGGCCCGCGCAGCCGCCTCATCATGAACCCCGCGCGCGACCAGCAGCAGGGCGATCGATTCGGGACAACCAAGCAGCAGGGCGAGGCGCTGCGCAGACCCCGGAGCTTCCTTCTCGTGCGACGGCACACGCGCGGGCAAGGGAAGCGTCTCCATCAACGTGGCAGACGCTGATGCACAGGGTGCTGATTCACGAGGTTCAGTCTTCGTTCTCACCTTCATCCAGAATCATGCCGCTGAGGTCGGTGAAGCTGTCGAGCAGGCTCTGAAAGCGGTCGTACCATTCCGTGGCGGCTTCGAAGAGGAAGACCACGCCCTGGTGGGCGAAGCCGAGCTGGACCAGGCCCAGCTTTCCGACGTGGTTCGCCAGACGCTCCGCCTCTTCCAGTTCGTCCATGTCGCCGGCTGCGAGTTCGCGGTCGCGGAAGCGCTCGAGCAGCAGGGTAACGTCGCCCGTCTCGAGCACCACCTCGCTCATCATGATGAAGGGCACCGCGGCCGCCTTGGCATGTTCGACGAAGTCCTTCCAAGCGTCCGGTGTCTCATCCTCGAACATGACCGAGGGAAGTTCCTCACTGACGTAGCCATGAAAGAGCCGCATGCCATGGCCGGCGATGAAGGCCACCATGTCATCTTTGAGCGAAAGTAGATTGTCGGAGTGCATCTCCGCCATTGTCGCAGAAAGCGGACGCAGTCTGCCCGGAGAGTCGAGAAGGGGGCGAGGCGTAGGGAGAGTTTTCTCCAGCTTCGGAACGTTGCCGGGCGCTTTGTCGCCCCGTTCCGGCAAGGTTCCGGCAAGGTTCCGGCAAGGTTCCGGCAAGGGTGGATAGAGCCTGGAACGTGGTATATTCACGCTAACGACTCATGATTTTTTCCAAAGACTATGTAGGCTATCTGGCTCGCCAGACCGTGAAGCACCTGCTTGCCGAGAAGATGATTCAAGCGGACAAGGTTGGCGTACTGAACGAGCAGGTGACGTCCGCGATGGTGGACGAACTGTCGCTTGAAGACCGCATCAACGATGAGGTTCGGGTCATCCTCGAAGCCTTCCAGGAAGACATGCGGAAGACCGGAGCGAGCTACCCGGAGATGTTCAAGAAGGTGAAGCTGGAGCTGGCCCGCAAGTACAAGGCGGTGCTGTGAGGATCTCCCGCGACAAACTGAACAAGCTCGCCCACACGGTCGCGGATACCTTGGCGGAGATCAAGGAATGCGACTTCCTCGAGGACCGCAACACCATCCGTCAAGAGGCTCGCAAGGCGCTCGAGAAGCTGCTGCTGGAGGAGACCAAGATCGACGCGGCGGCGCGCCTGAAGATCGCCTCCCAGCGCAAGATCATCCTCGAAGGCAGCCAGGAGTGGGACATCCTGTACCGCAAATACTACAACGATGAAGTGAAGAAGCTTGGATTGTGAGCCGGGTCCGGGCTTCTCCCCCGGCTCTGAATCCGTAGCGAAAGCTGGTATAGTTCTTAAGAGCCGCTGAAGTTTCTGGCGTCATGGTGTAACTGGTTAACACGCCGCCCTCTCAAGGCGGAGAGTCCGGGTTCGAGCCCCGGTGACGCTACCAAACGCATATTTCCGGGCTGGTGGGCCGCGGCTTATACTTGCCTGGTGAGCAAGACTTTCTACATCGAAACCTTCGGCTGCCAAATGAACGCGCACGACTCTGAGAAGGTCGTGGGCACGCTCGAGCGACAGGGCTATGCGCAGGTGTCCGACGAAGCCGACGCCGGGCTGATCCTCTACAACACCTGCTCCATACGCGACAAGGCGGAGCAGAAGGTCTTTCACCGGCTGAACGAGTACAAGCGGATGCAGGGTGAAGGAAAACGGTTCGCTGTGCTGGGCTGCGTCGCGCAGCAGGAGGGCGAGAAGATCTTCGACCGCGCTCCCTATGTGTCGATCGTCTCCGGGTCCGCGTCCTACAGGAATCTTCCCGAGATGCTCGCGCGTCTCGAGCGGGGTGAGCAGCGCATCACCGGGCTCGACGATCGCCAGACCGACGAGACCTTCGAGACCGAGTTCGTCGCGCGCAGCAATCCGCATCGCGGCTACATCACCATCGTCGAGGGCTGCGACAAGTTCTGCTCCTACTGCGTGGTGCCGTACACGCGCGGCAAGGAGCGTAGCCGCACCTCGGAGTCGGTACTGACGGAGGCCCGCCGCATCGCCGATGCGGGCTTTACCGAGATCCAGCTGCTGGGTCAGAATGTAAATTCCTATCGCGATGCTTCGGGCAAGATGTCGTTCGCGGAGCTGCTCGCGGCGGTGGGGCGCATTGAAGGGATTCGTCGTGTGCGGTTTACCACATCGCATCCGCGAGACTTCACCCAGGACATCGTGGACGCGATCGACGCCGTACCCGCGCTGTGCGACCACGTTCATCTGCCCGTCCAGAGCGGGGCCACGCCCGTGCTGAAGGCCATGGCGCGGGAGTACACACGCGAGTGGTACCTGGAGCGGATCGCGTGGATCAAGTCGGCGAAGCGCAGCATCAGCATCACCACGGACATCATCGTCGGATTTCCGGGAGAGACGGAGGCCGACCTGGAACAGACCGCCAGCTTGCTCGATGAGGTGGGCTATGACGCCATCTTCGCCTTCAAGTACTCCCGCCGTCCGAATACCCCCGCGATTCACATGGAAGACTCCATCGCGGAGGAGGTGAAGGTCGAGCGGCTAAAGCTTCTGCTTGACCGGCAGAGGGAGATTCAGCGCGTCAACTACGCCGGGCACATCGGCGAGACGATGGAGTTGATGGTGGAAGGACACAACCAGCAACGCAACCAGGTGATCGGCCGCAGCTCGCAGAACAAGACCGTCAACTTCACGTCGGCACAGCCTATTTTGCCCGCAACGGGCAGCTACATGCAGGTGAAGATCACACAGGCGTTTCCAAACAGCCTGGTCGGGGAGGCGGTCGCATAATGGGGAGCCACGCGGAGCAGGCGAGGGGGGCGGGAGTCGAAGTCGAGATGCAGATCAAGGGGCTGATGATGGACCCTGTGACCGAGATGCCGATCGTGGTGCTGAAGGATCCTGGCAGCGACCGGGTGCTGCCCATCTGGGTGGGGATCTTCGAGGCCAATGCGATCGCCCTGGAGCTGGAGAAGACCTCCACGCCGCGGCCAATGACGCACGACCTGCTGCAGCAGATGGCTCGGGCTTTGAACGCGGTGGTGCGTAAGGTCGTCGTCTCGGAGCTCCGCTCCGACACCTTTCACGCCGTGATCTGGATGGAGCAGGAGGGAGAGATCGTCACCTTGGACGCTCGCCCGTCGGACGGTATCGCACTGGCTCTGCGCTGGGACTGTCCCATCTATGTCAGCGAGACGGTGCTCGAGAGCGCGCGTCTGACGCCTGGTGCGGGGAGCGCGTCCTCCGACGCCGGCGAGACGCGCCGCTGGTTCGAGAACCTGAACGACGACGATCTCGGACGCTACAAGATGTAGCTTCCACTGATCTACAGCCGCCGAGTGCTTCTCTCCGTTCGCGCGTGATTATCTCCAGCCGCAGAGAACGACCAGCTTCTCCGCCCACTCGTCCTCCGTGGGCAGGTAGGGCAGCGGAGCGTTCAGGTGCAAGCCTCTGCGAACACCTTCGATTGCCTTGTTCAAACCCGCCTCGAGGTCCGGTTCGCTTCCTTCGACGATGGTCGCCCACGGTGTCTGCAGCAGCAGGTCGCTCACGCCGGAGTCGCGATGGAGCAGCAGGGGCATTCCGCTCTGCAACGCTTCGAGAGCCGGAATCCCGTAGCCTTGACGCGCCGGGATCAGCATCAACTGCGCGCGATCCATGACGGGCTTCAGCGCGTCGTCGGAGAGATAGCCGTGCAGGCGCACACGGTCGGCAAGATCGAGGTTCTCCACCATCTGTTTCAACTCTGCGAGCTGCGGCCCTTCGCCGACGATGTCGAAGCTCCAGTTGATCTTGCTCGAAAGCGGCTCGGTGCCGCGCTCCAGGCGAGCGAGCGCGCGGATGACCCAGTCCAGGCGCTTGTTCGAGGCGACGCGCGAGACACTCAGCATCCTCAGACTTCCCGCGACGGGACGCAGGTGGAAGCTCGAGGCATGCGGCTGGCCGCCGATGGGCAGCAGGTCCGCCGCTACGCCGAAGACCTCCGCCGTCTCCTGCTGCAGATAGCTGCTGGCTACCACCGTCCGTCCTCCGCTGCGCAGGCCTAGCGCGAGCACTCGGTGCAGCGTCTTCTCCGCCAGTCTGCGCTGCACGGTCTTGGTTCTCTCATCTCCCGTGAAGAGGCTCGGAGTATCGTGCATCAGCGTGTGAAAGCCGCGAAGCCCCGCGAGCGTAGCATGCAGCGCCGGCTGGTACCCGGACTGAAGCGGCTGGTAGCGCGACTGAATTCCCCGCAGATGCCGTCCCAGCGCGGCGGCCTTGTTCCAGGGGCGCATCCTCGGGCGTAACTGCACCACCTGAATTGGGTGCGAGGCATACGATCCAAGCCCAATGTGATCGCAATAGGTTACAAAATGATGCTGCATGCCGCGCTCGTGCAGCCAGCGCGAGAGCGCCAGGCAGCAGCGCTCGGCGCCTCCCATCGCCTCAATCTCGGTGATGACGATCGCCCGCGAGTTCGCAGCGACAGCTTCGCCGTGCAGGTTGGTCACGCTTCCGCTCCTCTCGCGATCTTTCCCTGATCCAGCAGACGGTGCAGCAGCTCCACCCATGCTTCGCCATAGGCATCCCATCCGCCCAGCCGCTGGACGCGCTCGCGAGCGGCGAGGGAGAGCCGCGCCTGCAAGCCCGCGTCGTCCGCGATCTCCTGCAGCTTGCGTCGGAGTGTCTCGCTGTCCCGTGCCGGAAGGATAAAGCCCTCCACCCCATCCGTGAACAGGTCCTCGGCGCCGGTCTCCGCGGTCGCCAGCACCGGGCAGCCGCAGGCCATCGCCTGACCCTGCACCAGTGCGAGACCCTCTTCGACGCTGGGCAGCACAAGCACATGGCTGGCGCGCATCTTCTCCGCGAGAACACTCTGCGGGAGCGCGCCGACGTACTCTACCGCGGAGGAGGGAAGCCGCTTGAGCAGCGGGCGAATCGCTCCTTGCAGACTGCCGGCCACGGTCAGACGCTTGCGCGGATGCCGCAGCCCCGCGAACGCCTCGAGCAGATAAGGAAACCCCTTGCGCAGACTCACGTGACCCGCAAACAGCACCTCGAAGCGATCCTGTGGAGGCCGCGCCGGCTCGGGCGCATCAGCCAGCCGCATCCCATAGGGAATCACATGAACCTTCCGCGCCTCCACCCCCATCGCGACAAACGACCGCTTCGCCACCGACGAAGGCACGGTGATCGCATCCGCCATGGCGTAGCAGCGTTCTTCGCGCTCCGTGGCCTCGGGCTCGGCCCGGGGAGGCTCGATCCCCCAGCGGAGATGCTCCTCCCGCACCATCTCCGCCTGGTAGCGATGATGCGTGGATCCGCGGTCGCAGATGTACCGGCCGCCCTCCGCTTGTAGCCTCTGCCCGGTGCGCATCGCAGTCCCCGACAGCGCGATCAGAGCATCGCAAGGCGGCCGCCGGGCCGATATCCAATCGTCGAACAGACGATTATTGAGATTCAGAACACTCCTCGATAGAGCCACAGGATAAAAGCTGCTTCGGCCCAGCAGATAACTCGGCGTATGCAGCCACGGAAACGTCTCTACGAGCTCGTGCGGCAGCCCCTCCCGCTGGAGCCTCTGCCACGGCCATGTGGAATAAATTTTTACTAGGTGCCCGCGCCGATAAAGCTGCTGCGCAAGATCGAAGTGGTGAAACACACCCGGCACCGACTGGATGACTCTCATCCCTCCGCCCTGCGCCATCTCCAGTAGCTTCCGTCCGCCATTTCACTCAGAAGCTGCATAGCGTCTCCAGGTGCGGGAAGAACTCGGGAAACGAGATCCCAGCCGCCTCCGCTCCCTCGATCTCCGTCTCTCCGGACGCACGCAGCGCGGCGATCGAAAAGGCCATCGCAATCCTGTGGTCGCCGCCAGAATCGATCGTCGCCCCGTGCAGCCTCTGCCCTCCGGGTATCTCGATGCCATCCTCGAACTCCGTGAACTCCGCCCCCATCGCCCTCAGGTTGCGCGCTACCAGGTCGATACGATCCGACTCCTTCACCCGCAGCTCCTTCGCATCGCGGATCCGCATACCCTGCGCCGTATACGGAGCGATGGCCGCAAGCACAGGCAGTTCGTCGATCAGCTTCGCCGATAGGTCGCCCGCTATCTGCATGCCCTTCAGTCCCTCCGGCGAACGCGTCACCTGGATCGTCCCCATCAACTCGCCGTGCTGCTCCTCCACCTGCAGCACCTTCACCCGGCCACCCAGCGCGACGATCACATCGAGGAGCGCCGCCCGCGTGGGGTTCAACCCGACCGCATCGAGGATCAGGTTCGACTCTGGAAACAGCAGCGCCGCGCACAGGAAGAACGCCGCCGAAGACAGGTCGCCGGGAACCACCGCCTCGATCGCCTCGAGCCTCTGGCCTCCCGGCACACGCAACACGCCGCCCTCCTCCATCACCACAGCTCCGAAGGCCCGCAGGGCGTGCTCCGAATGATCCCGCGTCCGCAGCCTCTCCACCAGGCTGGTGGTCCCCTGCGCCTGCAGTCCGGCAAACAGCACCGCCGTCTTCACCTGCGCGGAAGCGATGGGCGATTCGAAGTGAACCGCGCGAAGCTCGCGCCCATGCACTGTAATCGGCGCGTGTCCTCCCGCCCCGCCATCGCCTCCTGTCAGGTGGATCTCCGCGCCCATCTGCGCCAGCGGCTTGCGGATGCGCTCCATCGGCCGTGCCGACAGAGATCCATCGCCGACCAGCGTGAAGCTGTGCGGATGCGGCGCCAGCAGCCCCGCCAGCATGCGCATGGTGGATCCCGAGTTGCCGCAGTCGAGAGGGTGGTCCGGCTCGCGAAATTGTCCTCCGCAGCCTTCGATCTCGATCGTTCCATCCGGCTTCGGTGTCACCTCCGCCCCTAACGCCTGCATGCAGGCCAGCGACGAATGCGGATCGGCCCCCGTCGAGAAGTTGCCCAACCTGGTCGTGCCTCGCGCCAGTCCCGCAAGCATCGCGTAACGATGTGAGATCGACTTGTCTCCAGGCAGAGTCAAGGACCCGCTGAAGTTTTTCGCTGGACGCACAAGCTGTGTGGAGGTGACGGAGGACATTGCCTTCTATGGTAGCCGAAGGGCGCGTCCGAGCGTCGCGCGGATCAGCATCGAGCCATATACACGTCGTTCCCCACGTGTTCGGCTCCTTGAATCTCGACCCCGTGCTCATCCGCCTCCTGCATGAGGGCACTGGTGGCGAAGGCAGAGATGCGGTT
>CAXTPY010000045.1:0-1204 GCA_964246195.1 uncultured Acidobacteriaceae bacterium | reverse complement strand
GGAGACCGTTCGTTCGTCCACCCACAGCTTCCTCCCGGGACTGCTCTGTGCCCAGCAGATGCAACTCTATAGATCGCGAGAGGTCGAAGCAGCGCTCAATGGGTGCAGCGATCCGCATCGTTTGGTCGATGGAAACCATGTGTTGCCCGCTGTGTGTGTCCAGTGGAGGTTAGCATCATGCCTCGATAGGTTGTCGTTTGCAGCACGTGTAGAGCTTGAGACCTCACGGAGGTGCCTCAGCTTTCCGGTGTGTGTGGGATTGGCCTCGGGACTTGCGCGGTCGGGCCGGATGGGCCTGTTAAGATAGCGGGGACTTCTCTGTGCGGTGTTTGTGCGGGTGGTGATTCGGGTTGAGGCGGAGTTGCGTTGCTCTATTGGCTGCTGTACCAGAAGCTGTTTCCTTACTTTCGGCTGTTTCGCATCTTCCGGTACCTGACGTTCCGGACGGTGTTTGCGAGCCTGACGGCGCTGCTGATCGGGCTGTTGATCGGGCCGTATGTAATCGAGCGGCTGCGGGAGTTTCAGATTGGGCAGTATATCCGCGAGGAGGGCCCGCAGTCGCACCAGAAGAAGAGCGGCACGCCGACGATGGGCGGGGTGCTGATCTGTATCTCGATCCTGGTGCCCACGCTGCTTTGGAGCGATCTTTCGGACCCGTTTGTTTGGCTGGTGATGTTGTCGACGCTGGCGTTTGGAGCGATAGGGTTTGCGGACGACTACATCAAGGTGGTGCATCGGCGGAACCGGGGGCTGACGGCGCGGCAGAAGCTGGGGCTGCAGTTTCTGGCGAGTGGCGCGGTGGCGGTGGCGCTGGTGTATATGGAGAGCCGGGGGAGTTACTCGACGCGGCTGATGGTGCCTTTCTTGAAGAAGGTGCGGCCTAACCTGGTGATCGATTCGCTGCGCGGCGTGCCGCATCTTTGGTGGCTGGGGTTTGCGCCATTCGTGGTGTTTGTGATGCTGGTGGTTACGTTTTCGAGTAACGCCGTGAATTTGACGGACGGGTTGGATGGATTGGCGATTGGATGCACGATCATTGCGGCGGGGGCGTTGACGGTGCTGACGTATGTGAGTGGGCATGTGGTCTTCAGCGACTATCTGGAGCTGCAGCGGATGCCGATGGTGAGCGAGGTGACGGTCTTCTGCGGGTCGATGGTGGGGGCCAGTATAGGGTTCCTTTGGTACAACGCTCATCCGGCGGAGG
>CAXTPY010000044.1:0-14063 GCA_964246195.1 uncultured Acidobacteriaceae bacterium | reverse complement strand
TCCAAAAATCACCGGACTTCTCCCGACCCTCACCCGCACCCAAGAGTCCGTCGCGCACCGCAAACCCTTCGCAGACCTCAGTCCCGAAGTACGGAAGCACTGTCCCCAAAAGAAAAACGGCGCGATCGCCTCGCGCCGCCTCCCGACCACAAATCACCCACAAATTATCCACCCAACGGAGACGATCCGGGCGCTGGCTGCTTCTTCGAAAACCGCACCGCACCCGTCTTTTCATACTTCTGCGTCAAACTCCCCATAAACACACGGAAGATTTCATCCCGCTGATTCGAAAGCAGTTGCTCCCGCGTCGCCTCCATATGCTTCGCGATCTCATCCGCAGCCGGCTCCTGTTTGTCCAGCACAGTCAACACGATACCCGCCCGCCCTGCATTGATCGGACCCGAGATCCCGCCCTTAGGCAAACTAAACGCAACCGCGCCAGGCCCGCTCATCGCCCCAAGATCAGGCACCTGGGCGTCCTTGCCCACCAGATCGCTCGTCTTCACCGGCACCTTCATCTCCGCCGCCGCCTTCGGCAGATCGTTCAACACCTTGGCGCGGTCGTCCAGCTTCTTCAACTCGGCATTCAGCAACTGTGGCACCTTCTGCTCGCGATAATCGTCCAGAATGTGCGACTTGTAGGTGGCAAAGTCCGGCGAATGCGCAGGCTTCACATCCTCCACCTGGAACACCGCGAATCCGTCGCCGGTCGAAACCGTCGCCGGCGCAGCACCCTTGGCGGCTCCAAACGCTTGCGTCAGCAGCCCCACGCCGTCCGCTAATCCCGGAACCACCCCGTCCTTCGCCACGTAGTCGGTCGTCACCACATGCAGGTTGTGCGCCGCGGCAGCCTTCTCCAGGCCCTCCGTCTTCGCCTGCGCAGCTAGCTGGTTGGCAAAGTTCTGTTCCGCCGCCCCGGCCTTCTGCTGCTCGATAACCGGTATGATCGACGCCTTAACCTCAGCCAAAGGCTTCGTGTGTGGCTCTTCCTTCTGTTCCGTCTGGATGATGTGGTAACCAAACTGCGACCGCACCAGGCCCGAGGTCTGCCCCGGATTCAACGCCATGGCCGCCTTCGCATACGCCGGATCGAGGCCCGCGGTAGGAATCATCGGCAGCTCGCCACCCTGCGTCTTACTGCCCGGATCATCGGAGTTCTTGCTCGCTAGCTCCGAAAAACTCGCGCCCGCCTTCAGCTGATCCAGCAGCCCCTGCGCCTTCGCCTTCGCAGCCGCATCTGTCTTCGCATCGGCCCCCGGCGGAACTGTGATCAGTATGTGGCGGGTCTTCACCTGTTCCTTCACCTGATACTGATCCTTGTGCTGGTTATAGTAGTTCTGGACCTCGGCGTCCGTAACCTGTGGCTTGCCGCCCGGCAGGTTGGAGCTGTCGAAGGCCACATACTCGATCTTTCGCGTCTCCGGAAGCGCGTTCGCGTACTTGGTCTGGTTCTCCTTAAAGAAGGCCTCGAGCTCCGCGTCCGTAGGGTTGATCGACTTGCGCACATCATCCGCGGAGAGCACCGCGTACTCGAACTTCACCTTGGTGCCCTGCTGCAGATACGCCGCGCGCACGGCAGAGTCCGACACTGTAATCCCACCCGTAATCAGCGCCTGCAGCCGGTTCAGCTCCATGTCGCTCTTCACCTGCGACTCGAAGTCCGCACGGCTCGTCTGGAAGGCCGATTGCACAAAGTTCATGTAAGCGTCGTCACCGATATACGCACCGTTCGGAAACAGGTATTGCGCGAAGGGCCCCGTCTGCAACTCGCGCCGCAGATCCTCGTCGCTCACCTGCAGGTTCAGCCTGTCCGCCTCCTGCTTCAACATCGCCCGCTGCACCAGGATCTGTCCCGCCCGCTGCGCCATGTAAGGCAACAGGAACTCCGGCAGCTTCTGCTGCTGCAACTGCCGCTCCGCCAGCTGATTCACCTGGTCCTGCTTCACCGGTATGCTCTCGGCAAACTTCCCCAGCACTCCCGGTTCCCGGACCGTGGCGTACACCGTCGCATCGTTCGTTGCCACATTGTCGAAGATGCCGGGGACCAGCGTAATCACCATGGTGATCACGGCGAATCCGATGATCACGGCGAAGACGATCTTGATGATGCGATTATCCTGCTGCAGAATGCGAATCATGCTTGGCTTGAGACCTTCACTTCGTGCGTCCCGCTCCTTCGGAAAGGCGCAGCCGCATGCCCGGTATTTGCTCGACGGACAACCTCTGGCGAGGCCTGCCAACGTCTATGCAGGGCAAGCCTCAAGTATAAATCAGACCCTTCAGGCTGGCTCTAAACTCTCCGGGCCCGCGCCTCCCTAACGTGCCCGCTTTAGCGCGCCCAGACACCATCCTTCCTGGAGATGAAGTTGTAAAACGCCACCGTGGCCGCGCCGTTCAGCATCACGAACGTACTCGCCACGGCCACCGCTTTAATCTTCCGCGCTTGCGCGGATAGCAGCCCCATCGCCGCCAGCGCATAAAAGACAAGCTGCAGAAGAAATACCGCACGGTACATCCCGCCCGGGCAGGCCGCCGACGTCACCAGCATCACCACCAGCAGCAAAGGCACCGCCAGCCGGAGCAGCTTATGACAGATAAACCGAAACAACAGCGGATTGGCCGGCGATAACAGCCACGGCGCCAGGCGCAGCAGCTGATAGTTCCCGGTTAGAGTCCGCACCTTGCGCGAGAACTCCTTTCCCTTCTCTGGGAACAGCCGGTCCCGCGCCACCGCGCTCGGCTGAAATAAGACGCGATATCCCGCCCGCGCAGCCTGCATCGGAATCAAAACATCATCGAGCAAGGTGAACGCCGGTACCTCGACATACAGCGACCGGCGCAGCGCATAGATCGCTCCCGTGACCCCCACAACGGAGCCCGTGGCGGATTCCAGCCGGCGAATCGCTTTCTCGATCTTCCAGTACAGCCCCAACGCCTCCCCCGTATTTCTTGAGGATTCAAGCAGTAGCTCCCCACTCACCGCGCCCACGGTCGGGTCCGCGAATGGACGTAAAAGCTCCGCAATCGCGTCCACATCCACGCTCTGGCGCGCATCCAGGAAGACCAGGATCTCGCCCCGCGCGGCACGCACCGCCGCATTCAAAGCACCCGCCTTACCACTTGAAACTTCGAGAAGTACCGCAGTCAATTCTGCCGCGTGATCCAACAAAAACCGGCTCGTGCCATCCGTCGAAGCATCCGACGCAATGACAATCTCCAGCCTCTCGCGCGGATACTCCATCCGGCGCAGGTTCTCCAGCTTTCGCGGCAGGCTCGCCGCCTCGTTGCGTGCAGCGAGAATCACCGATACCGAAGGCCGCCCCCCCGCCTCGGTCGCCTTGTAACCGCGCCTCGGCAGCAGGTAGAGAAACATCGGATAGCCAAAATACGCGAACGCGGAAACAGCAAGCGACAGCCAGAACGCCGTCCTCATCGCCACCTCCAAGTGCGGCTCCAGCGGGCGCCCCGCCGGCTCGCGCGCCCGCGCGAGAGATCGGCGACAGTCGTCTCGAGCGCGGGCAGTCGGGAGATCATAGCAAGATGATAAGACACCGACGCAAAACTCGCGCCGCCTCTTTTCTGCCACGCAAGTGTTAGTCTCTGCCGCGGAAGTGGTAGTCGCAGCCTCTATCGGCGCGCACGAACATAACCCCTCCACTCTTATAGGATCGGTCTGTGCTGGAACTTTCAACACCGGTGAGATTCGTGCGGCGCGTGGGCGAGCGCGTCGGCCTCGAGCTTGCCAAGCGAGGCGTCGAGACCGTCGAAGACCTGCTCTACCATCTCCCGTTCCGCTATGAGGACCGCCTGAACCCCGCGCCCATCGGCTCGCTCGCCGCGGGCACCATGGCTACCGTGATCGGAGAGGTACGTGGCTCGGCCCTCCTGAAGACACGCGGAGGCCCGCTCTTTGAACTCACCCTCGGCCAGGGGCTCAGCACGCTGAAGTGCATGTGGTTCGGGGGCGCTTACCTTCGCGACAAGTTCCACGTCGGCCAGATGGCCGCGGTCTACGGCAAACTCGAGCTCTCACGCTCCACCGCCGGAAGATTCAAAATGGTGCAGCCCCAGTTCGAGCTTCTGCCCGGTCCCGGCGCGACCGGTCCCGAAGCCGAGTTCGCCATGCTCGAGGTCGGCCGCATCGTACCCGTCTACGAGTCGCTTGGCGGAACCACCGCCTGGGGAGCCAAGCTCGGTTCAAAGTGGCTCCGGCGCGTCCTCTGGAGCATCTTCACCGAGCTCGATGCCGCCCTCGGCTCAGACAACGAAGCACCGTCCCTCACCGCCCCAGAAGCCGAAAGCCTCCCACACGCCATCTGCGGCCGCCTGCGGCTTCCACTCCGTCTCCGCGCCCTCCGCGAGGTCCACTTCCCTCTCCCCGGAACGCCTTTGACAGAGCTCATGTCCTCCTCCACTCCAGCCCATAGAAGACTTATCTTCGAAGAATTCTTTTACCTCGAACTCGGCCTCGAGCTGAAGCGCAGGAAGATGCGGGAGCGCCCCGGCACTGCCTTCGCCACCAACGACAAGGTTCGCCAAGCCATCCGGCAGGTGCTCCCCTTTCATCCCACCATAGCCCAAAAGCGCGTTTTGGCGGAGATCGTCGCCGAAATGAAACGCCCCCAGCCGATGCGCCGACTGCTCCAAGGCGATGTAGGCTCAGGCAAAACCATCGTCGCCATGCAGGCGGCCATCGTCGCCATGGAGAACGGCTTCCAGGCCGCCATGATGGCGCCAACCGAGATCCTAGCCACCCAGCACTTCCTCAGCGCGCGCAAGCTGCTCGCCTCCGTAACTTCGCCTTCGACCGGCAAGCCCTACCGCATCACGCTGCTTACCGGCTCACTCGATGACGCGGCCAAGCGCGAAGCGCGTGGAAGAATCTACCGCGGCGAGACCAACCTCGTCGTGGGCACGCACGCTCTCATCGAAGACAAGGTCGAGTTCGACCGGCTCGGCCTCGTCATCGTCGACGAGCAACATCGCTTCGGCGTCCAGCAGCGCTTCAAGCTCATGAAGAAGCCCGGCGCCGATGGCTCGACCCCCGAGCCCGATGTCCTCGTGATGACCGCAACCCCGATCCCCCGCACCCTCGCCCTCACCGTCTATGGCGACCTCGAGGCCAGCGTCATCGACGAACT
Source organism: uncultured Acidobacteriaceae bacterium (assembly GCA_964246195.1). GTDB lineage: Bacteria > Acidobacteriota > Terriglobia > Terriglobales > Acidobacteriaceae > Edaphobacter. The sequence continues at coordinate 8,922 of CAXTPY010000044.1, read as the reverse complement.
TCCCCCCGGCAGGATGCCCATCGTAACCCGCCGCACCACCGAAGAGCGCGCCGGAGAGGTATGGGAGTTCCTCCGTAAACAGGTAACCGCCGGACGCCAGGCCTACATCGTCTATCCCATCATTGAGGGCTCCAGGGACGACCAGCCAGAGTTCGACTTCGCACCCGGCGAAGAGCTCGATCCGCCCAAACCACTCACGCAACCTACCAGCGCCAGAAAGACCCTTGCCGCAAACCGCCGCTCCTTGAACCCCCCCGCGCACGCCGCGACGAACCTACCCACAGCCGCCGCGAAAGCCGCCAAGAAGCTGTTCGCGCCCAGGGCAAAGCTTCGCTCCGCCACGGAGATGTACGACGAGCTGCGCCAAGGCCCGCTCGCCGGATTGCGCCTAGGCCTGCTGCACGGACGCATGAGCGCGGACGAAAAAGAAACCTCCATGCGCAGATTTCAGCGCGGCGATACCGACGTGCTCATCGCAACCACCGTCATCGAGGTAGGCGTGGATGTTCCGAACGCCAGCGTCATGGTAATCGAGCACGCCGAGCGCTTCGGCCTCGCCCAGATGCACCAGTTGCGCGGACGTGTAGGCCGAGGCGCCTCCAGGAGCTTCTGCATCCTCATGACCGGAGGCAAGATCAGCGAACCCGCCGAGCGGAGGCTCGAGGCCATGGTACGCACCCAAAACGGATTCGAACTCGCCGAATTCGATCTCCAGCAGCGCGGGCCGGGCGAGTTCTTCGGCACTCGGCAGGCCGGCATGCCCGAGTTCCGCATCGCCAACCTCATTCGCGACCGCGCCGTGCTCGAGACAGCCCGGCAGGAAGCCACACGCTTCGCCGAGAACAAGGACCCCGACATCTCGCCAGCTGAGCGCGACGCCGTATGGAGCCGGCTCAAACACGAGTGGCAGCGCCGTTACGGTCTGGTCGAGGCTTAGCCGCCTAGCAGTCTTTCCCTTCGCATCGGACCCTTGCGCGCCCGCCTCGCTCCGGACTCCGACGAATGCACAACCGTCCACGTTACGAAGCCAGAGCCTCCGCCTGCGGGCAAGTCAAGGCCTTCTTCGGACCCCGCTTCCTCGCCACCAGCACGCGCACCCGCTCGAGCAGTTCAGCAGGCGAACAGGCCCCCTTCGGCAAAAACGCATCGGCCGCGCAAGCTCGATCAAACGCGTTCGCCGTTCCGGAGACGATCATCGTCGGCAGACCCGGACGCAGCTTCTTCGCCCGCCTCACCAACTCGTTCCCGTCCATCTGCGGCATCAACAGGTCGCACAAAAGCAGGTCGATGGACCCCGCCGCCGAGCCTTCGATGTACTCGATCGCATGCTGTGCCGTCAGCACCGAAACCACGCGGTAGCCGCGCGTCTCCAGCAAAAACTTCCTCACGGAAAGAATCTGTTCATTGTCGTCCACACACAGGATGGTCTTCTTAGGGCGCATTTCGTTCTCGGTTCTGTCTCGCACCCCCTCGCGGGCAGCGCGCTACCATTCGTCCGGCCGAAAGAACGCTGTCACCCAGCATCTCGGCGGAGGGCCGACAAGTCCCCTCAAGCGGCATCGGGAGCGAACTCCGGCGCAACCGGGCAAGCCGCCTCCAGGAGACCAGCCACCGGAGACAAAGCTCCTGCAGCTGCGCCGCAAAGGTGCAGTGCCCGGGCGGCGCGCATCTGCCGCTTTGGGGCGAGAGAGGCCGCGATCTGCAGGTTGCCACGCGCCCCCTCCATGACGCAGCGGTAGGTGCCGTGGGTACAGCCGGTCCGCCAACCGCAAACTCTGCGGCATGCAAATACGGAGCGACGCGCTTACGGGCGTAAGACTGCGCGTTGGAGTAGGGCGCGACTGCGGAAGCAGACGGCTTCTCTCGAGTCAAGTTGTAGGTAATACAAGGCGAAAGCAATCGCCGCAAACGTAGGGAACAGAGCTCGTCTGTCGAACCGTCTGCAACGCCTGCTCAGACTACGAGGGGGGAATCGAGCCTGGCAACAGCGAACACCAGGCGAAAGTTTCCGCAAATACAGCTTGCGCCTTCCGCCATTCCGTGAACCCCCATGCACCGCCTGCACTTCGCCTCCTTCAAGCTTGTTGAAATCGGGTGCATCAAGGCAGGAAAAACCGTCCTCTTGCAACAGGAATGGTGCGCCCACCGACAAACACGTCCGTCACCGCGCCTCCAGCCTCCGACGCCCGCGCATGGATCCGGCTAGGCCGGCGCATCTCGACACCCTGCTCGATCGCCACTGCCTCCCCGCTCCCCACCAGCCCATGCCGCACCAGGTACGCGATCGCGCACCCCGACGCCGACCCCGTCGCCGGATCCTCCCCGCTGTAGAACTGCATCCGTGCATGCCAGTCCGCCCCGCTCCCCGCCGCCGCGCGAGTGATGCAATGAAAAAACTTCGCATCGCTGCGTTCTAGATACGCGCGCGCCCCGTGCTGTGGAATCGCCAGGCGCGCGGCAACTTCAAGCGTCCGCAGAGGCACGATGCAGAACGCCATCCCGGTCGAAACCGTCTGCACCGGAAGCTCCGGATCCAGATCCTCCACTGAAAGGTTCAACACACGCGCAATCGCAGCCCGGTCGTGCTCCGCCCCGAACCAGGCATCGTTCTGCCGCATCGTACCGTACACTCCCGCGCCTCCCTGGTCGCCTTCCTCGAACCTCACGGCAATCGGCCCTACTGGCAAATCCAGCGTGATCGTACCTGCGCCCCGCAGCACCGCATGGTGCAGGTACAGCCAGCTTGCCGTGCCCAGCGTAGGATGCCCGGCGAAGCGCAGCTCCTCCTCCACCGTGAAGATGCGAACCTGCACCCCGCTCTCCGCTTCCACGCCTGCCGCGCGCGGCAGGACGAACGTCGTCTCCGACAGGTTCGTCTCGCGGGCGAGCGCCTGCATCTCCGCCGTCGAAAGCCCGCGCCCATCGTGGAAGACCGCCAAGGCATTGCCCTCGAGCGGACGCTCGGCGAACACATCGACCTGCTCGAAATCGAACCACCTGCCTGCCTTGTTCCCAGCCCAAGCGTTTGACATCAAATCCTCGTCGACGTACAGTTTGAGTACCGCGGCGGAGCCAACCAGCTCCCATGCTAGCGCGAGCTGGCGGCGGAGAGATCGTAAGAAGCCGGACACACACACACATGCCCGATATCCTGCTCCACACATCCTGCCTGCGCCTCTGCTGTTGCCGTGGCCCAGCGGGTGTCTGTGAATGAGCGAGACCAAAGTCAACCGGCTTCGGAGAGCACAGAAACCCACCCAAGGCATCAGCCGGGTGGGTTTTAGATTTAGAGACCTATCCCCCAGCATAGCCCTGTCTGAATACCGTCACCAACTGCGAAAGGAATGCGATGTCACTCCGAATTAACGATGTAGCCCCTGATTTCACCGCCGAAACCACCCAGGGGACGATTCACTTCCACGAATGGATCGGCGACAACTGGGCCGTGCTCTTCTCCCATCCCAAGGACTTCACCCCCGTCTGCACCACCGAGCTTGGCAGCATGGCCGCCCTCGAGCCGGAGTTCACCCGCCGCGGCGTCAAGATCCTCGGCCTCAGCGTCGACCCCGTCAGCAGTCACGAGACCTGGTCGAAAGACATCGAGGATGTCGGTGGCGCCAAGGTCAACTACCCCATGGTCGGCGATCCGGAACTCAAGGTAGCCAAGCTCTACGACATGCTGCCCGCCGATTCAGGCACCACCTCCGAGGGCCGCACCCCCGCGCTCAATGCTCCCGTGCGCACCGTCTTCATCATCGGCCCCGATAAACGCATCAAGCTCACCCTCTCCTACCCCATGAGCACAGGGCGCAACTTCAACGAGATCCTGCGCGTGCTCGACTCCATTCAACTCACCGCTCGCCACCGCGTCTCCACTCCTGCCAACTGGCAAAATGGAGACGACATCATCATCGCCGGCACTGTCTCCAACGACGAGGCCGCCCAGCTCTTCCCCGGTTTCAAGACCGTCAAACCTTACCTGCGCACCGCAGCCCAGCCCAAGTAGCCTTGGACCACAACGTGACAGAGACACGCATCCCACGCATCCTCGAACAGGCCCCCGACTTCGTAGCCAACAGCACCCACGGTCCCGTTCGCCTCAGCGACTTCACCGCGCAGGGCCGCTGGGTCATGCTCTTCTCGCATCCCTCGGACTTCACGCCCGTCTGCTCCACCGAGTTCGTGGAAATCGCCAAACGCCACGCCGACTTCGAGAGGTTGAACGTGCAACTGATCGGCGTATCGGTAGACTCCGTCCCCTCGCACATCGCATGGATCCGCGACCTCGAGCAGATCGCGAACATCCAGGTAAAATTTCCCGTCGTAGCCGACCTCGACCAGAGGGTATCCCGCGCCTATGGCCTGGTCCATGAAGCAGTCAGCGATACCGCTACCGTCCGCGCCGTCTTCTTCATCGATCCCACCCAGCGCATCCGCTCCCTGATGTACTACCCTATGCAGCTGGGCCGCAACGTCGATGAACTTGTCCGTGTCTTCCAGGGCCTTCAGACCATCGACGCCAACGGCGTCAGCTGTCCCGCCAACTGGCTCCCCGGTAGGCAGGTCATAGCCCCCGCGCCCGCCACCCTGGCTGAAGCCGCAAGGCGTACCGGCGTCGGGGGCGCCGGACTTGAAGTCAGTAGCTGGTATCTCTCCAGGAAAGACCTCGCCCTGCCGCTCAGCTAAGATCGCGCAGGCATTGAGCACCGAGGGAATCTGCGGTTGTTCTTGCTATTCTTCTTGACCCCATCTGCGAATCCGCCCTAGCTACTCGCTCACGCCCGTCCTCACCGGCTTGGCCAGGTGAATCTTTATCCTCTGCTGGATGTCCGCGGACGAGTTCCCCAGCATCAGATCGTAGTCTCCGGCGTCCGCCTGCCACGCCGTGTTCTTCACGTCGAAGTAGCTGAAGCTGCGTGCATTCAGCTCCAGACTCTCGTGCTTCGTCTCACCCGGCTGCAGCATCACGCGGTCAAATCCCTTCAGCTCCTTCACCGGCCGTGCCACTGCGGGAGCCTCCTCACCCACATAAAGCTGGGCCACCGCAGCTCCGGCCCGCTTCCCCGTATTCGTAACATCGAAAGTCACATTATAGCGGTCCGCTCCCACCTCCGTGCTCTTCAGGTTGCTGAAGGAAAAAGTGGTGTACGAGAGCCCAAATCCAAACGGGTACTGAGGCTCCACATGATTGTGCTCATACCCCCTGTATCCGACGAAGATCCCTTCGCGATACACGATTCGGTTCGTCCCAGGATCGGGATAATAGCTGGCGTAGCTTGGATTGTCCGTAATCCGTCTCTCCCAGCTGATAGGCAGGTGGCCTGAGGGGTTCTCCTCCCCAAACAGCAGACGCGCCGCCGCCGTGCCGCCCTCCTCGCCGGAGTACCAGGTCTCCAGGATCCCCTGAGCCTTGTCCTTCCACTGGGAGACATCGACGCTTCCCCCTGAAGTAATCACCACGATCGTCTTCTTGCCCAGCGCGGCGATCTGCTCGATCAGCTGCTCCTGCCCGACCGGCAACTCGAAGCTTCGGTCTCCGCCCTCCGACTCAGACTGCGCGTTGAACCCCACCGCCAGCACCACCGCATCCGCCTTCGACCCGATCGCGAGCGCCTCCCGGTCCACGATCGTCTTGAGCGGAACCACGCCCACGCGCACACCCGAGACCGACCCCGTCTGCTCCGACAGCTGTTCCAAGACAACCTTGTGTACAGCCTTCGTCAGCTCCAGCGTGGTCTGATTCAGGATGTACTTCGGTACCACCGAGCTGTCGAACACCACCGCATCGTCCACCAGCAGGCGATACCTCCCATCCGTCTCCACGAACACCGCGAACCTGCCGCTCTCTTCCGGCGTGTAGTACCCCGTCCATCGGCTGCTGTTCGTCGCGCGAACGTATGGATTCGCGCTCCTGTGCGCCGTCAAGGCATTCAACTCCTGCGTCTCAGGCTCGCGCCGCGTGGACCCCGGCACGCTTAAGGTCGCCTCCGTTACCGTGCTCGTGATCTCACCCTCAAGATTCGCCTTCGCGTACGTCACGTGCGATAGACCCGGCCTGCTCCCCTCCGCATCCGTCGTGAAGCGCGTGAGGCGAGACATCTGGTTGATGCTGTAGAGACCGCGCGCATACAGCACCTTCGCCTGTTCCCCAAGATAATCGCTCACGCCCACCAGCAGATTCGTGCTCGCAAAACTCACCACCTCCCCGCTTCCTCCTCCGGTCGTCACCGTCTGCGCCGCCGTCGGCCCAATCACGGCAATCGTCTTTATCGCCGCCCTGTCCAGCGGAAGCGCGTTGTTCTCGTTCCGCAGAAGCACAGCTCCCTCCTCCGCCGCCTGCAGCGAAGCCGCACGCCCCGCCAGATTGTAACGAGGAATGTCCGTATCCAGCTGCGGCCGGTCGAGCCAGCCAAAGTCCACCGCGACGCGCAGGATCCTCCTCACCTTGTCATCCAGCGTCGCCTCCGTCACCGTCCCATCCTTCAGCAAAGGCAGAAGCTTCTTCGGCGCGAAGTAAACCCCAAACGGCATCTCCAGATCCAGCCCTCCGTTCGCCGCTCCCGCCGTATCGTAGGTTGCCACCCAATCCGACATGATCGGCCCCGGAAAGTGCCACTGCTTCTTCGCGACATCCACATTCAGCGGCCCGTTCTGCGTCATGTGCTCCCCATTGGTCAGGTTGTACGAGTCCATAATCGCGCCCACCTTCGCCTTCTTCACCGCGCCCTCGAAGGCCGGCATATAGATCTCGCGCAGCGTCCGCTCGTCGATGATCGAGTCCGAGTCGTGCCGCATATACTCCGAGTTGTTACCCAAAAAGTGTTTCACCGTGGCCGAAACTCCCTCCTGCTGCACCCCGCGTATATAGCCCACCGCGATCCCGCTGGCCAGGAAAGGATCCTCGCCGAAGTACTCGAAGTTCCGCCCGTTCATCGGAGCGCGATAGATATTCACCCCCGGCCCCAGCAGAAACGCCGCCCCCCGCGAGCGTGAGTCCCGGCCAAGCTGCTGCCCTATACGCACCGCCAGCCCCTCATCCCACGTGGCCGCCAGCCCGATGCCCGCCGCATAGGCGATCGTCGGAGCCGGAATGTGCGCCCCCACCGGACCGTCCGCCATCTGAAAATACGGTATCCCCAGACGCGGAATGGCATGCGTCCGAAACGGCGTTTCGCCTCCAATCAGATCCACCTTCTCTTCCACCGTCATTCGCCGGACCAGGTCGTCCACACGCTTCTCCGCCGCCTCCGGTCTCCCGCCCCCGAACTGCGCCGGACTGACCAGACTCGCCGCGAAGACAAAGCCACATGTGAAAGCCACAGCTTGAAACACAGGGAAACGGCGCAGCATCATCGGCAGGCTCCAAGGCAAAGTTAGGGAGAACTCCCACTCCTAGTAACCCGCGCGAATCGCAGGCTGGACCAAGGCCATCCTCCCGAAGAAGTATATTGCCATCCGCTCGTCACACCTAACTCCAGCCCTCGCCGGCGCGGCCACCTGAACGTCCCCCGGCATCCCATATACCACCGCAACTTCCCCCCCGAGGTCCTCTCGTTGATCGCCGCGCAACTCCTGCTCACCTCCCTCGCTCTCCTCCAGGGCCTCGCCACTCCCCTCATCGACTTCAACCGCACACACGCGACCCATCCCCTATGGCCCGGACACGCCCGGTTCCATGTCGTATGGCAGGGTCTCAACGTCGCTTTGCTCTCCGTACTCACCGCGTGGCTCATCTGGAGCCGCGGAGACCACGCCGCCGCCCGCTTCTACCTCGCCGCGCTACTGACCGCCATCCCCTCCCTCGGCTTCGTCCTGGCGCAGAGCTCCAAAGCCCTCTACAGAGGAACGCTGTCCGATCCACAGGGCATCCCACCGCTGCGTCTACGCCTCGGCGCGAAGACCTTCGAAATGGACGGAAACGCGACAGCGGTCTACGTCGCCCTGACCATGCTCGTCTTCATCTCCGCTCTCTTTCACCATGCCGCGTCTGCGCGATGACGCAACCCGCTCCCCTATCGCGCCCCATTCCGCAGCCCATCGACATACGCAGCCAGAGACTCGATCTCAGCATCCGGCAGGTACTCATGCCCCGGCATATCCGTTCCGGGCAGCCCGAACTTGATAATCTCCTCCAGCCTCCGCAGACGCGCGCCCTCCCCAGCCTCCGCGCCCGCAACGTAGAACAGCCTGTCCCGCGCCAGGTTCGGCGGCAGACGCGCAAACCAACCAGACCACTTCACCCTCGCCCTTCCTCCCGCCATATGGCACGTCGCGCAGTACTGCCCGAACAACTGCGCGCCACCGACCCGTTCAGGCTCGGTGGCCTCAGCTGCAGACGGCCTCCAGTCCGACAACACATGGCGAAGATGCTCCGCGCTCTCCGGACTCTTCAGGCTCTCCATGTAAGCCAGCAACGCATCGCCTCGACCGTCGCGAAAGAGGTACGCATAGCTCGGCATGATCGAATCGAAACTCACATCGCGAGGATTCATGAAGTGAAGGCGCAGCCAGAGAGCGGAACGCCGGCTACCCACCTCGCTCAGGTCCGGCCCCTGCCTGCGATTGCCGATCAGCGGAGGCTGCTCCCGCCGGATCGCCTCGACATCGCTCGCCGGCCCCCAGAGCAGCACGTCCGAGGAGCGCGGCCGCACATACTGGGAGTGGCAGTTGATGCATCCTTCAGAGATATAAACCTGGCGCCCGCGTCTCACCTCATCCTCGGTCGCCCCCCCAGCACCCGTAGCGGCGCCGTGCGGGAGAACCTGCTGCAACGCCCATGCCGCGGCCAGCGAAACCAGCACAGCCGCAGCCTGCAACCCATACCGCCTGCGCCAGCTCCCCATCGCGGGCACGAGAAACAGCACCCCCGCCACAGCGACAAACCACCCCGGCACCCTGTGCAGATTCTGCCCCATGCCGATC
>CAXTPY010000043.1:0-14405 GCA_964246195.1 uncultured Acidobacteriaceae bacterium | reverse complement strand
ATGCAGGACGACTACCCGGTCTTCCACCTCACCGCGCTCACCCATCGCAAGGACCCTATCTACGCCGCGACCGTCGTCGGCAAGCCGCCTATGGAAGACGCCTGGATGGGCAAGGCCGTCGAGCGCATCTTCCTTCCGCTCATGCAGCTCACCCTGCCTGAGATCGTCGATGTAAACCTGCCCGCAGCGGGCGTCTTCCACAACCTAATGATCGTCAGCATACGCAAGTCCTACGCCGGCCACGCGCGCAAGATCATGAACGGCATCTGGGCCATGGGCCAGGCGATGTTCACCAAGTGCATCCTCGTCGTGGACGAAGACTGCGACGTTCACGATCTCAACGAAGTCACCCTGCGCACCGCCAACAACATCGATCCCGAACGCGATATCCAGTTCACCCTGGGGCCCGTCGATTCCCTCGACCATGCCAGCCGCCTGCCAAACTTCGGCAGCAAGATGGGCATCGACGCCACCCGCAAGTGGGCCGCCGAGGGCTTCACCCGTCCCTGGCCGCCGATGCTGTCGATGACCCCGGAGGTCAAGTCGCGAGTGGACAGTATCTGGGCGAAGCTCGGCATCGGTTGACCGGAAGCCCCCACCTCCGTCGCGGAGGCGCGCTCCCGATGCCTCCAACCCGCCCGTAAGCCATTCCTCGTAAGCCAGCGCCCGGCAAGCAACGCCTCGCCTGCGCACCGCCTCTTACCCTCTATCTATTGCCGCTGCCCGAGGTAGCTGGGCAGCAGACGCGTGAACGTCCGCGGCTCGGCAATCCACCCGCTGAACTTGGCGCACGGTCTGGACCTTCGCTGTGGAGGTTACAGCTTGCCCGCCTCCACACCACCCCGACAAGGAGTCCATCCGTGAGCGATTCTCAGCAACAGAAATCATCCTCGACAGCAAGTACCCAAAAGTCTCCTATCCAGAAATCCTCCTCGGCAGCGAATATCGCCGCTATCGTGGGCGGCAGCGCCCTGGCCCTTTATGGCCTATCGCGGCGCTCGAAGAGCGGCACGGCGATGGCCGCAGTAGGCGGCGCGCTGGCTGTCACCAACTATCGTCAGAGGTCGTCCGCGGCGAAGGAGCCTGTGGAGGCGAGCTTTGCCATCAACTGCACGCCGGAGACCGCCTACCAACTCTGGCATAACTTCGAAAACCTGCCGCGGTTCATGCGTCATCTCGAAGCCGTGAAGGTACAAGGCAACCAGTCCGAATGGACCGCGCTGGGGCCGGGTGAGAAGAAGCTGAAGTGGCGCGCGGAGATCACCGAAGACCGCCCGAACCAGTACATCGCCTGGAAGTCCCTGCCCGGGGCCGACATCGAGAACCACGGCTCGGTGGAGTTTCGCGCGGGTACCGCCGGAAGAGGCACGGTCGTGAAGTTGAAGATGGCCTTTGTGCCGCCCGGCGGGATCTTCGGAAGCTCCATCGCCTTCCTCAGCGGGAAGCATCCTGACTTCACCATGCGCGAGGATCTGCGGCGCTTCAAAGCGATCCTCGAAGCACGCGAGACGCCCACCGTGAAGGGCCAATCGCACGGCCCGCGCGGGCTCCACGGAAAGACCGAGAAGTACCTCTTCCGCGAGCCCCAGAACGCTGCCGAACCGCAGGAAGGAAAACACCTGGCGAAGACCGCCTGAGCCGTTCCGTTCACAGCCTTCGCGTCGCTGGCATCTCTGCGGCGCGCCTCACCGTTCGCACCAGCCGCCAGGAGCTCTCTCATGAAAGCAGTTTGTTGGATGGGCAAGGAAGACATGCAGGTTCTGGATGTTCCGGATCCTAAGATACTCAACCCCCGCGATGCCATCGTACGCGTGACATCCACCGCGATCTGCGGCTCGGACCTGCACCTCTACGACGGCTACATGCCCACGCTCGAGCAGGGCGACATCATCGGCCACGAGTTCATGGGAGAGGTGGTCGAGGTGGGCTCCGCGATCAAAAGCGACAAGCTGAAGGTAGGCGATCGCGTGGTAGTTCCCTTTACTATCGCCTGCGGAGGATGCTTCTCCTGCGAGCGACAGCAGTGGAGCCTGTGCGACAACTCCAATCCCAACGCCTGGATGGCCGAGAAGCTGATGGGCTACTCGCCTTCAGGACTCTTCGGGTACACGCACATGCTGGGCGGATATGCCGGAGGGCAGGCGCAGTACGCGCGCGTTCCCTTCGCCGATGTAGGCCCGATCAAGATCCCCAGCGACCTGCCGGACGAGAAGGTGCTCTTCCTCTCCGACATCTTCCCCACCGGCTACATGGGCGCGGAGAACTGCGACATCCAGCCCGGCGACACGGTAGCCATCTGGGGCTGCGGACCCGTCGGCCTGTTCGCCATTCGCAGCGCGTTCATGCTAGGCGCCGGGCGCGTCATCGCTATCGACCGCGTGCCTGAACGCCTCGCGCTAGCGCAGCAGTCGGGAGCCGAGACGCTCAACTTCGACCAGACCCCGGATGTGATCTCCGCCTTGCAGGACCTGACCGCGAACCAGGGCCCGGACTCCTGCATGGACGCTGTCGGCATGGAGGCCTGGGGCCATGGAGCGGTCTTCGCGCTGGACCGCGCCAAGCAGGCGGTCAGGCTCTCCTTCGACCGTCCGACCGTGTTGCGCCAGGTCATCCTCGCCTGCCGCAAAGGCGGCACCGTATCGATCCCCGGCGTATACGGTGGCTTCGTCGACAAGATCCCCATGGGTGCCTACATGAACAAAGGCCTAACCATGAAGACCGGACAGACGCACATGATGCGCTACATGGGTCCTCTGCTCGAGCGCGTGCAGAAGGGCGAGATCGATCCCAGCTTCGTCATCAGCCATCACCTGCCGCTCTCCGAGGCGCCTCGAGCCTACAAAATCTTCAGGGATAAGACCGACCATTGCACCAAGGTGGTGATGGATCCCTGGGCCGCGGCTGCGTAGCGCTGTGGCGGGCCGCCGCTCTCAAGCTGCCGCCCGCCAAGCGATTCCGGTCTTCGTACGAAACGCACGCAAAAGACCGCCCCATACCACGAGCAGATCGATGGCCTTGCCAAGGCACTCGTCGTATCGGCCGTATTCGCCTTGACGATCCGTCGGTCCGCGACGGCGGCAACTTACATCCGCCAAGGTGGACGGAGTATCTCCCTATGCCATATTGTCTCCGCGCCCGCGTAAGACTTTCAGTGCGTATCCGTCAGAAATCCAGGAAATCATCTAGATCGATCTCATTCGGCAGGTCTCTGTTCAGTCCGCAGTGTTCAACTGGGTATCGCTTTATCCTGGCTATGTGTTCTTCTAAACAAAGCGTAAGTGGCTTTTGTTGAAGTCTATCGCTCTCGCATCCATCACGTTCAGGAGGGCGCCATGATGAAGCTACAGACGATCGCGCTTGGCCTCTCTCTCTTCTTCAGCGTGCAAAGAGCCCACGCCGTACCCAGCTTTGCTCGCCAGACCGGCCTTTCGTGCAACGTCTGCCACAGCAATGCGCCCGAGCTGACGGCCTTCGGAAGGGAATTCAAGCTGAAGGGATACGTGCTCAACGACCTCACGGCAAAGGACAAGGTAGGAGTCAGTCCGGAGCTTCAACTGTCGAGATATATCCCTCTCTCCTTTTTCATCCTGCTCTCCGATACTTCTTTTCAAAACGTTGCACCCGCTACACAGAACAGCGCTGCCGGCTTCCCGCAGCAACTCAGCGCCTTTCTGGCTGGAGGGTGGGCCGCGCACTTCGGAGGACTCGCGCAGATCACCTATACCCACGCCGCCGACCACTTCTCGATGGACAACACGGACCTGCGCTATGCCAACCAAACCACGCTCGGCAGCAAGGAAGTGGAGTACGGCATCACCGTGAACAACAATCCGGGTGTTGAAGATCTCTGGAATACCAATCCTGTCTGGGGCTTCCCGTATATCTCGTCGGGCGCCAGAGTCAACCCCATCGTCGCGCCGCTGATCGCCGGAGCCTTAGGTCAGGACGTCGCCGGCCTGGGCGTTTACAGCCTCTGGAATAAACATCTTTACACCGCCGTCAGTGTCTATCGCAGCGAACACGGCGGAGGCCCCGCACCCATCGACGGCAAGAATTATGCCTACAACATCTCCGGCGCGGCACCCTACTGGCGAGCCGGATGGCAACAGAACTTTGGAGCCAACTACCTCTTCGTGGGCACCTCTGGACTGGCGGTAAATTCGCACCCCGGAGCGCTCACCGGCCCCGTAGACCGCTATCTCGATCCTTCTCTGGATGCGCAATACGAACGTCCCTTCGGCGCAAACCTGCTGGACGCGCACGCCACCTGGATCCATGAGTCGTCGAATCTCAACGCGACCTTCGCGGCCGGCGGCGCAACCTCGGCCGCTCACCACCTGAACACCTTCAAGATAGACAGCACATACCACTGGACCAATCGATACACTGCCTCGGGAGCTCTCTTCAAGACCACTGGAAACGCCGATCCTCTGCTCTACGCCTCGGCTCCTGTAACCGGCAGCCTGAACGGAAATCCTGGCAACTCAGGCTACATCGTCCAGTTCGCGTACTGGCCCGTTCAAAACATCGACCTCAACGTGAACTACACGGGCTACACAAAGTTCAACGGAGCAGGGACGAACTACGACGGGCTGAATCGCAACGCCTCCGACAACAACTCCGTTTACCTTGCACTTTGGGTGAACTTCTAGAGAGAGGGCGGCACATGCAAGAGCCGGAAGTGATGCAGGAAGTCGATCCCAGAGAGAACATCATCGTTAGCAGGCGCTCGTTCTTTGGGGCGCTGCTCTGCGTGGGTTCCGCGGGCATGGGCGCGATTCTCGCCGTCCCTGTGCTCCGGTATGTGCTTTATCCGCTCTATGCGAAGGCCGCCGGGACAGAGTGGTCCGATGTAGGTACAACCAGCGAATTCGCCGCCAGCAAAGGGCCCACCCTAAAGACCATCACCTTCAAGCAGCGCGACGGCTGGCGTGAGATCGTGTCCACGCAGTCGGTCTACGTCAGCCACGCAGAAGACGATCAACTCATCGTGCTCTCCGCCATCTGCCCGCACCTCGGCTGCAGCGTCGGATGGCACGCCCAGCAGGACAAGTTCATCTGCCCTTGCCATGGAGGTGAATTCAAGGCCGACGGCCTGCACATCCTCGGGCCTCCACCGCGCGCCATGGATCGCCTGCCCACGCAGGTTAAAAGCGGCACGCTGCAGGTTCATTTCGAATACTTCCGATCGAATGTCCCGAACCAGGAAAAGATCAGTTGACGCCGCCCGAGGGTACTCCCGTGCCAGAAGAGCGGGCCGAAGGCCACAAGCCAGGTGCGCATCGCAGCATGAACGCCCCGGCGCGCCTGTTCCGCTGGCTGGACAAGCGCACCGGCGTCCATGACCTCATGCATGAGTCGCTGGACGAGCCGATACCGGGCGGGGCGCGGCTTGCCTATGTCTTCGGCTCCGGACTGCTCTATATCTTCATCTCGCAGATCATCACAGGCCTTTGCCTTGCGCTCTACTATGTGCCCTCCGCCGAGACCGCCCACACCAGCGTCTCCTACATCACCAAGGAGGTCGCTGCCGGAGCCTTCCTGCGCAGTCTCCACTACTACGGCTCGAGCGCGATGATCGTCGTGCTTGCGCTTCATTTCCTTCAAACCTTCCTTTACGGCTCCTTCAAAGGACGGCGGGAGCTGTTGTGGGCGTCAGGCGCTGTGCTTTCGTTTCTTGTTCTCGGCATGGGATTCACCGGGTATCTCCTTCCGTGGGACCAGAAGGCCTACTTCGCGACCGCCGTGGGAACGAACATCGTAGGGCAGATACCGCTGGTCGGCAACTGGCTGACACGGCTGCTGCGCGGGGGCGACACCATCGGAACGCTTACGTTGTCGCGCTTCTATGTCGCGCACGTGTTCCTGATCCCGGCCTGCATCTTTGCCTTCATCGGTGCGCACATCCTGCTCTTCCGCAAGGCCGGCCCCGCTGGCCCTATAGAAGAAGACCCCATCGCGCCGAAGCTTGCTCCAGAGGGCTTCTACCCGCGCCAGGTCTTGATGGACATGACCTTCGCGCTGTTGATCATGGTGGGATTGGGCGTCCTGGCGTACTTCCATCCTGTCGGCCTGGGGCCGATCGCGAACCCCTCCAACACGCAGTTCCTGCCGCGTCCAGACTGGTATTACCTGCCCTTTTTCGAGTGGCTCAAATTCTGGGAAGGCCCCAAGGTCGTCTTCGCCGTGGTCGTCATTCCCGGCCTGCTCGCCCTCGCCTTCTTCCTGATGCCGTTTCTCGACCGCAAGCTGGAACGCCGTCCCTGGCGCAGACCCATCCCTGTACTCTCGGTCGCCATCGTCATGGTGGGCATTGTCTATCTGGGAGTGAAGAGTGAGCACGACGACCAGAGCGACGCCGGCGTCCGCGCGCAGCTCACGCTGCAAGATCAGCAAGAGAAAGCCTACAGCGCCGCTCCCTTCAAGCCCTATCAGGAGTCACCCGGCGGCACGGTGGCGGTCGCGGCCACCGGCCCAGCCAACCCCCTCGTGGCTCACGGACGCAGCCTCTTCGAGGCGCACGGCTGCGCCGGATGCCACGGCGCGGCCGGGGCCGGAGGAATAGCTCCCACCCTCGTCGGGATTGCAACCAAACTGCCGGGTGCTCAGCTACCTGCCCTGCTTCAACATCCGAGCGCCGCTATGAACGCCGGGCACATGCCTCCGGTCGGCCTTGCGGGGACCGAGTTAGCGGCGCTAGCGGCCTATCTGGAGGCATTGGGAACGCCAGCAGCCGAGGCGCCAGCCGGGCCTGCGGAGCACTCCGCGGAGGCCCCCGTCGCACCGGGTCCTGCCGCATCTGCCTCGCCGGAGGGAGCTGCTCCGGCAGAGATGGTCAAGGCGGGCGCCACCCAAAGAGCTTCCAGCTCGACAGCGGCGGGAAAGCAGATCTTCGAGCAACGAGGATGCGCGGCCTGCCATGGCGCCGACGGAGTAGGGGGACGCCTGCCCGCCATGTCGTCTCTGATCGCGGGCCTGTCCGATGCCCAACTCCTGCAGCTTCTCAAGGTACCCAACGCCAAGATGAAAGCCGGAGGCATGCAGCCCGTTGCAGGCAGCGCGGCGGATTTGACCTCGGTGGTCGCGTATCTGCATACCCTGGGGCCCGCCCCTCCCGCCAGGCAAACGGAGGCTTCGGCTCCGGCCGCAATCCCCTCATCCGCTACCAGTTCCGCGCACACTCCAGCCGCTCAGGCGGTCGCAACCACTGCGCCTGCACCGCAAGCCTCTGGTGCGCTTGCTGTCGCAGCGGAGGCCGCGGAGCCGAATGCAGGACATGCCGTCTTTCTCTCTCAGGGTTGCGCCGCATGTCATGGAGCCAACGCGGGCGGCACTCACTTTGCGCCGGCGCTCATCGGTGTGTCGGCAAAATTTCCTGGTGCCGCATTGCCGAATCTGCTCCATCATCCTAACGCCAAGATGAAGGCCGGGGGCATGCCCCCTGTGACCGCAAACCCCGAAGAGGTAAAGCGGCTGGTGAGCTATCTCACGAGTCTGAGTACAGCGCCTGCTGCCGCTTCTCCGGCAGCACCTGTCAAGACGGCCGGAGCGGGCCAGCCTACACCAGCGGGCGCGGCGACGGCGAAGACGCCCGCCTCGTCTCCAGTGACGCAGACCGCCGCGGCGGCCGTCCCACTCAGCCCATTGGCGATGCGCGGCGCCCAGGTCTTCCAGCATTTTTCGTGTGAAACCTGTCACGGAGCCGGAGGCCTGCGTGGAACCGCCGCCGCTCCCGGTCTGGCCGGAACCGCCTCCATGCTGCCGGCGGCGACCCTGGAAAACCTTCTTCGTCACCACAGCACCCAGATGATCCAGGGCAACATGCCTCCAACGAATATGAACGCACAGGATCTGAAGTCGGTTATCGCTTACATCCGAGCGATGCCCCCCGCTCCAGAAACTCCATAGGCAACGCTCTGTACGGCTGCCGGCCAGCGTGCCGGTCACCCCCTCCCTCGCGATCCTCCAGGCTGCCACGCACTACTCGCTCTTCCCACATCCGCAGGACCCTCGCAGGATCAAGGACACCGGGAGCACCGTCCGCGCACTCGAGCAGGACGCTTCTCCTTCGATCTTCCGCAGAAGCAGCCGGGCCGCAACCCGCCCGAGCTCCGCGGCCGGCTGCCGCACCGCTGTCACCGGAGGCGTGATCAAGGTGTAAAAATCCTCATCGTCGAAGCCAACCAGCGTCACCTCCTTGCCCACCTCGATCTGTAACTCGCGCAGTATCTCAATCACCCAGATGGTCGTGGCATTGTTCGCCGTGAACAACGCCTCCGGCCGGCCCGCCGAAGAGAGCAGAGCCGATAACGCCGTCCTCGCCGACGCGCGATGCGAAAGACGCAACTCCTTCACGTACGGCAATCGCGCCTCCCGCATCGACTCCTTGTATCCCGCAACACGCTCTTTGATCGTTCGCAGGTGAGTGTTGGTAGCCACACACGCGATCCTCCTGCGCCCATGACCGATCAGGTGCTCCACCGCCATCCGCGCCCCGGCCCTGTTCTCCACCTCCACCGAATCCGTCGGCGCTACCTCGATCGGCCGATCCATCGCCACCACAGGAATCGCTCCCGTGCAAGCCGCCTTCAGGTACGTCTCCCGGCAGTCGGCGGGAACCAGAAGAATTCCATCCACCGGGTGATGCGTCATCATCTCCACTTGCGCCGCTTCGATCGCGGGATCCTCGTTCGAAGCCGCCAGCCAGACAAGATATCCACTCTCGCGAGCCACCTCCTGTACCGCGTGGCTGACCACCGAAAAAAAACTGTCCGCAATATCGGGAACGACCATCCCAATCGATCTCGAGAGCTTCCCTGTCAAAACCCGCGCTGCATGATTCGGACGATAGTCCAGTTGGCGAATCGCTGCATGCACCCGTCTGGCCGTCTCGTCCGCCACATACGGATGGCCGTTGATCGTACGCGAGACCGTCATCGGGCCTACACCGGCCGCCCGCGCAACATCCTCGAGGGTGGCGCGCTTCGTGGATGTGCGCTTTCGCACCGGAGTGATGACCCTCCCGCTGAGAGGGCAATCATAGATCCCCCCACCGTAAATTCCCACGTCTTCCCGAAAATTTTTACTTTTTTATTGACAACGTAATCTGGCAGCGCGTACACAGTGTTCCGATATGGGAGCGCAATCAGGCCACGTCGCCGCACAGCGATTCTAAAAACAAATCCTTCCCCACAATCGTCCGGTCAGACTCGTCACTCAAAGGAGATGCCATGCGGAAAGCCGTTCAGGTACAGAGTCTCTGCCTTTGTCTCTTGTTCTCGATCTTCCTCTTCCTTCCCGCCTCCGCCCCCGCGCAGTCCGATGTCGGCACCATCGGAGGATACGTCAGAGACCGCTCCGGAGCCGTCGTGCCCAACGCCGCGGTCACCATCACCGACGAGGGCACAGGCGAAGAGCACACCGTCGCCTCCGACGCGCAGGGCCATTACACCGTCACCAACCTTTCGCCAGCCACCTACAGCATGACCGCCGACGCGCCCGGCTTCAAGAAGTTCATTAGTTCGCACAATGCCCTGAGTGCCAGCACGACGTTGTCGCTGGACGCCAGCCTCGCCGTCGGCGCCACGGATCAGACCATCGAAGTCACCGATACCGCCTCCGTGCTGCAGACCGAATCGGGCTCCGTGCAGAGCGAGGTCACAGGACAACAGATCGCAGACCAGGAGTTGAACGGACGCAACCCCCTCTATGAAGGCTCGCTCCTGCCCGGCCTGCACAGCACCTCCACCCTCGGCGACTTCAACTTCGCCGTAGGAGGCGGAGTCCCCTTCCAGATCAACGGCGCCCGCACCCAGGACACCCTGGTCACCTTCGACGGAGCCCCCGCCGTCCGCACCCGCGGCAGCGGAGCCATCATCGGCGTCGCCAGCGTCGATGCCACCCAGGAGATGCAGGTCCTCACCGCCGACTATCAAGCCGAATACGGCAGCGCCGCGGGCGGACAGATCCGCCTCGTCACCAAAAGCGGAACCAAGGACTTCCACGGATCCGCCTACGAGTACCTCCGAAACTCCGCCATGAACGCCAATACCTGGCAACGCAATCAAAGCCCCACCACACGCTTCGCCTCCCCCTTCCGCTACAACAACTTCGGCTTCGCCGTCGGCGGCCCCGTCTGGATCCCCGGCCTTCACGCCACCGACCGCCTCAGAAATAAGCTCTTCTGGTTCCTCAACGAAGACTGGATCCGCTACCGCTTCTCCGACACCCAAACCCAGGCTGTACCCACGCTCCTCATGCGCAAGGGCGACTTCAGCGAACTGCTCGGACCCAACCCCTGGTACTCCGGCGTGACGAAGATCTATGAACCCGGAACCTGCACCGCAAGAAATGCGGCCGGCTGCGTCCAGTACCCCGGCAACATCATCACCTCCGGCCTCAGCCCCAACGGCCTCGCGATCATGAACGCCTATCCCCTCCCCACCCCCGGCTATCTCTCCGGCAACCAGAACTGGATCGCCCAAGCCGCCCATCCCATCGACCAACGCAAAGAGGTCATCAACCTCGACCTTCTCCTCAACGAACGCAACCACATCGAGTTCCGCCGCCAGGACGCCACCTACTTCGAATACCAGCCCTTCGACCAGGGCTCCGGCCTCACCGGCAAATACTTCAACCGCCCCAATGAGACCAACGTCCTCGGCTGGACCTGGACCATCTCCCCCTCCCTCATCAACGAACTGCGCGGCACCGTCAGCATCGACCGTGTCTACATCCCCGTCAACGCCTCGCTGCCAGGCTTCAACCGCCAAACCCTCGGCATCAACTACCCCTACCTCCTCCCCAACGGGAAACTCATTCCCAACAAAATCCCTACCGTCACCGTGCCGAACTTCTACGGCCTCGCCGGCGGCCCCTATCCCTCCCACTCCGCCGGTCCCATCTACACCGGAAGCGATAGCGTCACCAAAGTCTGGGGCAATCACACCGTCAAAGGAGGCGTCTACTACAACTACCAGGGCGAGAACGACTTCGACCAGATCAACGTGGCCACCGTGCCCGGAGGTGCCAACAACCAGAATGGCTCCTTCGTCTTCACCGACAACCGCAACGGCCTAGGAGGCACCACGGGTGTAGGTCTCGCCAACCTCGCCCTCGGCCTCGCCGATAGCTACACCGAGATCGGCCCCAAAGCCTACACCGTCTGGAGCGGCCAAATGTATGAGGCCTTCCTCCAGGACTCCTGGACCGTAAACGCCAAACTCCATATCGACGTCGGAGTGCGCGAGACCACCCTCACACCCTACAAACCCGCCTGGGGCAACGCCGCCTACTTCGATCCCGGCTCCTACACCACCGGCCAGGCGCCGCAGGTCAACCCCGCCACCGGCAACGTCATCCTCGGCACCGGCAATCCCTACGACGGCGTCGTCATCCCCGGCTTCAGCAGCTTCCCCGCCTCCGCCGCCGCCCACGGCGTCATCGGCGCCGGACCCAACTCCACCGCCTGCGACGGAGGCCCCTGCACCGCCCTCTTCGCCCCCAACCTGTCGAACGGTTATGTGAATATCACCAACACCTTCCAGCCTCGTTTCGGCATCGCCTTCCAGGCCGATACCAAAACCGTCTTCCGCGCCGGCCTCGGTGAGTTCGCAACCCGCATGGGCCTGCTCGACAACATCTTCCCCGGCGGCAATCCTCCCTTCCAGCCCTTCGTCACCGTCAGCGCGGCTACCGGCAACCTCACCGGCCTCGTCGATAACCCAGGCGCAGCGTTGAACCCCGGCGTCGCCCCGGCCCTCACCGTCACCACCTTGTATAAAGGCCTCCAGGCCCCCACGCGCTGGAACTGGAACGTGACCGTGCAGCGCGAACTCCCCCTCAGCTCCACCATCTCCATAGCCTACGTCGGCGGACGCGGCCTCCATAACTGGAGAGTCTTCGACATCAATCAACCCACCGCCGGCGCCCTGCAAGCCAACCCCGGCCAAAACGTCAACTACCTCCGCCCCTATAGAGGATTCGCCGCCATTCAGCAGGAACAAAGCAATGGCAGCTCCAACTACCAGTCCCTCCAGGCCTCCTGGGACAGGCGCTACAACAATGGCTTGATGTTCGGAGTCAGTTACACCTGGTCCAAGAGCCTCGATGACAGCTCCAACTACCGCGACATCGTGCCCGACACCTACAACACCAGCAACCTCTGGGGCCCCTCCGAGTACGATGCCCGGCATGCCCTCGTCATCAACTACCTCTACGCCCTCCCCTTCCTCTCCAACCAGAACACCTTCACAGGCAAGGTGCTCGGAGGCTGGCAGCTCAGCGGAAGTACCCAATTCCAAACCGGCCAACCCTGCGGCATCGGCACCGTCAACGACTACGCCGGAGTAGGCGAGGTAGGAAGCTTCGGCTGCGGCTCCCAAGGCCAGTTCTGGGTCCAGAACGGCACCCCCACCATCCTCAAGCAGTTCGCCGGATACCCCGGCCAGACCGGCAAGTACTTCGCCACCACCAACCCCGACGGCTCCCCCATCTTCACCGCGCCCGCGCTCGGCACCTTCAACCTCCAAAAGGGAATACGCGACCAGATCTACGGCCCCGGCTTCCAGAACTGGAACCTCTCCTTCAAGAAAAAATTCCCCATCAACGAACGTGTCGGCTTCGAGTTCAACGCCGACGCCTACAACTTCATCAACCACCCCAACTGGGCGCAGATCGGTCAGCCTGGTGGCCTGAACCTCAACCCCACCTCGGGTCAGTTCGGACAAGTGACAGGCAAATCCGCTACCAACCCACGCAACCTGCAGGTCGCTCTCCGCCTCCTGTTCTAGGAGCAACGTAGCGGTTGCTGTAGAGGCTCTTCCTCGTTTCCCTCTTCCTTCCCCGAAGGGATGCCGCGTTTGCCTGTTCTTTTACACCCTCTGCGAATCCGCTCCAAGCCCAGGTACACGCATCGCGAACTGCCCCCTCCACCCGCAGTGGCATCCCCGGCAGCACACACCATCGTGTCTACACCCACAGGAAAATGGCTCTCGGAACCACCACGGCAAGGAACGCGACGCGCCCAACTACCAGGCGATCTTCGCCGGAAAGAACTCCGCGAACAGGTCATCGTAGTACGGCTTCAGCTCCTTCAAATCCGGCTTCGCATGTCCCTTCGAGTAGAGGTCGTAAACGTTGAACTTATTCACCCACCCCAGCATCTCGACGTCGTGCTCGCTCATCAGGTGCCGGTAGGCCCCGTGCCGGTGTGCCGCGTAGAACGAGTGGTACCGCAGCATGTACAGCGACGCCTCCGGCACATAGTTCTTCATCACCTCGCCGATATACCCATCGTGCCCAAACGAAAGATGGACCTTGTCCAGTCCGCAGTTCGGTTCATACAAGCCATACTTCGTCCGGTATACCGGATCGTCGATATCCGGATTCGCCCGGAAATACTCCGGAAACACGATCTCCTTCGAATACGCGCAACCTACAGGAAACGTATCCCCCACCACACCCCACTGCGGCTCGCCCCACAGGCACAGCACCTTGCCCAGGTCGTGGATGAATCCCGTCAGCACAAACCACCGCGGATGCCCGTCCCGGCGTATCGCCTCCGAGGTCTGCAACAGGTGCTCGATCTGCGTCAGGTCGGTATCCGGATCGCTGTCATCCACCAGCGTATTCAGAAACTCCGCCGCCTCCCAGAGACTCTTCTCCCCCTTCTTCAGGCAGAAGTACTCCTTCTCCTTGGCCAGCGTGTAAGCATACGTCTGGTGTTGATGGTTCAACCGATAGAACTCCGCCACCCCCGGATTCGCCTCCGCGTCATACTGCCGAAACTGCTCTTCGCTCTTACCCTCCTGGTAGCGGCCCGTAAGAAAATCGTCCCACTCCTCCAGATCCTGCAACGGAGCCTTGGCGCTCATCACATCTGTTCCCATGGAGACCTTCCCTGCGGCAGCCCACGCAGACCTTCAGCCGCAACTATACCGTCCGCTTTCCACCCCTGACAATCACGAAACGGCCCTGCCTGACCCCGTCCAGAGGCCTCCACTTCTAAAAACCTGTCCAGGAACTCGCTCAATGATGATCCGGTTAGCTCCGGCAAGCCTCACCAAGGGCAAAAGCCCGTTCCCGACCAGCCTAGACCGTAGGGCTAGGTACAAGTACAGGCCGAATCAAGGGCTGAAAGCCCGTTCCATCTCGGTGTCGCCATCCATCCACGCAACCCGCTGAACCCCTCAACCTTCCTAAACAGCGTTGTCTGAGCGACCGGATACTCATCACCTGTCATTTCAACCGGAGCCGCGAGGCTTTATCGCGCGACGGAGTGGAGAAACCCCGCATCTCGCCTTCGCTTTGTCTCTCGATTTCTCTGCCGATCCCCACCTTGAAGCTTCTCAGCTGAATCGCGTCCTCCGCCACAAGCTCCAGCCCCCACCCGCGAGGCTCAACAG
>CAXTPY010000042.1:0-14512 GCA_964246195.1 uncultured Acidobacteriaceae bacterium | reverse complement strand
CCCCGGGGCGATGCCGTAGACGCCGAAGTACGCGGGGTTGAGGGCCGGGGAGTTGAAGTTGCTGAGGTACTGGGGGCCGCCTGAGACCTGGGTGAAGAAGTTGCGGGTCCACTCGCGGTCGAACTCCAGGTTGGCGCTCCGGACGATGAAAGAGCCGAGGCCGCCGAAGGCGAATTCGCTGTAGCCGACGTTGACTCCGGCGTTATCGCGCGCGTCGATGCGGCGGTTGAGCGCCAGGACTCCGGTGTACTCCGTGCTGTTGAGTCCGTTGCCATCGACGAAATCGAGGATGCCGTAGGAGCCGGTGGCGCTGAGGGTGGTCTTCGCGTTCAGGGCGCGGGAGGCGTTTCCGGAGAGGAAGTTGTCTACCTGGCTGGCGTAGTTGGTGAGCAGGCTCTGCGCGGGAGCGCCGGTTACGGGGAGAGGCTGCACGCCGAGGTCGCCGAGGCCGGCGACGCCGGAGAGACCCACGGTGGGGGAGCCGGGGAGGTAGCTGACCGTGTCGGAGATCCCGAGCCCCCAGCGACCGAGGACGAGGCCCTGGGAGATGCTGAGGTTCTGAAAGACGGTGGTGCCTTGGCCTTGGTAGCTGGAGAAGATGAGGCCGGCGGAGTACAGGATGCTGAACGGCCTGTTCTTGTGGGGCGACACGTACTCCACGTCGCCGGAGAGGACTTCGAGGCTGGTGAGGCCGGAGGAGCCGGTATTGCCGAACTCCAAGATCTCGGAGGCGGTGAGCGCGTAGGAGTAGTCGCCGTTCATCAGAGGGAGGTTGGGACCGGGGCTATAGGTGGGCAGGCCGGAGGTCGCGGTGGGAACGGCCTGACCGGAGGCGTGGGCGCAGAGAGCCAGGGCAGCCGTCACGAACGTGGTAAGTTGGCGAATGCTTCTTCGTGAACTCATGCTTCGTGGGTTCATGGCACCACAATCGTGTCGCCGGGCTCGAGGGCAATATCCCGCTTGGCTGTCCCCTTGAGCGCCTGCTTGTAGTTGTAGGGTATCTTCAACTGCTTGCCGGGCTGGCCGCGAAGTATATAGATACGCTTGGTATTGGCGAAGGGTGAGAGACCTCCGGCCGCCGCGATCGCCTGCAGTGGAGACATGCCTCCGACCAGATTGATCGGACCTACGTGACCGACCTCTCCGATGAGGTAGACACGCTGGCTGTCGACTCCGGTGACCACGACGGAGACGTTGGGGTCCTGGACGAACTTTTTCAGCTTGTCAGCGATGCTGGTGCTGAGCTGCATGGGCGTGAACCCTGCGGCCTTTAGGTCTCCGATCAGGACCATGGAGATCATGCCATCGGGGCGGACGGGGACCGCGCCAGAGAGCGTAGGCTCGCGCCAGATGGTGATGTTCAGGGTGTCTCCAGGACCGATGATATAGCGGGCCGCATCTACGAGCGAGGAGGCCGCGGGTGTGACCGGACCCGTGGGCGTGCCGGGGACCTGACCTATGGCCTGTGCGCGGAGGTGCGCAGGGTGGATGGCAGAGATAGAGGCCAGCAGAACCAGCGCCATGCCTGCCTGCCACATTTGCCTCTGAAGCGAAGAAGAATTCGAGTTCATACCTGCAAGACCTTCTCTCCCGCGTAGCCGGCCATCCGCAGGCCGGGTGCTGCAGTCATCATAAGGCACGACCGATGACATAAATCGTACGAAGACGAGGGCCGACCCTCTGTTTGTCGCCCATTTTGGTCCTGAAGGACGGACTCTGACGTCGGTTGGCCCGTCCCTGCTGGCAGGTCTCTCACGTGTGCTCTAAGCAGGGTAGCAGCGCATGCCGGCGCCGCGGCCCTTTTCTGGGGATTACGCTGTACGACTTTTGTGGAAGCATGAAGTATGGTTTTCCGGCCTTCGGAACGTATATGATCAGCCGTGCTGCGAGTGCCGCGATGGCTGAGCCATCCCTGCTGGCCGTGGTGCGTGAGATTCCGAAGCAGAAGTCTACGATCCGAAGGATGGTGCTTTGAAGACGTTGAATGGAAAGGCGGCGGGGACAGTGGCGGAGCTGCCGCCCGAGCCTGAGCTGGCTCTGCCGGGCTCGCGGCCAGGTCATGCAGTTGCGCCGAGGGTGGATTGGCCGGGCGTGGCACTGCTGATCGCGGCCGTGCTGGTCCTGTATTACCGGGTCTTCGCCAAACTCGTCTTCGACTGGTACGACCTGCCGGACTACTCCCACGGCTTCTTGGTTCCTCTGTTCTCGCTCTTCCTGCTGTGGGACAGGCGCCGGGAGCTTCTCGCGGCCCCTGTGCGTCAGGCCTGGCGCGGCCTTTCCTTGGTCGGTCTGGGACTTGGCGTGCTTGTCCTGGGAATCTACGGCGCGGATCTGTTCCTCTCGCGTATCTCGTTTCTGCTGCTGCTGACCGGGCTGGTGTGGACGCTGTGGGGCGCGGAGGTGCTGCGCGTGGTGCGCTTCCCGTTGCTTGTGCTGCTTCTAGCGATCCCTTTCCCGGCCATTGTCTTCAACCAGATAACCTTTCCTCTGCAGCTGCTCGCTTCGAGCCTGGCGAGCGATGTGCTTCCCCTGCTGGGTGTTCCCACGCTGCATGAAGGCAACGTGATCGAGCTTCCGGTGATGAAGCTGGAGGTGGCGGAGGCATGCAGCGGCATTCGTTCGCTGATGAGCCTGTTCACGCTGGCGGTCTTTTATGGCTACTTCATGGAGCGCACGACGGCGCGTCGGGTGGCGCTCGCGCTGGCCAGCGTGCCGATCGCGGTGCTGGCCAACGCCGCGCGCATCGTGGGTACCGGACTGTGCGTGCAGTACTGGGACCCAGACAAGGCGCTGGGCTTCTTTCACGAGTTCTCCGGATGGGTGATGTTCCTGGTCTCGCTCTCCTGCCTGTACCTGGTCCACAAGGCGATGGACTTCGGGCTCTCCCGCACGGCAAAGTGGAGGCAGAGGAGCGCATGAGAACTCCACGATATTGGATGGCGCTGCTCCTGATGGTGTTGACGGCGGTTCTGCTGAACACGCGCGGGGACGCTGACCGGGTACCGCCCACGGCTCCTCTGGCGACGCTGCCTGAAGATTTCGGTGGCTGGACCGGGCGTGACCTGACGATTGCGGACGATGTTCTGGCCGTGTTGGGCAAGGGAGACTTTCTCAGCCGCCTCTATACCTACACGGGGGGGCAGACGGGTGGCTCACCCTACCAAGGTGTGTCGGCTTCCGCGATGCCCGCGTCGGGCGGCGACCAGAGCGTCCTGGGCCGAGCCCCGGTGGGCCTGTTCATCGGGTACTTCCCCACGCAGCGGAGCGGTCAGTCGATTCACTCTCCGCAAAACTGCCTTCCGGGAGCTGGCTGGACCTTCCAATCCTCCCGCTATGTGTACCTCACGGCCGAGGACCAGAGGCGATACCACGTGGGGGAGTACGTCATCAGCGATGGGACGACGCGCCAGTTCGTCATTTATTGGTACCAGGCGCACGGGCGCAGCGTAGCGAACGAGTATCTGGCGAAGTATTATCTGATCGCCGACGCCATCCGGCTGAATCGAACCGACGGCGCGCTGGTGCGCGTGACAACCGTAGTGACCAATGGGGAGACGGTGGACCAGGCCCGGGAGCGCGCGATCCGTTTCACCAGCCGGCTCGCGCCTATGCTGCCCCGGTTCCTCCCCGACTAGGCGTATGCTGATCGCACCCACCCAGCAGAAGCGAAGTTGCCGCGCCCCAAGATGTTGCCGTGCCCTACGACGGTGCCCGAAGATAAGGACGCGATGTGTCGTCCAGGATGGATTGAGGAAGAACCATGATGATTCTAACTAGAATGCACACGATGAAGGTCACAGGGGGGTTGCTTTCGTCCGCTCTGGCGGCGCTTCTTCTCGGCGGCTGCCATCGGGACCCGAATGTGGCGAAGCAGAAGTACCTGGAGAGCGGGACCCGCTACTACGACCAGGGAAAGTACAAAGAGGCGACGATTCAGCTATCGAACGCCTTGAAGATCGACCACAACTTCGCCGCCGCGCACTATGAGCTGGCGAAGACCTTCCTGAAGACGGAAGCGGTGATGCAGGCCTATGCGGAGCTAAGCCGCACGGTCGATCTGCAGCCCTCGAACGTGAAGGCGCGAATCGATCTGGGCAACCTGCTGCTGGCGGGCGGGGCCTCCGACCGAGCTGTCGCCCAGGCGAATGCGGTACTTGCGATCGACAGCAACAACGCCGATGCGTATGCTCTGCTGGCGACGGCCGCGGCGATGAAGGGCGATCGCGCGACCGCCTTGACCGACATCAATAAAGCCCTAAGCCTGGACCCCGGGCGGGCTTCGTTCCACGCGACGCTCGGCATGATCGAGAGCTCCAGCCCCAACACGGCCGGGAACGCGGAGGATCAGCTTCGTAAGGCTGTTGAATTGGATCCGAAGAACGTCAACGCGCACCTCGTGCTCGCCTCTCTGCTCGCGAAGAAGGGCGATGTGGCGGCGGCGATCGAGCAGATCAAGGGAGCGATCGCCGGCGATCCGAAGAACATCGCGGCCCGGGGCGCCCTGGCGCAGTTGTACCTGGAGCATGGACAGAAGGCGGAGGCGGAACAGACGCTGCTGCAGACCGCGACCGAGCTCGGCTCGACGCCGCAGGGCGCCAACATGCTCCGCAGCTACTACATGAGCACAGGGCAGGTGGATCGGGCGGAGACGGTGTACGCCGGGCTGGTCAGCAAGGATCCCAAGAGCGCTCCGCTGAAGATTGCGTACACACGGATTCTGCTGGCTAAGCACGATGTGCCCAAGGCGAAGTCCGAGGTAGCGGAGCTGTTGAAGTCCGACGGCGCGGACCCCGAGGTGGCCGTTCTCAACAGCATGCTGCTGCTGAACGATGGCAAGAACGACGAGGCCATGGGAGTTCTGCAGAAGGCTGCGAAGAACAATCCTCAGAGCCTGGAGGTAAAGCTGTGGCTGGGGCGGGCGGCCGGCGCCGCCGGGAATGTGAGCGTAGCGGAGCAGAGCTACAAAGATGCGGCGCTGATCGCTCCGCGCAGTGTCGAAGCGCAGGATGGCCTGGCTCAGATCGCCCTCGGGCGCAAGGACTACAACCTGCTTTCGCAGGTGGCGAATACGACGATGTCGATCGCGCCGCAGTATGCGAATCCGTACCTCTGGCGCGGTATCGCAGAGGCAAACCAGAACCAGAAGGACAGGGCAGAGACTGATTTCCGTCAGGCGTTGAAGCTGAATCCGAGCAGCGCGGCCGGCAATCTGGAGTTAGGCCAGCTTCTGCTTGAACAGGAACATGTGGCGCAGGCGAAGCCTCTGCTCGAGCAAGCGCTTGAGGAGAACCCGGGTTCGGTCCAGGCCCTTCAGCTGTTGAACATCCTGGATATGCGGGCCAAGCAGCCCGAGAAGGCTATTGCGAGGACCAAGGCGCAGATCGCGAAGCTGCCCCAGTTCGGTCCTTTGTACGACCAGCTCGCGGAGCTCCAGCTGGCCACAACGGATAAGGCCGGGGCTTTGGCCAGCGCGGACCAGGCCCTGAAGCTGAACGCGAACGATGAGTCGGCAGTGATGATCTACAGCCGCGCTGTGATCGCGAATGGCGATCCGGGCAAAGCAGTTTCAGCTTGGCAGCAGTGGATCGCCGCCCACCCGAAGGATGCCGACGCGAACGCGATGCTGGGCTCGCTTGTACAGTCGCAGGGTGACAAGGAGAAGGCGATGACCTACTACAAACAGGCGCTCGCCTTGCAGCCGGACCAGCCTGTCGCCGCGAACAACCTAGCTTACCTGATGATCGAGACGGGACAGAGCCCGGATGTGGCTTTGTCTCTCGCGCAGACTGCGAGGCGCCTGCTGCCGAACGCGCCGAGCACCGCGGACACGCTGGGATGGGCCTACTACCAGCATGGAACGTACTACTCGGCGAGGGATCTTCTGGAAGAGGCGGTGAAGTCCGCTCCGGACGACCCGACCATGCAGTACCACCTCGGGATGACCTATAGCAAGCTGAATGACAAGAGCAGCGCGACGCTCCATCTGAAGAAGGCGGCCACGTTGGCGCCGAACTCTCCCGTGGCGGCCGATGCGAACAAGGAGCTCGCTTCGCTGGGTTGAAGAGGAACGCGAGGAGGACGTCGCGTCAGGATGGTGCGAGCCGGGTCGCCGCGAGGTACTCGATGCTGGCGTAGACTGGGATGATATGAAGTGCCTTCGCGCCATCGCGGTGCTGGCTCTGTTGCTGCTCGCATGTTTGTCTCCCGTGATGGCGTGCATGAGAGCGGATGCGCCGATGAGCGCTGCTGAACTCGCCTGTTGCCGCATGATGAAGAGCCAGTGCGGGGACATGGAGATGCCTGCCTCGCACGGCTGCTGTCACAAGACGTTGAGTGACGTCCAGGCCGCCGCGCTCGATGCCAGGACGGCTGTTCCGAATCCCGTTTTGCTGCCGGCCGCTCGAACCCTGGCTCCCGCTCTCATGGGCCCCCGATCAGGCTCCGCGACTCGGCTCCAGGCTGTGCGCGGCTCTCCTCCCAAGGCCCCGCCTCCTTCCATCTCGAACCTTCGAATCTAGCTCTCTCCTCGCCTCGCATTCCGTCCCGGGCTGCCTCCCTGCGCCCGGCCCCGAAGTGTTTCCGAGATAGGAGAACCGTCCATGAAGGTAGCCCTTTGCTGGTCTGTCCTGGTGGTGGGGACGTCCTTGCCCGCTTCCGCGCAGGAAAAGCCAGAGTTGCCTACGCCTCTCGTCCAGCTTCTTGCAGAGGCGCAGGCGAACAACTCACAAGTAGCCGCAGCCGACCGCGCCTGGAAGGCGGCGACCTACGCAGCGAGGCAGGTAACCACGCTGCCCGATCCGAAGCTTACCGTGCAGCAGTTCAGCGTGGGCAGCCCCAGGCCGTTGGCCGGATACACCAACAGTGGCTTCGCCTATCTCGGCGTGGGGGCCTCACAGGAGCTGCCCTACCCGGGCAAGCTGCGCCTCCGCGGCCAGGTGGCCGAGCGCCAGACCGATACGCAACACGCAGAGATCGAGGTGACGAAAAAAGATGTCGCCGAGGCTGTGAACGTGACGTATCTGCAACTCGCGTACCTGCAGCAGACCCTCGGCATCCTCGAGCAGAACCAAGCCGTGCTGAGGCAGCTTGCTCAGGACGCGCTCGCACGCTACCAGGTCGGGCAGGGTATGCAGCAGGATGTGATCGAGGCGCAGCTGGAACAGACCAAGCTGCTTCGTGAGATTACGCAGCACCACCGGGAGCGGGGCAAGCTCGAAGCTCAACTGAAGGGACTCCTGCACCGCGATCAGGCTTCAGTCGACATCGTCGCGGAGGAGCTGCAGGAGACTACGCTGAAGCTCACTTCCGCAGAACTTCTCAGCCTGGTGCGCGCGCGCAATCCTGAGATCGAGGCCGGAGAGAGCTCTGCACGCGAGCAGGAGGCGCGTCTCGCCTCGGCAACCCGGGGGAGGAAGCCCGATTTCGAGCTCGCATATATGTACGAGAACACGGATCGCAAGTACCGCGATTACTATGTGCTGACGTTGGACCTCCGTCTGACCCGCAAGCGGCGGGTCGATGCGGAGATCGCCGAGGCCGCCGAGATGCTGGGGCAATCGCGAGAGGCTCTCGACGCGCAGCTCCAGCAGCAGCTCGCAGCCACACAGCAGCAGTACGTCGTGGCGGTCAGCGACGCCGAACTCCTGACCGAGTATCGCGACGGGCTCGTTCCACAATCGGAGGCAGCGTACAAGACCACGCTGAGCTCCTACGCTGCCGGCCGGGAACTACTTCCCCAGGTCCTTAAAAGCTTTACGGCGCTGCTCGATCTGAAGCTGGAATACCTGAAGACCCTCGCCGACCACGAAACGGCCGTAGCTCATCTTGAGGCGCTGACGGGAGGGACTCTGCGATGAATAAATATGTGCTGAGGATCTCGCTGGTTTGGCTTGCGATCTTCGCGGCTGCGGTGGGCTTCCTGCTGTATCGCACCGAAGCTATGCGGACGCGCTTCGAACCCCACACGGCGAGCTCCGCGCAGATGCTGCCGGAGGCCTCCGGGCCGCCAGCGAACGCAGCCGCACAAGCGTCGACAGACTCGCGCAGCGTGGCCATGCAGAGCGCGGCTCCCGCCTTGGCCGCGGTACAACTCACGCCTGAACGTATGCAGAGCATCGGAGTGCAAGTCGGGGAGGTCGTCTTGAAGCAGGTGAGCGACGACATCCTCGCTACCGGGAATGTAGATATCGATGAGCGTCTGGTGTCATACGTCCAGGTGCGGTTCACGGGCTACCTGCGCAAGGTCTTCGCGAATGTCATCTACCAGTACGTTCGCGCAGGCGAGCCCCTGTTCACTGTGTACAGTCCGGATCTCGTCGCGACCGAACAGGAGCTCCTGCTGGCGCGACAGAACCAGAGAGTTCTCGGCAGCAGCACCGTCGGCGGCGTGGCTGCCGGCGCAGAGGCGCTCGCCGCGGCCGCGGAACAGAGGCTCCGGCAGTGGGAGATTCCGCAGAGAGAGCTGGACAAGCTGAAGGCCAGCGGTCAGCCGGTTACGGACATCACCATCGACTCGCCCGTATCCGGGTACATTACGGAACGCAACGCTCTGCCTAACATGTATGTGGAACCTTCGACGCGCCTTTACGCCATCGCCGATCTCTCCCGGGTATGGGTTTATGCGCAGGTCTTCCAGGATCAGGTCGGCCGGCTGAAGCCCGGAGATGCGGCGCGCATTACCGTCGACTCCTACCCGGGACAGGTGTTCGCCAGCCGGGTCGAGGAGGTCCTCCCGCAGGTCGATCCTGCGACGCAAACGGTTCGCGTGCGTCTCGCAGTGGCGAATGCCGGACTGAGGCTGAAGCCTGGGATGTTCGTGAACGTCGAGCTGAAAGCAGGCATGGGCCGCGCGCTCACGGTGCCCGCTACGGCGGTTCTGCAATCGGGCACGCGGCAGATTGTCTTCCTCGATCTAGGCAATGGCCGTTTGCAGCCGAAAGAGGTTACGGTGGGGGCGAGAGCCGGCGACGAGTTCATCGTTCTCCGGGGTTTGACAGCGCACCAAAAGGTCGTCACGTCGGCAAACTTTCTGATCGACTCCGAAAGCCAGTTGCAAGCCGCTGCTGGATCGTTCCTGCCACCGCCTGGGGGGGGCGGCTCCGCGCAAGGTGAAGGCCCAAAGGGTCCTCAGCCCATGGTTGAGCTCTCAACCGATCCGAACCCAGCGCAAAGAGGCAACAACGTATTTCATGTAACCGTAAAAGATACACATGGAACTTTTATCTCGGGAGCCGAGGTCACCGCCACGTTCTACATGCCTGCGATGGCCTCCATGGGAATGGCTGCGATGAACATGACGACCAGACTGACGGAGAGAGCGAACGGCATGTACGAGGGCAGCGGCCGTCTCGACTCAGGGGGCACATGGCAGGTGACCGTCACAGTAGAAAAGGGCGGCCAGATACTCGCCTTGAGGCAACTGCGCGTCAGCGCGACGGGAGGCATGTAGACGTGATCTCTCGAATCATCGAAGCCTGTGCGCGGAATCGTTTTCTGGTCTTCGCCGGAGTGTTGCTGCTGGCGCTGGCGGGCTTCTGGTCGCTGCGGCACGTTCCCCTAGACGCGCTGCCGGACATCTCCGATGTCCAGGTGATCGTGCATACGAGCTGGGCCGGGGAACCGCCCGACGTCATCGAAGATCAGGTGACATACCCCATCGTCACCAGCCTGCTGGCCGCGCCGCATGTCAAGGCGGTGCGCGCGCAGACGATGCTTGGCGATTCGTATGTTTTCGTCGTCTTCGAGGATGGCACGGACGTCTACTGGGCTCGCTCGCGTGTGATCGAGTATCTGGAGCAGATCAGCGGCCGGCTGCCCGCGAACGTCCATCCTGTACTCGGCCCCGACGCGACCGGCGCGGGCTGGATCTATGAGTATGCCCTCGTGGATAAGAGTCACAATCTTAGCCTTGCGGACCTGAGATCGCTTCAGGATTGGCACCTGCGATATAGCCTGGAGACGGTTCCCGGCGTAGCCGAGGTGGCGACGATCGGAGGCTTCGTCAAGCAGTATCAGGTACAGCTCGATCCCAATAAGCTGCGCGCCTACGATATTCCCCTCTCCAGGGTGATCGACCGCGTGAAGGCCAGTACAAATGAGGTCGGGGGACGCGTTCTCGATCTTACCGGTGCGCAATATATGATCCGAGGCCTTGGCTACCTGCGCTCGCTGGACGATCTGGCGACAGTTGCCGTGGGTAGCAGGAACGGAACGCCAGTGCTGGTGCGGGACCTGGGCATGGTGAGCTTCGGACCCGACATTCGCGAGGGAGTCGCGGAGTGGAATGGAGAAGGAGAGACGGTAGGTGGCATCATCGTCATGCGACAGGGCATGAACGCCTTGAACGTCATTGAAGGAGTCAAGAGCAAGTTACATGAAATAGCATCGTCGCTACCGCCCGGTGTAGAGATATTTGCGGGATATGACCGCTCCGATCTAATCCATGCCTCCATCACAACCCTTGAACGCGACTTACTGGAAGAGGCAATCATTGTCAGCGTAGTTGTCGTGATCTTCCTCTTTCACTTCCGTTCGGCGCTGATCGCCATCATCGCTCTTCCCATTGCTGTGTTAATTTCTTTTATACCTATCTACCTGCTCGGCGTTTCATCCAACATCATGTCTCTCGGAGGCCTCGCCCTCGCCATCGGCGTACTGGTCGATGCTTCGATTCTTATGGTAGAGAATGGCTACCGTCACCTCGCCGAACGCCAGGAGAACGATAAGACACCGGTCTCCGAGCCCGAACGCCGCAACATCCTGATCCAATCCGCCAAGCAGGTGGGGCCGGCGCTGTTCTTTTCGCTGCTGATCATCGTGGTCTCCTTCCTGCCCGTCTTCCTGCTGGAGGCCCAGGAAGGACGCATGTTCCGGCCGCTCGCCTGGACCAAGACCCTGGCCGTTGGTTCGTCGTCGATCCTCGCAATCACGCTCGTCCCGGTGCTGATGGTCATGCTGATACGAGGCCGCCTGCGCCCTGAAAGCGCAAACCCGATCTCACGCTTTACCCAGGCGCTCTACCTTCCCGTCTTGAAGTTCTGCCTCCGCAATCGCACGCTGACGCTCCTGATCAACCTTGCCTTCCTTCTCGTCACCCTACCGCTCGCCTGGCGGCTGGGGAGCCAGTTCATGCCTCCTCTTTACGAAGGCGCCACGCTCTACATGCCCACCGCGCTTCCAGGTATCGCGGTCGGGCAGGCAACTTCGCTGCTCCAGGAACAGGACCGCGTCCTGCGCACTTTCCCTGAGGTCAGGAGCGTCTTCGGCTCGGTCGGCCGCTCCGACAGCGCTACCGATAACGCACCGCTCGATATGTGCGACACCACCGTCATGCTCAAGCCGCGCGCGCAGTGGCCCGCAGGCGTCACCTACGAAACGCTCCTTCAGCAGATGGACGACAAACTGCAGATCCCCGGACTCTCGAACACCTGGACGATGCCGGTTGAGAATCGCTTAGACATGGAACTCACCGGGATCAAGACACCTCTAGGTATCAAGGTGCAGGGTCCGGCTGCCGACGGCATCGAGCAACTCGCTTCTCAGATACAAAACGTGCTCTCAGCAATGCCGCAACTGCGATCCATCTTTACGGAGAAGATCGCTCAGGGCTTCTATATCAACGTGGAGGTGAATCGCCCAGAGGCCGCGCGATACGGTCTCACCATCGCGGACGTTCAAACTGCCATCTCCTCCGGTATCGGAGGTCAGAACATTGCCGAGAACATAGAAGGCCGCGAGCGCTATCCCATCAATGTCCGTTACCAAAGCGCCTTCCGCGACAACGTCGACGCGATGCGCGGAGTGTTGATCGGAACTCCTTCGGGAGCGCAGATTCCCCTGGGCCAGGTGGCGAAAATATCCTACTCCCGCGGCCCGGCGATGATCCGTGACGAGGATGGAAGGCTTACCGGATATATCTACATCGACCTGAAGACAAGTAACTACGGAGGATTTGTAAGTCAGGCCACAAAAATCCTGCAAAGCAAGCTAGTGCTTCCGGCAAAATATTCCTACCAATGGTCCGGTGAGTACCAACTCGAGTTACACGCCAGGCGGCGCCTTGAACTGATTCTTCCTATCGTCTTCTTTATTATCTTCTTACTTCTCTACCTTGTCTTTCACTCGGTGACAGAAGCTCTCGTACTCATCTTTCCGACCATCTATGCCTTATCGGGCGGCCTGCTTCTCCAGTGGCTGCTCCATGACAACTTCAGCGTGGCGGTTGCGGTCGGCTACATCGCTCTCTTCGGAATCGCCGTCGAGACCGGCGTGGTCATGGTGCTTTATCTTAACGAGGCGCTTGCCCATAGACTCGACGCGGGAGCTCTCCTGACGAACGCAGACGTGGAGGCGGCAGCGATCGAAGGCGCCGTGCACAGGCTCAGGCCGAAGCTGATGACCGTGTGCGCGGTGCTTGCAAGTCTCGCGCCCATCTTATGGGAATCGGGCATTGGCTCAGATGTCATGAAACCCATCGCCGCGCCCATCGTAGGCGGCATGATTACCTCAACCGTCCACGTCCTGATCCTGGTGCCGG
Organism: uncultured Acidobacteriaceae bacterium; assembly: GCA_964246195.1. Lineage (GTDB taxonomy): Bacteria > Acidobacteriota > Terriglobia > Terriglobales > Acidobacteriaceae > Edaphobacter. Next base: position 1,977 of record CAXTPY010000042.1, on the reverse strand, counting down.
TCTTCTTCGTCATCATCAAAGAGAGGGAACTGCGACGGGGCACGCTCCTTACTAAAGTCGACCCCAGAACTGCTGCGCAATCCACCGCACTCGCAAGCTAGTATAACGACCGTGCGATTCAGTACCTGGAGTTTGATTCTTGCGTGCGAACTTCCAGTCGATGATGGTCCTGTTCGGGCTGGCCCCATGGATACAAGGGCACTCTGGCGAAGGTGGCTGGCGGCGGCCTGTCACAATTCTTTAGGGCGGAAAGGTGCTCTCCAGCACGCCCTACCGTAGCCTGCGGGGGCTACTCCGTCCCTGAGCCACGGGTTGCTACCCTTTGCGGCACGTAGCTGGATGGGGTGAGGGGAAGTGGAGGCACTGCCGATGCAGAGCCTGCGCTAGCGCTTGGCGGTGATGGGTGCCGCGGCAGGCACGGGCTGGAGGGCTGCGGCGTTGGCTCTTCCGGCGAGCGACAGGAAGTGGTTCGGCAGGATACCCAGGGCGAGGGTGGCTAGGGCGGTAGCGGCCAGACCGAGGGCGGCGGGGAAGGCGACTGTGGGAGAGACCTCTGTGCGCGGGACAGGGGCTGAGCCTAGGTCGGAGTGAGCTAGTTTGAAGCTGGAGCGATCTGGCGCTGGGCTGGCGCCGGCGGGGTGGGAGTAGAGGGTGGCGAGCAGGCGGAGGTAGTAGAAGCAGGCTACGCCGGAGTTGAGCAGGCCGAGGACGGCGAGCCACACGTGACCGTTGCGCAGCGCGGCGGAGAAGACATAGAACTTGCCGAAGAAGCCTCCGGTGAAGGGTATGCCGATGAGCGAGAGCAGAAAGAAGGCGAGCAGCGCGGCGAGGACGGGGCGGCGGTAGGCGAGGCCGGAGAGGTCGTCCAGGGAGTTCGAGGTCTCGTCGTAGCCGGAGACCTGGGTGATGACGGCGAAGGCTCCGAGGTTCATGGCGGCATAGGCGGCGGTGTAGAAGGCGGCGGCGGTGATGGCGTCCTGCGGGAGGGCGGTGAAGGCGACGAGGATGTAGCCGGCGGTGGCGATGGAGGAGTAGGCGAGCATGCGCTTGACGTCGCGCTGGAGGAGGGCGCCGAGGTTGCCGAGGGTCATCGAGAGGGCGGCGAGGATCCAGAGGAGGACGGCCCAGCGGGGCTGCATGGAACCGTACGCGGCGAAGGTGATGCGGAGCAGGACGGCGAAGGCGGCGGCCTTGGGCGCGGTGGACATCAGGCCGACGACGGGAGCGGGGGCGCCTTGATAGACGTCGGGGGTCCAGACGTGGAAGGGCGCGGCTGAGACTTTAAAGCCCAGGCCGATGAGGATCATAGCGAGGGCGAGGAAGGCCAGGCGCGGGGTGGCGGTAGCGCCCATGGCGGCGGCGATGGCGGGGATGGAGGTGGAGCCGGTGGCTCCGAAGGTGAGGGCGATGCCATATAGGAAGAAGGCGGTGGCGAAGGAGCCAAGCAGGAAGTACTTCAGCGAGGACTCGGAGCCGGTGGCGATACCTTTGCGGAAGCCGCACAGGATGTAGGTGGCGATGGAGGAGATCTCGAGTCCGACGAAGACCATGAGGAGTTCGACCGAGCAGGTCATGAGCATCATGCCGGTGGCGGCGAAGAGGGAGAGCGCGAAGTACTCGCCGGCGTGGGAGGAGGAGGCTTCGGCCTGGAGTTGCTGGCTAGTGTTTGCGGTCTGGAGGCGCTCGCGTGAGGGACCGGGTTCGAAGTAGTCGAGCGAGACGAGCAGGGTGACCAGGACGATGGAGGCGATGAGGAGGTGGAAGAAGACGGAGAAAGCGTCCACCTGGATGGTGCCGGAGAAGGCGGTGACGGGGCCGGAGATCTTGGTAATGCGGAACTGGTAGAGGCTTGCGAGGCCGGCGGCGGAGGTGCCGAGGATGGCCAGCCAGCCCAGGGGTCTGCGCGAGGCGGTGGGGCGGAGGACGGGCTCGGCGAGCATGAGGAGGACGCCGGTGAGGGTGAGGATGTACTCGGGG